>NYZP01000001.1 GCA_002687175.1 Parcubacteria group bacterium
TGTCCTTGCTTGAGCTTCGCTCAAGGCCTCCTCGGATGAAAAATAAATAATTTATGACATCAAAATTATCTAAAAAAAAGAAAAGAGTATGTGTAGCCATGTCCGGCGGTGTTGACTCATCCGTGGCCGCAGCATTACTAAAAGAACAAGGCTACGATCTAGTAGGTCTTTTTATGAAACTGTGGACCGATAAAGAGACCAGTATTGAAAATAAATGTTGTTCAGTTGACTCTTATAATGACGCCAGAAAAATTGCACACCAACTTGGTTTTAAATTGTACACCTTAAATTTTAAAAAGCAATTTAAAAAAATTGTGGTTAATTACTTTGTTGACAAATACCAAAGTGGTGTTACTCCCAATCCTTGTGTAATGTGCAATAAATTTATACGTTTTGAATTACTGCTTAACAAAGCCAAGATGCTTAACTGTGATTTTTTAGCCACCGGCCATTACGCTAATATCAAAAAAGTTGGTGATCAATATCAACTATTTGAAGGCAGGGATAAAAATAAAGATCAGTCCTATTTTTTAAATACTCTCACCCAAAATAAACTAAAATATTTAATGTTTCCCTTGGGCAACTATACTAAGCCGGAAGTAAGGAAGCTGGCTAAAAAATTTAATTTACCAGTCTATGAAAAGTCAGAAAGTCAAGAAATTTGTTTTATACCAGAAAAAACTCATTACCCATTTTTAAAAAGAAACCTCAAATTAAATTCCGGACCAATTAAATCAACGGGCGGAAAAACTCTAGGTCAACACGAAGGGCTGCAACTTTATACTCTTGGCCAACGCAAGGGGATTAAGATTGGTGGTACTGGTCCGTATTACGTTGTGAAACTTGATTACCAGACAAATACTTTAATCGTTTCTAGTAATCGTGATGACCAAACCTTATTAACTAAAAAATTTGATCTTAAAGATATAAATTGGTTAAAGGGGTCAAAACCAACTACCTCAGAAAAGTTTGGTGTTAAAATTCGTTACCAAGCTAAAACTATACCGTGCACCATGAAAAATAATGAAGTAACTTTAAAAATCGCTGAGCGCGCTATAATGCCGGGTCAGTCAGCCGTTTTTTATAAAAATGAACAGTTGCTAGGTGGTGGAATAATTGCTAAAATTAAATCAACATCATAAAATAACGCTGCACACTACAACTTGGAGGACATACCATGAGCAACCGAAAAATTGTTGGTTACATTAGCATGGTACCGTTAATATTACTGCTCCTGGTAACCAACGGGTGTGTGACCGCCCAAAAACCAATTGAATCTGACGATTCGGCCAGAATTATAATTAACGATGTTGAGTGGGGTGTGACCATTGGCCGAACAAATGGTGTGATGAGAGTGTTAGTTATAAAAGATGACCAAGAGGAAGAGTTCAATTCTAACATGCACCACATATTGATAACGTCCTCTAAAAAAGATGGGCTGACCGACATTGCCTTCCTTGATCAATTGGTTATTAGGACGCCTGATGGATCGATATTTTCCAGAATTGCCGAGTGCCGAGTAAATGATAAAATGTTGGCCATACTAGCCAGAGGTTTTATTATAGTTCACGAAATCTATATAATTCCTCAACAACCACACCAAGAAGAAGACCGCCAACACCAAAACGACCGCTGGCTAATGTGTTTACAGCAACTCAACTGAGTTGCTTTTTTCTTGATAAAATTAGCTTTTTATAATAGAATCTCTATATGACTTCAGAAGAATTAAAAAAGAAATATCTTGAATTTTTTAAGTCCAAGGGACATGCAATCATTCCCTCGGCTTCTTTGATTCCGGAAAATGATCCAACGGTTTTGTTTACTACCGCTGGAATGCACCCTCTGGTGCCTTATTTAATGGGTGGCTCTCACCCAGAAGGTACGCGAATTACTGATGTCCAAAAATGTATTCGGACCAGTGATATTGATGAAGTTGGTGACAGTTGGCATTTAACCTTCTTTGAGATGCTTGGTAACTGGTCATTGGGGGACTACTTCAAAAAAGAAGCAATTGAATGGTCATGGGAATTTTTAACATCCAACAACTGGCTAGGTTTAGATCCAAAGCGAATCTCCGTGTCCGTATTTTCTGGAGATGAAAATAATAATATACCATTTGATCAAGAAGCATATGATATTTGGAAATCAATCGGTATGCCACCAGAGAGAATCTATCGTTATGACAAAAAAGAAAACTGGTGGGGACCAGCCGGTAAAACCGGACCGTGTGGACCAGATACTGAAATGTATTATGACTCGGGAAAGGCAGAATGTGCTAATTGCACCACCGAAGGTCCGGCTTGTGACTGTGGTAAATTTGCTGAAATATGGAATAACGTATTTATGCAATACAATAAAACAGCTGAAGGAAAATTTGAAGAGTTATCCCAAAAAAATGTTGATACCGGGATGGGAGTTGAAAGAACAGTTGCTATTTTAAATGGTCAAAAAAATACTTATGACACGGACCTATTTGAAGAAATTATTAAAAAAATAAAAGAACTGGCCACTAACAGTAATCAGACATCGGAAAGAATAATTGCTGATCATCTTCGAGCAGCAACTTTTATACTTGGTGATGAGAAAGGTATTTCACCTTCAAATTTAGATCAAGGTTATGTGTTGCGTCGATTAATCCGTCGAGCAATCCGTCATGGCAAAATTATAGGTATTACTAAGCCATTTAGTTTTATTATTGCTGAAGTTATTATTCAAAAATATAAAGATGATTATAATGAACTACAAAAAAATAAAGATTTTATAATAGAGCAGCTTGTGCAAGAAGAAGAAAAATTTTCTAAAACATTAGCCAGGGGATTGAAGGAATTTGAAAAAATTTCAGAACATGATGTTACAGGCCACGACGCTTTTATTCTATTCACCACTTATGGTCTACCAATTGAAATTGTTAAAGATTTGGCAAAAGAAAATGATATTTCGGTTGATGAGAAAAATTTTGAAATTGAATTAAAAAAACATCAAAATCTTTCACGAACGGCAACAGCCGGAAAATTTAAAGGAGGGTTAGCTGACCATTCTGAAGAAACAACTCGTTTACATACTACTAATCATCTAACCCTTCAAGCCTTGAGAACGGTTCTAGGTGACCACGTAAATCAAAAAGGTTCAAATATTACTAAAGATCGGCTAAGGTTTGATTTTTCTCATGATAAAAAAATGACGCCAGAAGAAATTCAAAAAGTTGAAGACATAGTAAATGAACAAATTAATAATAAACTCGATGTTTCTTTTGAAGAAATGTCTGTCGAAGAAGCTAAGGAAAAAAATGCTATTGGGGTATTTGAACATAAATATGCTGATAAAGTGAAGGTTTATAAAATGGGAGATTTTTCACTGGAGATTTGTGGTGGACCTCATGTTAAAAATACCGGGGAATTGGGTCATTTTAAAATCACAAAAGAAGAGTCAAGTTCAGCCGGTGTCAGAAGAATTAAAGCAGTTTTACAATAGTAATTAAAATCTACTTAATTTAGCTATTTTTTGAGTGATAACTAGCACCTTAATTTTATTGACACAATTGACTTTTTAGTATATTATAATTCTATTATTGACAAATTAACCAATTAAACGTATTGTAAAATAGGTGAAAATATATAAAAAATATATAAAATTTGTCTTATTTTAAATAAAATTCTGGCCTTGAGCATATAATCATCAGAAGCTGCCAAGAATTTTATTTTTTCTAAAATATGGTCAAAAACAAAAAAACTATTCCTAGTAAAGAATTCATAGAAGTCGACGGAGAGATTCAAGAACTCCTGCCGGCTGCTACCTTTAAAGTTAAATTAGAGAATGGTGTTGATATTTTAGCTCACCTTTCTGGCAAAATGAGAATGTATAAAATCAGAATATTGCCTGGGGACAAAGTAAAAATTCAAATGACTCCATACGACTTAACAAAAGGTAGAATAACTTATCGTTATTAATTATTATGAAAGTAAGATCTTCGGTAAAAAAAATGTGCAAAGACTGTAGAGTGATCCGTCGAAATAAACGTGTTCACATTATTTGTAAAAATCCGAGGCATCGACAACGTCAAGGCTAAATTATGGCTAGAATCGCAGGAATTACATTACCTAAAGATAAACGAATAGCAGTAGGTTTAACCTACATTTTTGGTATAGGCCGTAACGTCTCTACAAATATTTTAAAAAAGGCTGATGTCAGTCCAGACATTAGAGTAAAAGATTTAACAGAAGATCAAACAAATAAACTACGAGAAATTATTGAAAAAGATCATAAGGTTGAAGGGGAACTAAAAAGAGAAGTTTTATTGAATGTTAAAAGGCTAAAAGAAATTTCCAGTTACCGTGGTTCTAGACATTCGAAGAAACTACCAGTACGTGGTCAACGCACTAAAACTAACAATCGAACTGCCCGAGGTAACGTTCGTAAAACCATGGGTTCTGGCCGTAAAGGGGCTGCACAGAAAACTTAAAAATTTATACTTATGGGACAAAAAAAAATTACAAACATGTCTGAAACTCCTGATCAGAAAAAAGAAGAAAAAAAGTCCGCCGAAGGCGGAGAAGTTAAATCTATACCAAAGGCAAAATCAAAGAAAAAAATTAAACGCCAGGTTTCTGCTGGTAGCGCTTATATTCAGGCGACTTATAATAATACAATTATTACTTTTACTGATGCTCAGGGTAATGCCTTAGCTCAATGTTCAGCTGGACAAGTTGGTTTTAAGGGACCAAAAAAATCTACCCCTTATGCTGCCGGAATTATTGTGGCCCAGGCAGTGGAGAAAGTAAAACCTTACGGACTTAAAGAAGTTAGTGTTTTCGTTAGGGGAGTTGGTGGTGGACGGGAAGCGGCTATACGGTCTTTAAATGCCAACGGTATTAATGTTTTAGGCATTAAAGATGTAACTCCTATTCCTCATAATGGTTGCCGTCCTAAAAAACCACGCCGAGTTTAATTAAAAAAATAATCTATGCAAGTAAAAACCCATAAAGCCTGTAGACGTTACGGAATAAAATTATGCCAATCTGACAAATGTCCGGTTATTCGTCGTAACTATAAACCAGGAATTCACGGTAATAAGCGAAGGGCCAGACTCACAGAATATGGTACTCAATTAAGAGAAAAACAGATCGCCAAAGCAATTTATGGGATTATGGAAAAACAATTTAGTAATTATTATAAAAAAGCAATTAACCAGCAAGGAGATACCGGGGAGTTAATACAGCAAATGCTAGAAACTAGATTAGACAATGCTGTCTTCCGAGCCGGCTTTGCTAAAACTCGACCACTGGCCAGACAGCTAGTTAGTCATGGAATGTTCTTAGTAAACGGTAAAAAAACAAATATTCCTTCCTATCAAATCAAAGTAAAAGACGAAATATCAATTAAGCCGGAAAAAATAAAGGCTAAAGTATTTAACGATCTGGAAAAAAAACTGGAAAAATACACCGTACCATCTTGGCTAGCCCTTGATCTAAAAAATAATAAGGTAAAAGTGGTTTCCCGACCTTCTGGTAATGAACTGGAGAATACTTTTAATCCACGTTTAATCGTAGAATTTTATTCAAAATAATTAGACAAAAACTTTTTAATAATTACAAGTTAAAAACAATTATATGGAAAACATTTCCTTGCCATCAAAAATTGAAATTGAAGACACTAAAGAAAAAAATAAGTCTATTATAACAATACAGCCATGTCACCCCGGCTATGGCACTACTCTGGGTAATGCCTTACGTCGAGTATTACTTTCTTCTTTACCTGGCGGAGCAGTAATTGCTTTTAAAATTGAAGGAGCCAGTCATGAATTTTCCGGTATTGATAACGTTAAAGAGGATCTGGTGGAAATTTCGTTAAATTTAAAACAACTTGGGTTAAATATTTTCACCGATGAACCAGTAAAATTAGAATTAAAAGCAAAAGGTGAAAAAAAAGTTACAGCCAAAGATATTAAAACTACCAGTGATGTAGAGGTTATTAATAGCGATCTAGTGATTGCTACTTTAACCAGTAAAACTGCTGAGCTAAACATGGAAATTTTAGTTACTAAGGGCCGGGGATATGTCCCCTCAGAATCTAGGGAAAAAGAAGATTTGGAAGTGGGGATGATCGTAATCGACTCAATTTTTACCCCAATTAAAAACGTTGGTTTTCAAATTGAAAATGTCCGAGTGGGAAAAATGACCAACTACGAAAATCTAATTATAACTATTGAGACTGATGGTACTATTACTCCCAAGGAAGCTTTGAATCAATCAGTAAAAATTTTATTAGATCATTTTAATCAAATTGCTGTTGAGACTAAAGATGGTGCTAAGCCAAAAAAAGTTAAAAAGGAAAATACCAAAAAAACTGAAGAAGAACCAGAAGAAAAAACTGAAGCCAAAGAAAAAGAAGTCAAAAAAGCTAAAAAGGCTGACAAGGCCCTAGAAGAAGATAAAGAAGACACTGAAGAAACTAAAGAAGAAAAACCTAAAAAAGCTTAAATCCAAATATGCGTCATCAGAAAAAAGGAACAATCTTAGGCCGTAAAAAAGCACCACGGAAAGCCCTGATGCGTAGTTTAGCTACATCAATTATAATCTACGAAAAAGTTAAAACTACTAAAGCTAAGGCCAAGGCGGTTAAACCAGTAGTCGAGAAATTAGTTACTACTGCTAAAAAGAATGACTTAACGGCGAGACGTAAATTATTAGAAGTTCTGTACCATAAAAAAGCGGTTAATAAAGCTTTAGAAGTATTAGGACCACGTTATAAAAACCGCAAGGGTGGCTACACTAGAATTATTAATTTAGAAAACCGTCAAGGCGATAATGCTGAAATGGTTCAGATTGAATTTGTATAAATATGGCCGAACATAAAAAATCTACAACCAAAAATATAGAAAAGGCTATTAAAGATAGTTCCCAGAAAGCGAAGAAAAAAAAGGTATCCAAAAAACCAGTTATTGATCGGCAGACTCACAAGATAGATGCCAAGGGAAAAATTTTAGGCCGTTTATCAACCGAGGTGGCTCAAATTTTAAGAGGTAAAAATAAACCAAGTTTTTTACCACATGTTGATGGTGGTGATTTCGTAGTTATTTCTAATGCTTCACAAATTAAAACAACTGGGAAAAAGATGGAACAAAAAGTTTATTACCATTACTCTGGTTATCCAGGTGGACTTAAAGAAAAAAAGATGTCAAAAGTTTTCGAGAAGGATCCAGGTGAAATTATTAAACGAGCCGTTTGGAATATGTTACCAAAGAATAAACTTCGCACAAGTATGATAAAACGTTTAATTGTTAAAAACTAGCATGCCAATTACTAAAAAAACAGCTACCGCTGAAAAAAAATCGGAACAAAAGACTATCAAAAAACCAACTGCTAAAAAAACGGTTAAGAAGTCTGAAAAAAAAGTTACCACTAAAGACACTGACGACGACGAACCAAAAAAACGTGTTCGACACAGTTATTTGTTTGCTGTTGGACGAAGAAAAAAAGCTGTTGCCCGCGTTAGACTTTTTAAAAAAGGTAATGGTGAAATTTTAGTAAATGATAAGCAAATTAAAGAATACTTTCCAACTTTTGAACTTAGAGAAATTGTTGTTGAGCCCCTGGAAAAAATCGGCGCCATCAAAGATTTTAATTTCTCAATTAAAGTCCGTGGTGGTGGTTCTCGCGGCCAAGCCGAAGCGGTGAGACATGGTATTGCCCGAAGTCTGGTAGTTTATGATAAAGATTTAAGAACAACTTTAAAACCATACGGTTTTCTAAAACGTGATCCTCGTCGTAAAGAACGAAAAAAACCTGGTTTAAAACGTGCTCGTCGAGCACCTCAGTGGGCTAAACGATAGAGTTACAAAAATACTAAAGCGGGGCAAACGCCCCGTTTTTTGATATAATAAAATATATGAAAGAAAACAATGAAATTGCAATTTTCGGTGGGGGATGCTTTTGGTGTACCGAAGCCACTTTTAGCCAACTAAAAGGTGTCAACAAAGTTACTCCTGGTTTTGCTGGTGGAACTGGTGATGTTAACTACGAAAAAATTCACAGCGATAACACTGGGCACGCTGAAATGATTGAGGTAACTTTTGACCCAGAGATCATTTCATATGATGATTTACTGTCCGTCTTTTTCACAATTCATGACCCAACCACAATTAATAAACAAGGGGCTGATGTTGGTACTGAATATCGGTCAATGATTTTATACACCTCTGATGATCAAAAAACTAAAGCTGAAGCAATGATAAAAAAATTAAATGATGACAACAAAACGTATGATATGCCAATTGTTACTGAAATAAAACCACTAGACAAGTTTATTAAAGCTGAAGACTACCACCATAATTACTACGAAAATAATAAAGATCAACCTTATTGTCAGATTGTGATTAATCCAAAATTAGAAAAACTAAAAGAAAAACACGCTGAGCTTTTGAAAATTTCTTAATTACTTTAATTTTGTAAACCTTCTACTAACCTATGAAAAAATCAAATATTGCGATAATATTAATTATAGTAATCATAATTATTGGTTTTTGGCTATTCAATAGATTTGGTGATGATTTTAACTTGCCCAGTGGAAGGGAAACAACAACTGAAACTATTGTCATTTCAAATGGACAGGTGATTGGTACCGCTGATGAATTGGGTCAAACAAGTGATGATAATTCAGACTATGAGCCAACTGGTACAATTCAAGACGATAATCCTGCCCAACCAAAAAATCCCATTGCCGTAAATGACGATTTAACAAATATTCAAACCAAAGAAATTATGATTACTGATGGTGTTAAGCACAGTATCCCTTTGGATAAAATAGTTGGTGGCGGTCCACCGAAAGATGGAATCCCCTCAATAGACAATCCTAAATTCACGACTGTCTCTGAGGCCAGTGATGAGTTTGCTGACGAGGATCCAGGGATTGCCGTTAGTCTAAATGGTATAGATCGTTTTTATCCCTTTCAAATATTAGTCTGGCATGAAATTGTAAATGATACCTTTGATGACCAAAGAGTATTGGTTACTTACTGCCCACTTTGCCTGTCAGGTATTGTCTTTGATCCAGTAGTTAATGGTCAAAGAGTAGAATTTGGTACTTCTGGAAAATTGTGGAATTCTAACTTAGTGATGTACGATCGAAAAACTGACAGCCTGTGGTCACAAATTTTAGGTGAGGCAGTAGTAGGGGAATTAACCGGAACTCAGCTAAAAATATTAGAATCGGATCAAATGCGCTTTGGCGAATGGAAAAGATTAAATCCTAATGGCCAAGTACTTTCCAAAGATACTGGCGCGACCAGATTTTACGGCCGTGACCCATATGGCGATTACTACACCTCACCAGGAGTATTTTTCAATGTTGATAACCGTGATGACCGGCTACCAGAAAAAGCTTTTGTCCTAGGGATTGTAATTGGTGAAGAGGCTAAAGCATATTTACCAGAAGCGGTTAAAAAAGTTGGAACCTTAGAAGATAAGTTTGCCGGTAAAACTATTATTGCTGAATATAAATCCGATATCGATACCGTTCAACTATTTGAAAAAAGATCGGATGGAACTCGAGAAAGGATTAATCCATTCCCGAACTTCTGGTTTTCCTGGGTAGCGGTTCACCCGGACACTGAATTATATAAATAAGTTAAATTAGATTATAAATTTTTACAATTAATAAGAAAGGATAACATAATATGGCACATCAACTGGACCCATTACCATATGCTTATGATAGTTTAGAACCATACATCGATAAGCAAACCATGGAAATCCATCATGGCAAACATCATCAAGCTTATGTCAATAAACTTAATGCCGCTTTAGAGGGACATGATGACTTAGCCGCTAAATCAATTGAAGATTTAATTAAAGATTTGAATTCCATTCCCGAAGAAATCAAAGGAGCAGTCCAAAACAATGGCGGCGGTCATGCTAATCACTCATTTTTTTGGTCAATTCTTAAAAAAGATATTACTTGTGACGGCGAAATCAAAGAAGCCATTGATAAAAAATTTGGTAGCTTTGATGCTTTTAAAGAAGAGTTTACTAAAGCTGCCGCCACTCGCTTTGGTAGTGGCTGGGCTTGGCTAGTATCTAATAATGGTGAACTGGAAGTAATGTCCACCGCTAATCAAGATTCACCGCTGTCTGAAGGTAAAACTCCGTTAGTTTGTCTTGATGTTTGGGAACATGCTTATTATCTTAAATACCAAAATAAACGACCTGACTATATTGAAGCTTTTTTCAATATAATTAATTGGGAGGAAGTTAACAAAAATTTTCAAGGTTAACTAAAAGTTAATTAGTTAAATTATGAACAAAAACTATTTAATTATTGCCATTGTAATCGTTGTGGTTATTATTGGTGGAGTTGTTCTCTACAATGGTGATTCCACTAATAACAACCAGAATACGAACAGTGGCGCAACAACTAATAATCAACCGGTAGTTAAAGAACCTAAACAAGACAAAGCTCCGGCTTTTAGTTTACAAGACTACGAGGGCAATACCGTCAGTTCAACTGACTTTGCTGGCAAATCACTAATTGTTAACTCCTGGGCCAGCTGGTGTCCATTTTGCGTTGATGAACTTCCAGACTTTGCAACTATTCAAAGTGAATTCAAAGATGACATAGTCATTATTGCCATTAACCGAGTTGAATCAATCAGTACCGCCAAAGGATTTTCTGATAAATTAGGTGTTAGTGGTAAATTAGTTTTACTATTAGACCCTGGTGATTCTTTCTACCAATCAATCGGCGGTTTTTCCATGCCGGAAACAATCTTTGTCGATACTGAAGGTAATATTGTTGAACATAAACGTGGCATAATGTCGCTAAGCCAAATTCGTTCAAAAGTTAATCAATACTTTAAATAACTGAACCATGGATTTAACTCTAATCATCCCAGCTTTTCTTGCTGGACTGATAACTTTTTTAGCTCCTTGCACTTTACCGCTAGTCCCAGGTTATTTGGGGTTTATTAGTGGCACTTCAGTTGACGATTTGAATGATCCAGCTAAAAAAGAACAAGTTAAAAAGAAAATACTTAAAAATGGTATTTTCTTTGTTTTAGGATTTAGTGTAGTTTTTATTTTATTCGGAACTTTAGCTGGACTACTTGGACAAGCTTTAGTGCCATACAGAATTTGGCTGACTAGAATAGGCGGGGTATTTATCATCATATTTGGACTTTTCATGGTTGGTGTCTTGAAATTACCATTTCTATCACATGAAAAGAGACTTAAGCTTCCTTCTTTTTTGACTTTAGGAAAGCCAAGCAGTTCATTTATTGTTGGTAATGCTTTTGCCTTTGGTTGGACCCCTTGCGTTGGCCCTATTCTAGCCTCAATATTATTACTGGCTTCGTCATCCAGTACTGCCCTGCAAGGAGCTATACTCCTGGCAGTCTTCTCATTAGGTTTAGCCGTACCATTTTTACTGGTCGCCCTGGGGACTGGCCACGCTGCTCAATATATAAATAAAATATCTAAATACTTAAATGTTGTTTCAATTATTGGAGGAGCATTTTTAATTTTACTTGGAATATTACTACTCGCCAATAAATTTACTTTATTACTGTCGTGGGGTTTTAAACTATTTTCATTTTTTGGCTACGAGAGAATAGTCGACTACTTATAGCATAAAGATACTAATTTTTTAAGTTGTCTGATTAGTATTTTTTTGTTAGAATAAACTGACTATGAGACTTATTTTAAAGGATAAAAACTTATACCTGATTAGATTTGATAGGGGAGATGAGGTAATCGGAAAATTAATTTCAGTTTGTAAAAAAAATAAACTATTTTCCGGATCAATATCTGGTCTAGGAGCAGCTAGTGAAATTGTAATATCATACTTTGACATTAAAAAGAAAAAATATCTTGATAAAAAATTTAAAAGTAATTTAGAGATAGTTAGCTTAACCGGCAACCTAGCTAGCTTAGGTAAGGAACCAGTAGTTCATATTCATGGGATTTTCTCTGATAAAAATATGGAAACAGTCGGCGGTCATGTTCAAAAAATAGTTGTTTCGGTTACCTGCGAAATTACGATAATCACTTCCAACCAAAAAATTTATAGGCAATTAGATAAAAATACTCAACTAAATTTACTAAAATAATGAGAGCTTCTGACCTATTAGTAAAATCTTTAGAAAACGAGGGCGTAAAATATATTTTCGGCGTTCCTGGTGAAGAAAACCTGGATTTTTTAGATTCATTAAAAAAATCTAAAATTAAATTAATAGTTACTCGCCATGAACAAGCGGCTGGTTTTATGGCCGCGACGATTGGGCGTCTTACTGGTAAGCCAGGAGTATCATTATCAACGCTGGGCCCTGGTGCCACTAACCTGGTTACGGCCTCAGCCTATGCCCAGCTTGGTGGTATGCCAATGATGATGATCACTGGACAAAAACCGGTTAAGAAAAGTAAACAGGGTCAATTTCAAATAATTGATACTGTTCATATTATGGAGCCGGTAACTAAATATACAAAGCAGATTGTTTTTAGCGATAATATTCCTTCTTTAATTAGACAGGCTTTCCGATTAGCAGAAGAAGAACGCCCCGGAGCAGTCCACTTAGAACTACCAGAGGATGTAGCTAAAGAACAGGTTGATCAAAAACTGGTGCAAGTTGCCAAAGTAAGACGACCAATTGCTGAAGGTAAAGCAATTAAACAGGCAACAAAAATGATTGAGCAAGCTAAACGACCATTACTAATTATTGGAGCTGGAGCTAATCGTAAACAAACTTCCAAAATGTTGAAACAGTTTATCAATAAAACTGGTATTCCATTTGCTGACACCCAAATGGGTAAAGGTGTCATTGACGAACGACATAAACTTTTTATAGGTACGGCGGCCTTATCAGAAAATGATTATGTTCATTGCGCCATTGATAGAGCTGACCTAATTATTAATGTTGGACACGACACTACTGAAAAACCGCCTTTCATAATGGGTAAAAATAAAAATCAACAGGTTTTACATTTAAATTTTTTCGCAGCGGAGATTGATAAAATATATTTCCCACAATTAGAAATCGTTGGTGATATTGCTAATGCAATCTGGCAAATCAAGGAGAACATTAGGCCACAAAAAAAATGGGACTTTTCCTATTACTTAGAAATAAACAAAATAATTAATGCTGAAATAAAAGTTACTGAAGATTTAAAACGTTTTCCATTAACCCCTCAATATATTGTTGAAGAAACCAGAAAGGCCATGCCCGCTAATGGCATTTTGGCTTTGGATAATGGAATGTATAAAATTTGGTTTGCTCGTCATTATAAAGCTTATCAATCAAACACTATTTTATTAGATAATGCCTTGGCCAGCATGGGTGCCGGACTACCTTCGGCCATTGCCACCAAATTAATGTATCCTGAAAAAAAAGTTCTTACCGTGGCTGGAGACGGTGGCTTTATGATGAATTCTCAAGAGCTGGAAACGGCAGTGCGCTTAAAACTTAATTTAACTGTACTAATTTTAAATGACAATGCCTTTGGTATGATAAAGTGGAAACAACATTCGGAAGGTTTTAAAAATTTTGGCTTAGAATATAAAAATCCAAATTTTGTAAAATATGCAGAAAGTTACGGTGCTAAAGGTTACCGAGTTTCTAACAAAGTGGATTTTCCCGACATACTCCAAAAGGCTTTAAAAGAAAACAAAGTTTCGGTTATAGAAATACCAATTGATTATACGGAAAATCATAAAATTTTAACACAAAAACTGAGTAATAAAAAATGTCCTAAGTAGAAAGTGACACAAAGAAATATAAATTCTAAATTAATTTGTCATTGCGAGCGTAGCGAAGCAATCTCTACAAACTGAGATTGCCGCGTCACTCACTTCGTTCGTTCCTCGCAATGACAATGGAGTACCCTATGGCTTTGAAATCTATTAACCCAACCACCGAGGAGGTAATTGCTGAATACAAAGAGTTAACAAAAGAGCAAATTGATCAAAAAATTGTTACGGCCCAAAGCACCTTTGAATCATGGCGTAAAACGTCCTTTAGTCAAAGAGCGGAGCTATTGACTAAGCTGGCTAATATTTTAAAAGATGAGGCTAGACCACTTGGTGAAATTATGACAAAAGAGATGGGTAAACCAATCACCCAGGCTATTGCTGAATCGGAAAAATGTGCCCTTGCCTGCGAATACTATGCTCAAAATGCTGAAAAATTTTTAGCTCCAGAGAAAATTGACACTGATGCCGGTGAAAGCTTTGTCCGATTTGATCCAATTGGCATTGTTTTAGCGGTAATGCCCTGGAATTTTCCCTTTTGGCAAGTACTGCGCTTTGCGGCACCAACTGTTATGGCTGGTAATGTTGGACTGCTTAAACATGCTTCTAATGTACAAGGGTCTGCTATAAAAATAGAAGAAATTTTTGAACTAGCTGGTTTTCCTAAGGGAGTATTTCAAAATTTAGCAATTGGCTCTTCGAAAGTTGAGCCAATCATTAGAGACGAAAGGATTAAAGCAATAACCTTAACTGGTAGTGAACCGGCTGGCATGGCCGTAGCTAAAGTAGCCGGTGAGGAGATTAAAAAAACAGTGATGGAACTTGGCGGTTCTGACCCATTTATAGTTTTAGAAGATGCTGATATTCCTAACGCTTGTGAAGTAGCTACCACTGCCAGAAATATAAATAATGGTCAAAGTTGTATTGCTGCCAAAAGATTCATTATTGTTAAAAGTGTAGCTGATAAATTTACCCAGCTGTTTAAAGAAAGATTTGAGGCTATGATAATTGGCGATCCTATGTTAGATGAAACAAATATCGGACCAATAGCAACAAAACAAGGTTTAGAAGAGTTACAAAGACAAATTCAACAATCAGTTGATGAAGGAGCCGAAATAGTTACTGGCGGAAAGCAGGTTGGTGACAAAGGATATTTTCTTCAACCTACAATATTAGATAAGGTTAAAAAGGGTGTCCCGGCCTACAGTGAAGAATTATTTGGTCCGGTAGCATCAGTGATTGTTGTCGAGAACGAGGCTGAAGCAATTGCCGTGGCCAATGATACAGACTTTGGTTTAGGAGCTTCAGTTTGGACAGCTGATATTGACCGGGCTAAAAAAATTATTCCCCAAATAAATTCCGGTGCGGTATTTGTCAATGGCTTAGTTAAATCAGACCCGCGAATGCCATTTGGTGGAGAGAAACGTTCAGGTTATGGACGTGAATTGTCACACTACGGCTTAAAAGAATTCGTCAATATTAAATCTGTATGGATCAAATGATCTCATTAACAATTAACCAATAGTATATGAAAAATAATATGCCCGCCAAAGGCGGGTCCGCCTCTGGCGGAAAACCAAAAATAGGACAAAAAGCACCAGCCATAAATTTACCTGATCAAGATGGTAAAAATCACAAACTATCAGATTACAAAGGAAAAAATGTTTTAATATATTTTTATCCTAAGGATGACACTCCTGGCTGCACTAAACAAGCTTGTGACATAAGAGATAACTTGCCAAAATTTAAAAAACTTAATGCCGTAGTATTTGGCATTAGTAAGGACAGTGTTGATAAACATAAAAAATTTGCTGATAAATACAAATTACCATTCACCCTTCTTTCTGATGAAGATTTAAAGGTTTTAAAGTCTTATGGTGTCTGGGTCAAAAAAAATATGATGGGTCGAGAGTACATGGGGATAGTGCGAACATCTTTTCTTATTAACAAAGATTCCAAAATTGTTAAAATATATAATAATGTAAAGCCTCCTTTACATGCTGATCAAGTTCTATCAGATCTAAATATAGTTCTTTAAAGGAGGGTCGAACCATGATTATATGCAAATCTTGTGGTGGTTCCGAAAGATCAACTAAGAACAGAATGAATCATGGGTCTGGATCTATCCAGGTAGTTTGTAAGAAATGTTGCGGCACAGGTGATGGCCTTAGTTGGTTTGACTACATATGTATACGCTTACTTGGCCCATACTACAGCTAAGGAATTAATCCTTAATGCAATGCCACTAGTAATTACTCTGGTGGCTTTTTTTATTACCTTAAATTTAGTATAATCTATACATGACTAAAGATAGTTTAGCCAAAAATACTACCTATTATACTGCTGCCTTAACGGTCCAGAAAATTCTGGCCTTTATTTATTTTTGGTTTATTTCTAACAGTTTATTTCCCGGACAACTGGGGCAATATATCTTTGCCCTGTCCTATACCACTTTGTTTTCCATCTTTGTCGACTTAGGTTTGTCACCGGTACTGACCAGAGAAGCATCAAAATATAAAGATAAAGCCAATACTTATTTACGAAATGTCATTGGCTTGAAACTACCATTATCAATCATAACCTTATTGGTAGCTTGGATCACGATTAATTTTACCGACAAGGAATCTGGGGTTAGGTTATTAGTTTATTTAGCCAGTATTATTATGATCCTAGATTCTTTTTCCTTAAGCTTCTGGGTAATCTTCCGCTCACGACAAAATCTAAAGTACGAAAGCATTGCCACTATCTTGGTCCAAATAATTATCTTTAGTTTAGGTGTTGTTGCTTTAAAAACTACTGGCGAGGTAAAACATTTAATTATGGCATTGTTGGCCGCTAGCGCTTTTAATTTTTTATTTTCTCTAATTTTAATTAAAGTAAAATTAAAGTTTTCCTTAAAACCACAATTTGATCCAACAATCTACCGTTACTTTTTAAGAATCATCCCTGCCTTTGCTTTGGCTGGAATTTTTGTAAAAATTTACAACACTTCAGACACTGTCCTGCTGAGTTTTCTAAATTCTGATGAGTCGGTTGCTTATTTTGCTATTCCCGCAAAGGTAGTTTATGCCTTTCAACAAATAATCCCAGCCGCTTTTGCTGCCGTTATATTCCCGGCCTTTAGCTATTATTACAAAACATCAAAGAAGCTTTTAACTCAAACTTTTGATAAGGCCTTTAATTACCTGACGATCATCAGTTTACCAATCACTGCGGGCTTATTAATTCTAATACCAGAAATAATAAGATTAGTTTGGCCAAGTTATCACGTGGTTATCCCAGCATTTTTTGTCATGGCCTTAGCAATACCATTTATTTTTTTAGCCTTTCCAACAGGATATTTATTAAATGCTACTGACCGACAAAGAAATACCACCATTAATCGGGGAGTGGTGACTGTTTTAGCCATTGTTTTAAATATCATCCTGATCCCTAAGTTGGATTTTTTTGGGGCCGGTATCACTTTTTTTGTAACTAATGTGGTTTTATTAATTCTTGATTTTATATGGGTTAGAAAAGTAATTACTTTAAAAATTTGGAATATGACAATGTTGGTCTTTAAATCAGTGTCCGCAAGCGCTATAATGATACTGGGCATCTATTTAACAAAACCATATTTCCACTTGATAATTTTAGTACCCTTCGGGGCGATTGTTTACTTTTTAACACTTTCGATGTTAAAAGGATTTAGTTTTTCAGAAATCAAATCAATAACTAACAAAAAATAGCACATGGCAAAAAATTTAAAAAAAAGTCTGTTAATTACTTTAGATTTTCCACCAAATGTTGGAGGAATTGCTACTTATTATTATAACGTTTGTAAAAATTTACCAGCCGATAAAATTGTGGTGTTAGCTCCCGAACAAGAAGGAGCTGAAGCTTTTGATCGCCAACAAAATTTTACTATCATTAGAAAAAAAATCTTAAGTCAACTGCCAGAAAACTCTAACAAGGGGTTAGGCAAGATTTTAAAAGTGGCAAATTCTTTTCGTTGGATGTCGACCATTAAACATTTGGCACCAATTATCAAAAATCATCAAATTGAGCTGATCCAGGCCGGACAAGTTTTACCTATCGGAACTATGGCCATGGTTTACAGTAAAAGCAAAAAGATTCCATTCGTTTTTTATGCTCATGGCTTAGATATCATGTTGCCCCAGAATTTCAAACGAAAAAAAATGTTAGTCAAAAATATAATTGATAGTTCTCAAAAAATCATCGCTAACAGTCATTATACTAAAGACGAGCTGATAACATTAGGGGCCACTGAAGATAAAGTCATTGTAGTCCATCCCTGCCCAAATTTAACTACCGAACAAGTTACCGATTGGAAAATTGAAGAGATAAAAGAGGACTTTAATTTAAAAAATAAAAAAATACTACTGACCGTTGGCAGATTAGTTAAAAGAAAAGGGCATGACTATGTTATTCAAGCATTACCAACAATTATTAAACAAGTGCCAGGCTTAATTTATATAATCGCCGGTAGTGGCCCCTATCAAAAAAATTTAGAAAAATTAGTGAACCAGAAAAATTTAGGAGGTTATGTAAAATTTGTTGGTAATGTTGATCAAAAAGATTTGGCGGCTTTTTATAGTATATGTAATGTCTTTACCATGCCGTCAAGACAATTAGCCAATGGGGATGTCGAGGGCTTTGGTATTGCATACTTAGAAGCAAATTTATTTGGCAAACCAGTCATTGGTGGTAAAAGCGGGGGAGTACCAGAAGCGGTGATTGATAGACAGACCGGTTTTCTGGTTAATCCAACTGATGTTGAAGAAATTGCCAAAGTATCTGTCAAGCTATTGACCGATGATGCTTTAGCTGCCAAACTAGGAACCCAAGGGTTAGAGCGGGTGACCAATGAATTTGAATGGGATAATCAAACCGAAAAAATTAAAGATATTTTAACTTAAAAAATTGTGCCAGAAATCAGTATCGTTGTTCCAATTTATAATGCCCAAAAAACTCTGGAAAAATGTCTTTCCAGTATTTTTGACCAAACTTTCAAAAAATTTGAGGTTATTGCAGTCAATGATGGATCAACTGATCGAAGCTTAAAAATTTTAAAAAATTATTTACAAAAAGTTACTATTATTAATCAAAAAAATAAAGGCGCCGCCATTGCCAGAAATGAAGGTGCTAAAATTGCCCGCTCACCATTTATTATCTTTTGCGATGCTGATATTACCATGAAGCCAGAAATGCTAGCCACGATGATTAATGTTCTAAATAAAAAACCAAAGGCTTCGTATGCTTACAGCTCATTTAAATTTGGCTCTAAAACTTTTAAGCTGTGGCCATTTTCCGCTCAGAAACTGAGGCAGATGCCATATATTCATACGGCTTCGCTGATCAGAAGAAAACATTTTCCCGGGTTTGATAAAAAACTAACCCGCTTTCAGGATTGGGACTTATATTTAACAATGCTTGACAGAGGATACCAGGGGGCATATATTAATAAAATTTTATTCACCATTAAACCAGGTGGAACGATGAGTAGTTGGTTACCAAAATCTTTTTATCATCTACCTTGGTTAAAAACCGTTAAAAAATATAAGCAAGCCGAACAGATTATTAAACAAAAACATAAAATATGATGCGACTTCAAAAATTTTTAGCCGATGCCGGTATTGCCTCAAGACGACAAGCCGAAAAATTGATTGCCGACAGGAAAATCATGGTTAATAATAAAATTGTCACTAAACCTGGCACCACGGTTGATCCAAGTAACGACCAAATCATTTATAATAATAAAGTGATTACTTTAAGCTCTAATAAAATTTATATTGCCCTGCATAAACCGGTTGGCTACGTTAGTAGTTCAAGTAGTGAACAAGGCAAATCCGTTCTAGACTTAGTTAAAGTTAAAGAAAGAGTTTACCCGGTTGGTCGACTTGATAAGGATTCCAGCGGCTTAATTATTTTAAGCAATGACGGTGAACTGACAAACAAAATAACCCATCCCAAGTTTGGTCATGATAAAGAATATTTTTTGGTATTAGATCAAGATTTAAAATCCGAGGATATTAAAAAATTAGAAAAAGGCATTACTATGCAAGGAAAAAAAATTAAAGGAATAAAAGTGGCCATGGCCAAAAATAAATCAGCCCGTTTTATTTTACAAGAGGGGGTTAATCGACAAATCAGAAGGATGCTTGGTAAGCTTGGCTACACCGCAATAAAATTAAAACGAGTCAGAATTGGTAAACTGGAACTTCAAGATTTAAAACCAGGCCAATGGAAAAAAATAAATAAGTCTGATATTTTTTAAATGGCATCAAAAAATAAAATTTCAATTGTAATTGTTTCTTGGAAAGTTAAAGATTTGTTAAATAAATGTTTGACCTCTATCTTTACATATCAACAAAATCTAGATTTAGAAGTGATTGTGATCGATAACAATTCAAATGATGGTACAGTCGACATGGTTAAAAATAATTTTCCCAAAGTATTGTTAATTAAAAACAAAAAAAATATTGGCTTTGCTAAAGCCAACAATCTAGGGATTGCCAAGGCCAATGGAAATTATATTTTAGTTTTAAATCCTGACACAGAAATTTTAAAAAATACCATTCAAGAAATGGTCAGCTTTATGGATAAAAATCCTCAGGCTGGTATTGTTGGTCCAAAACATTTAAACCCAGATAAAACAATCCAACCTTCAGTCAGACGATTCCCCAGTTTACTGGCTGTCTTTCTAATACTTATTAAACTGCCTAAAGTCTTAAACTTAAAATCAGTGAATAAATTTTTGGCAACCGACGTCGACTATAATAATACTCAACCAGTTGATCAGGTCGCTGGCTCATTTATGTTTATTCGTCAAGAAGTATTAGCTAAAATTGGTAATTTTGATGAAAAATTTTTCATCTGGTTCGAAGATGTTGACCTGTGTAAAAGAGCTAAAAGTGCTGACTGGCAAATTTGGTATAACAATAAATCGCAAATTATTCATTATGGGGGACAAAGTTTTAAACAAAGATTAACTGTTAAAAAACAACTACTTTTCTTTAAAAGTGCCTGGTACTATTTCAAAAAACACGGATTTATCTATAAAAATTGATTTTTATAGCGATAAAGGTTACAATATAAATATCACTGTTAATCTGAACCAAAGCAAGGAGACCCTCCTATGAGAAATAGAATCTTCAACCTAAAGAAAGGACGGTGATTATCTCTTCTTACAGCTCTGCTGTGAGTCGTACCTTGTTGTTTAACTGATCTTTCCAACTTCAGTCACTATGACTGTTTGGCACAACAATAAGCATACTCACGAAGGGAGGGAGGGGAACAAGTGTCGAAAACATCGGAAGTTGAAACACCTCTAGTTGTAGTATAAATTGTGGAACAGACGACCAATGGAGGATACTCAAGCTATGCGTAAGACATTGATGTTTATGTGTACCTGCGCCGTAGCGCTTGCATTCGTTGCCCTGACGGCTGAGGCAGAGATTATATCTGTCACGAACAAAACCGCTATCGGCGTAACCACAGCGCAGGACGCATCGAACCCAGCCCTGACGGCAACCTCGTATTGCAAGACTACGGGAACGATGATTGCAGCTATGCAGACGCAGAGTCCAGCTTCGGACATAGATCTCTTGCAGCTCGACACGGTCGAGAATACCACGGCAGAACCTCGCGACGCGGTCCAAGAACAGGAGGTCAGTGGCTTCGCCGCGAACATGAGACCGGCGATGGCGGACAGCTTCTTGCATTCGGCGATGATGATGGCCGAGAACTTGACGGCGAATCCCGCGAACACGGTAAATGAGGTGAGTGGCTTCGCCGCGAACATATGAGACCGGCGACTATCACTGCCGCCAATCACTTCGCGCTGAACTGGGTGTTCAGCCGTAATGGTAGCGCTTCTCGCGCACTTTCTTCGGCTCCAGTGGCTCTGTTTCCTGGTTGATGCGTGAATCGTATCACACGAGTCTCTGACTAGCCTAAGTAACATTACAATTTACCCCTTACGCAGACGTTGACCTCACGGTTCGACCTGCGTCCTACATTCCCCCAGACTTCAATAACAGGACAGCTTAGCAGCAGCCCAAGTTAAAGATTTCTGAGGGGTCTTTTTTTTATGATTGACTTTTTGTAAAATAAATGATAGTTTCAAGCTTAGAAACTAAATGATCTTTAACTTTTCATCTTGATTGACATCTCACCGTCAGTGGAGGGAGAATTTTCAATGATAAGCTTAATAAACATACAATGTCCTCATTGTAATGTGCAAAAAGCAATCCTGATACCGCCAATAGGTTCAATTCTCATTGGATTATGTAAAGATTGTAATGACTCTATTGCTATCTTCGAGGGTCAAGCATTAGCACTAGACACACAAATCATACGAACTGCTGATATCGAAAATCGCAAAAAACATCTGTTAGAAATTTTGGACAGATTCCTCAAAGAAAGAATTTTCGCATTGATGCCAGATGAATAACTCCCTCAGTTTTTTTAAAAGTTGAGGGATTTTTATTTGTTTTTTTAAGGTCCTTAAGCTAAAATATAGGTGTTATGAACATCAATTTATTCGGCAAATTGTTTAAAGGGGTAATTGCAACTTTAATTTTAACAGAGCTTTTTTCATTAGTCAGCTACCAAATACCACCACTAAATCAGGTGGCTTTTTTTGTTGTTTTGATTGTAGTACTGTTTTTATCATTACGAAAGTTAGAATACGGGCTTTATATTTTATTGGCTGAAATTTTTGTCGGGGGACTAGGACATCTATTTTCTTTTGATATTTTTGGGGTCTCCTTGTCAATTCGTCTAGGATTATTTTTAGTAATCATCGGCGCTTGGCTTATTAAAATAATTAAGAAAAAAGAAAAATTCCAAATTCAAAATTCCAAATTCAAAATTCCAAATTTATTTTTAGCTATAGCTATTTTAATTGGGGCAATTAACGGTTTATATAATAATGAATTAATTAACGTCTTCCTAGATTTTAATGCTTGGATCTACTTTTTATTAATTCCAGTTTTTCTAACGGTAATCAAAGGTCAAAAAATTATTGAAAATATTTTACAAATTTTAATTGGCGCTACAACTTATTTATCACTTAAAACTTTAATTGTCTTGTTTTTATTTTCCCATAACATTGCCGGCATCGGCGGATTTTTTTATAAGTGGATTCGTGATACCGGAGTCGGGGAGATTACTTTTGTTTCAGGAACTATTTTTCGAGTATTCTTCCAATCACAGATCTACGCCTTGATGGGATTTTTTATTGTCTTAGTGATTGTGGCCTACAATTTTAGGCTTAAAGAATGGAAAAAGTATGTTGTTCCAGTTTTATATCTTTATCTAACGTCATTAACTATTATTATTAGTCAATCAAGAAGTTATTGGGTTGGGGGACTGTTTGGCCTAATTAGTTTAATCATTTTTGGCTGGTGGAAATTTAATTTTAAACTCAAAAAAATTGTTGTTTTACTTTTAATGTCATTAATGTTTTTGGCTGATCAAATACTATTGATTAATTTTATAACTAACAACTTTTCGGGAAACTTAGTTGCTGACAGATTCAAAGGTTTACAAACAGAAGCGGCCGGAGTTAGTCGGCTTAATCAACTTGGTCCACTAAGTCAAGCCATATCCAGACAACCACTCTTTGGTTATGGCTTTGGTAAAGAACTAACTTACAAAAGTCTTGACCCCAGAATTTTGAATAATAATCCAGATGGCACTTATACCACCTATGCTTTTGAGTGGGGCTACTTAGATATTTGGCTAAAGATTGGCTTACTGGGTTTATCTGCGTATAGCTTATTAATTGGTCTATTATTTTATTTAGGATTAAAAAAAACCAGTTCAATCACTGGACTTAAAATTGGTTTGCTAACCGCCTTAACTGCTTTACTGGTAACTAATATTTTTTCTCCCTATCTTAATCATCCTCTGGGAATTAGCTACATAATGCTTTTACTGGCAACGTTACGAGATTAATTTTTTACCAATTAAATCTGTCTGGCCCCTTAAAAAATCTTGACCAGACATTTCCTTTTTACCCTCGAGCTGAACTGAAGTAAGCTGAATAGCACCTTGGCTGCACTTTATAGCAAGCCCCTTATTTGGACCTAAAAATAGCTCTCCGGGAACTAAATTAGGGCTAAAATCACCCTCTAAAAGGCCTAAATTGACGATTTTAAGGCGTTTATTATCAAGATAGCTAAAGATGCCAGGCCAAGGGTAAAAAGCCTTAAATTGGCTAATTATCTCAGTAGCCTTTTTTTGCCAATTAACCTTTCCGTCATCGCGATCAATCAGCTTTGTCATGCTAACTGCTGACTCATCTTGAATGGCTGGTTTAATCTCTCCACCTAAATACCGCCATAAAATCTTAACAATCATCTCGGCTCCTAAATTAAATAGCTTGTCACTAAGACTTTGGGCATTATCATCGTCTTCGATGTTAATTTTTTCTTGAAAGACGATTGGTCCAGCATCCATCAGAGAAGTTAATTTAATAATTGATACCCCTGTTAGCTTATCGTTATTTAGTAGCGTTGTTTGAATCGGTGAGGGACCACGATACTTTGGTAATAATGACGGATGAAGATTTAAAATGCCATGTTTTGGTTTAGACAAAATTGCCTCTGGGATAATCATGCCATAAGCAACCAGGACTCCCAAGTCAACCTCCAACTCGTTAAAAATGTCACTAAGTTCTTGTTTATTGGCTGGCTGTAACACTTCAATACTGTTATCTAAAGCTAATTGTTTAACCGGTGAAGCGATTAATTCCGACGAGCGGTTAACCGGTTTGTCAGGCTGGGTAATAACTAAAACAGGCTTTAAGTTGTTATCAATCAAAGCCCGTAAAGTAGGAGTTGCTAATTGTGGTGTTCCAAAAAAAACAATTTTTGGATTAAGATTTGTCATTACTTTTTTTCATTTTAGCCAGTACCTCTTGACCCTTAGTGATTTCTTTTGATCGATCAATAAATAAAATACCATTAAGATGATCCACCTCGTGTAAGATTACTCGGGCGAACAGTCCGTTGGCAGTAAACTTTATTTTTTTACCATTTTGATCAAAAGCGGAAACTCTAATTTTGATTGCTCGGCGAACCGTACCAAAAACTTCGGGGATACTTAAACAGCCTTCCTCTTCTTTTTCTTTTTTTAATGACTTCATTAAAATTCTGGGATTAATCAATACTACTGAACCATCATCAGTTCTAATTACGGTTAAACGAAGACTTTTGCCAATCTGGGGAGCAGCTAAGCCAATACCTTCCTCGGTAATCATTGTTTCTTCCATATCCAAAATCAGCTGCTGAATTTCATCACTTTGAATTTCGGCAACTGTTAATTTTTTTCCCTTGATTCGTAAAACCGGATCAGGATAAATTTTTAAGGGTAAAACTTTAGTCATAGATTATGGTCATTATAGCTAAAATATGAAAAAAATCAAGTAGCTTAATTGATTGACTTTTGACTAATAATTAGCTAAATTAGAATTAAGTTGCTCCTTGACTTTTAAAATACCCCCTTACAACAAAGAAGGAGACATAGTAATGGATAGCGTATTGATTGACAGCGGGTGGGATCTATTTTTGTTGTTTGCTATTTCATGGGTTGCAACATTTCTGCTGGCTTTTGTAGTTATGGCAACCACTCATTTTTTCTTTGGCCCTTGGTTGAGAAGGCTACTGTTCAGAACTACTATCCAAGTAGCACTAAGCTAAGGAGAATACAATGGATATGTATTGGTGGGTTGTCATCCTTGGAATGGCTGGATTTATATTCCTTGGTGGTCTTTGGGAAAAATTCAAAAACCGCAAGTAGAAAGGATAATCATGAAGTCGCTAGGTGAGATAATCGCCGTAGTATTAGCGGTTGGGTTTGTTACGTTATACGAATTTTTTCTAGCAATTAGGAAAATGACAAACACGTAAGACCATAGAAGGAGGTGGGTGATGACTTTGTTAGAGTGGGGAATACTGATATTGGCCGCAATGTTTATCTGCAATATTGTGGCTACTGGCATGTTCGGTCGAATAACTGGTGTAAAAAGTGCTGCTGTTCTACTTTCGGTGGGAGCAATTTATTGCTTAATCTGCCTAGCCAGGGGTGATGAAGAAATATAGAAAGGAGGTGAATAATGCCTTGGTACGGATGGGTGGTAATTGTTTGGTTTTCCATAAACACATGGTTAGCCGTAGATCAAGTAAGGAGTGATAGATTTAGTCTAAAAGAAACACCAATGGTGTTTTTGTTTGGCATACTGACTGTGGTTTGGTTCGTCATTGATTATATGGTTGAGCAAAGTAGGCGGATGTAACCTAACACCGGTTACTGACTAAATTGCTCGTTCATTTCTCTTAGCTCAACACATTTGTGGGGAGCTTTTTTTTATATATTAAGTCTGTTATAATTTTAAAGAACTATGGAAGATTTTAAAAAAATTTTGGCCAATAAAAAAAGTATAAAACCGCCAGCTTATCAATGGCAATATTTAGCTTTGCGCATAATTGATGAACTAAATATCCCAGCCAAGAAAAGAAACTCAGTCTTTCAAGTCTGTAAAAAATATCCTAAGGATTTTATTGAGAAATGTTTAAACGATACTAAAGAGCTGGCTCAAGAAGGGGAGCCGTGGCGATATTTTTTTAAATTAGTAAATAAATAAAAAAATCGTACTAAAACGATTTAAAAAATTATATCAATTTATTACTGGAGTTTAAAATTACAAACTGTATAACCAACACCAAATGGTCCTTCGTAAGATAGCACTTCTGGTTCAATATTAAGTGATTCAATAATCCCTAATAAAATAATGATTGACCGCAAGCCGCACTCGCCGGCTTCTTTTATTAAATTAGGATCCAGTTTTAAAATTCCTTGAATATCTTTCTTTTCAATTAACTCAACAATTTTTTTATCAAACACTGCACCTTGCTCCGAAAAACCACCGGGAGCATCTTTGGTTAATTTATGAGACAAATCAGCCGAACCAATCACCGCAAACCGTTTATTAATATTTGATAGCTGTTGATATAAAAACTGGCCAAACTTAAAATGTTCTTCATAGCCTAAACCAGAGTAGGTGATGGGAATAATTTTAATATCCTTTAAATGCTGGGTAAAAAAATAAAGAGGGACGGAAAAACCGTAATCAATTTCTGATTCACTGGTTAACACCAAAGGAACCTGCTCGTGCTTTTCGTCACCAGCCCGAATCTGCTGAATTGACATGTAATCACTTTTAAATTTTAGTTCCAAACCAAAATCACCAAAATCTTTAAAGTTAGCCGAGTAATCAGCATTTAAATTAATATTAAAAGAATCATCCAAAATTTTACCATGAGGAGAAATGATTACAATGCTTTCCGGTTTGGCAGCATAAAACTCTTGCTCTAATTTCTTCATCGCCTCGTCGGTCTTGGAAATTTTGGCTAGATTGTCTTTACCAATCTCGGGAATCAAGACTGGCGGATGAGGAGTAATAGCAGAAAAAACTACAGGCATAAAAATTTATTCAATGTCTTCACCTAGGGGGTGAATGTTAACGGCCAATTGGCTAGTTTCAATTATATTATCCCACTTGTATGCAAAATTGGCAAATGCTGATTCTGATTTAATCCAACGACGGAAACCATCCGAAATAACGTACACCTTAGAACCATCTTTAATTTTTATTAATTCACCATCTTCGAACTTGATTGGTAGACCAGTCAGGTATTGATCAAGCTCTTCCGGACTAACTTGAGTTAACACCTTGCCTTTAAACTTAGCATCCATGATTTCCCGAGAATATATTGGATGTTTAACACCATCCTGAACATGAAACACTCCACCACTTTGATCATCTTGAATTAAAGCACCGGTTGGATAGATACTTTCAACCGTAATTTCTACTCCATAGCTATAACCAGCTAAGTCAGCTTCGGTGACTTCAATGATTTCTTCGGGATTAAAACCAATTGTTCGAAAAACTTCTGGCGAGGAAATGTAACGTAAATCATCATCGACTAAAAGATACGTTTTGCCATCCGATAAACCTAAAATAGAATAGTTGTAAAATTGTATTGGCGAGCCATCTTCATATTTTTCTAAATCAGTTTGGGAAGTAGTGATAATTTTATTAGGGTCAAACCGGGAAATAAAAACTCCCCAAGAAGTTACTAACCGTTTGGCACCATACTGAATCCACCAAACCGCCGGACTGTTATAGGATTTCAATAAAGAACCATCGGGATAGTCTCGTCCCCAGTAATTCTGCCAAATCTGCCAAAACCGATTGTTACCGTGATAGTGCGGCGTATAATTATAGAGATTGGCTGTCGCTTGATTAACTGGTTTAATATACCAGTCATCAATTAAAAATGTTTTATCTTTTTGATAAGTCCATTGAAAAGGGTTTTCAAAATATTGCCGAAGTTGCCAAGTAGCCCCATCAACTTGTTTACCAAAATCTAAAGTATTGGGATGACATGAACCGCTGTCCGGACAACGATAACCCATGGCTCGATCTAGACGCTTTTGAGTCGGGGAAGGGTCATCAATTAAACTTTGCTCTTTTTGCAAAGTGGCAATAATTACTTTCGGACTGATAAAACTTTCTTGAGCTGCTTGCCAAATTATTTCCGAAGCCTTTTTATTGACCCCATTATAATCAGTAGTAATTAAATTAGCCAAACCACTATTACGCTGAATTAAAAATCCCTGAATGTCTTCCAAAGACATTGAAAGTTGATCAGTCATTTCTTCATCGGTAATCACAAAATGAGGATTAAAAAAATAGTCCTGCTCAGCGGCAACGACTGGCAAAAATGTCATCATTAAAAAACAGACACAACTTAGACTGAAAATTATCAATTTAGTAGTAGATATCATAAGTTGATTATAACATTTTAAACTATGGTAGTTAAGTAAAATTTAACAAAGAAAAAAGGCGGTCACACTTTAGGTGAACGCCCATGATTATAGATTTTGCCCTTTGAAGAAAAAGGCCTGGACTTATTTGGGGATCCGTACTGATTTTCCCTGAGCATTTCTGATTTGAGCAAGTGCTTTGTCAGCACACTTCGGGCAATAGCCGTGACTAACACCAGGCCCTAAATCTTCCTTAGCTGCCAGAGACCACGTAGCACTACCTTCGGGTCCTCGACGGATTTTTTTACAAACGCAACACTGCACTATCATGTATTAGTCTCTCCCTCCGATTGGCCGATAATTGAACGGCAGACCGGACAACAGCTGTGCTCCAAAAGCAAGGTAACAGTCTTGCCATTTAGCTGCTGCCAGGTTCCGTCTTGGCAAACTTTCTGACAACGACCGCAAACCGGAACCAACTCTGGCTCTTGACCATCAGCGATCTCAGACGTCAGCTCGTCAACGTGCATTATGAACCAAACCCATGATCCTTGATCTAAGGAAAGTACTGGAGTACCTGCCTCAATCTTGTCGGGATCTTCGGCCAGTACAGCACTTGAAAAAACAGCAATCTTCGTCTTGGGATCAAGTGCTTTCATTTGTTGAATCAACTGACTGCTACTGGCCAAATCGATAACGGTCAGATTAATAACCATTCGAAGCAGTCGCCACTGTTCGAAACAGTCACTTTGATCAACGGCCATCAGCACATTAAAATGTGCTTCCGTCAGCTTTGACTCAAGCTGCTTGCGCATCTCTTCATCTTCGTGCAAGACCAACACAGTCCTGGGTTGGTTCCCTTCAAACATTGTCCCTAGATCGTCTATTTCTGTGCATTGTTTCATGAGCAATGCCTCCTTTTTGGTTGTGGGTTAAAGCCACAATTTGAAAGGATAACATTGTTACAAAATCTTGATGAGTCTATACAATATTTGTACAGACACCAGATAAAAAGAGCTTAAAATAACCCCTCACGGGGTAAACCCCTTTGAGGGTTACTGTTAAATAAATTAACACTTTGATAACTTTGTCAAGTAAGCAGTTGCTAAAAACACTTAAAATAGTTAGAATAAAAGCATTGTAACTAAAATAATATGGCTAAAGTTGATATTCTGGGTGTTCAAATTGATAACCTGTCTTTACAGGAAGTTTTAGAAAATATCAAACAATTTTTGAATTCTCGAAATCAACACTTTATTGTGACCCCTAATCCAGAATTTTTAGTGGCCGCCAATAAAGATCAAAACTTTAAACAGATCTTAAATTATGCCGATATTGCAGTGGCCGACGGTATTGGACTTATCAAAGCTGCCAAATTTTTAGGTAAGAGATTGCAACGAGTTACTGGGGTTGATCTGGTTTGGGCAATATCAGAACTGGCCGCTGAAAAAAAATATCCAATCTATTTTTTAGGGGCTGATGAAATGATTGCCGCCCAAACTGCTGAATTTTTAAAACAAGAGTTTAATAAACTAAAAATTGCCGGCGCGGAAAGTGGCGGCGAGATTATTAACCCCCAAACCCCTGACCAAGACTTGATCAAACGTATTCAAGAAGCCAGACCCAAAATTTTGTTTGTTGCTTTTGGTCAGGTTAAGCAAGAAAAATGGATTTTTGCTAATTTAGATAAATTTCCATCAGTCAAACTGGCGGTGGGAGTTGGCGGTGCTTTTGACTATATCTCTGGTGAAGTTAGTCGAGCTCCAAAATTTTTACGCCAAGCCGGACTAGAATGGCTCTGGCGGTTAATTCAACAGCCTGCTAGATGGCGACGAATAATTAATGCTGTAATTATTTTCCCTTTATTAATCCTGTTTCGAAAATATTTTCCGGAAAAGATGCCGGAAAATACCAACGAAGACACTGAATAATAAAAAATAATGTCTAAAAAAATTGTAACTCGTTTTGCTCCCAGTCCAACTGGTTTTTTACACGTCGGTAGTTTACGAACTGCCATGTATAATTTCCTTTTTGCTAAAGCCAACAAAGGAGATTTTTTATTACGGATTGAAGACACCGACCAAACCAGAAAAGTTAAAGGCGCTCAAGAAAGTTTACTAAAATCTCTAGAACAATTTAATCTAGACTGGGATAATAAAAAAATTATGGTCCAGTCAGAACGGCTGAAAGATTATCAAGCCGCAGCTGAGAAACTGGTCAAAGAAAAAAAAGCTTACAACTGTTTTTGTTCTAAAGAACGTTTAGATAATTTACGGAAAGTCCGACAGCAAAAAGGTTTGCCACCAATGTACGATGGACATTGCACCAATTTACCAGACAAAGAAATTGACTTAACCAAAGACCACGTTATTAGATTTAAAATGCCCAACTCTGGCCAAACTAAGTTTAATGATTTAATAAGAAATAAAGTTATTTTTGATAACAAACTTTTAGATGATCCAGTTATCTTAAAGTCAGATGGTTTTCCTACTTACCATTTAGCCTCGGTGGTTGATGATCATGAAATGAAAGTCAGCCATGTTATCAGAGGAGAGGAATGGCTGCCATCAACTCCTAAACATATTTTATTACACGAAGCCCTTGATTTTAAGGCACCAGAATTTGCCCATTTACCACTGCTGCTAAACGCAGACCGATCAAAGTTGTCTAAACGACAGGGTGATGTGGCAGTTGAAGACTTTTTAAAACAAGGTTACCTTGAAGAAGCTTTACTTAACTTTGTCTTACTGCTTGGCTGGAATCCAGGGACTGATCAAGAAATTTTTAGTTTAGAAGAAATGATAAAAAGCTTTGATCTAAAAAAAGTTCACAAAGGTGGAGCGCTGTTTAATACCCAAAAGCTTGATTGGCTTAATGGAGAGTATATTAAACAAAAATCGTTACCAGAACTGACCAAACTCTGCCAACCATTTTTTGCAGCAGCTGGTATCAAAACTGACTTAAAACAATTAGAAAAAGTGGTGGCCACTGAACAGCAAAGAATTAAAAAATTAAGTGATATTGTCGAGGGCAGTGAATTTTTCTTTAAGATGCCTAGCTACGATTCTAAACTACTTATTTGGAAAAAGGGGACTGTCAAAGATGCTACTGAGAATTTAAAGGTGTTATTAGAATTTTTAGATAACTTACCCGAAAACCAGTGGAATCAGCAAGATCTTGAAACGGCAATTAAAAAATTAATTGAAGAAAAAAAAATTGGAGTAGGGGATATGCTTTGGCCCATGCGGGTAGCCCTGACTGGCCGAAAAAATTCTCCCGGTCCATTTGAAGTGGCTGAAGCTTTAGGAAAAGAAGAAAGTTTAGCTAGAATTAAAAAAGCAATTGATTTATTAAGCTAAATTCGAATAGGGCATAACCAGGTTATGCGTGATTAATTTTTAAAAATAAACTTGGTATTTTAGCTAAAAATAGATGGGTTCGTATAACCACTGTTATACGGCTCCACTTCGTTCCGCATACACTCTGTTTTCGTTTATGTGATAGTCCCTCCTGACGTCGGGACAATTATATCACAACTCTCAAACAGAGCGTCGTATAGCAAGGTACGTTGTGAGTACATATAGCTTGCTATTTGAAATAAAAAAAGGCCGACTAATTTAGCCGGCTACAACAAAGATCAAGGATAGTTCGTCGTTGCCAAGAACGCATTCCTAAAAACTGATCACAAACTCTACAGAATTCTCCACCCCCCGTCGAAGAATCATGCCGGGGATGACTACAGGCATCTTGAAGTATGGCTAGTTTCTCGGTAAGGGGTCCCTTCTCCTCACGAAGTGACGTCTTCTTTTCCTTAGGTATTCCCTCCTCACTCAAGACAGCTTCAATTTGAGCTAGTCTAGTGGTGATGTTGGGAATTTCGTGTTCTACCTCTGCCATTGTTATTCTTTCTTCTTTAACCATGGCAAAATACTCCCTAGCTGTTCACTTACATTTACATTGTTAAATACTAAACATTATTAATAAAATTGTCAACATTAAAAAAATGAAGGTCAAGTCATACGTCTCACAACACCAGTTATCTGGTTCGCTCTCCCTCTCGCTGACGCTCTAGGTCGACCCAAATCTCTACCTTAAAATATAGTTCTGACCGTGTTATAATACAATAGATGTTAAAAACAAAAAATAAAAATGAGGATACCCTGAGATCCCGGATCAAGTCCGGGATGACATCCCAGGGTGACGAATGGAAAAGAGTATTAGTTAACTTACTAATAATTAGCTTTGTGATGGCTAATTTTTTTGTTGCTCCCTTGCAAGCTCAGGAAGGTTATGACATCACGGAAATTGAAGAAAATACCGAGTCGGAAAAGACTGCCGAAGAACTGGCCGAAGAACAAAGGTTAAAAGATGAAGCTACCAAAAAAAAGAGAGAAGAAGAAATAAAATTGGCTGAATTAAACAAAAACATCAGTAATAAAAGAGATGCTATTAATACTTTACAAAAAGAGATTGATGCCTACGCCGTACAAATAAAAGATAAGCAAGGTGAAGCTAGGGGACTGCGCAATCAAATTGCTATTTTGGATAACCAAATTGCCAAAGTAAATTTGGATATTGAATCAACTGAGCTTAAAATTGACCAAACCAATTTAGAAATCCAAACATTAAATATTGAAATTGAAAATGTTGAAGCCGAAGTAACCATCAATAAAGTACGGCTAGCAGAATTTATTCGCTTGATTTATAAAAATGATCAAGTCAGTTATTTGGAAGTTATCTTAACTAATGAATCTTTTTCTGATTTTTTTGATCAAATAAAATACACCGAGGAAATTCACACCGACATTAAGTCAAGTTTAACCAAATTAAAAAATAGCAAACAAGACCTTGAAACTCAAAGAACTAACTGGGAAGAAAAAGCTCAGCTGGAAGAGGATTTAAAAAACGAACTCCAACAAAATATTGATGGTTTGGATGAAAAAAATACCGCCCAAGAAATTTTGCTGGTTCAGGCCAGACTAACTGAACGACAATATCAAAATTTTCAATACCAGCTACAGCTAGAACAACAACAAATTAATTCAGATATAATTAATTTGGAAAAAGAGGTTCGAGAAAAATTGGAAGCCAGGGAGTTTGCTGAACGATTTAGTGGTTTTGGTCCAGCTCGTTTGGCCTGGCCAGTTAACCCTAGCCGTGGTATTACTGCTTTTTTCCATGATCCTGATTATCCCTTCCGCTATATTTTTGAACATCCAGCCATAGATATTCGAGCTTATCAGGGTACCACCATTCAAGCACCGGAAAATGGTTATGTCGCCAGAGTTAAATTTCGTGGTGACACCAGCTATGCTTACGTAATGTTGATTCATAATGACGGACTATCAACAGTGTTCGGGCATGTCTCATCGGTGTTAGTTAATCAAGACGAATATGTTACTAAAGGCCAAACCGTAGCTTTAACTGGTGGTATGCCGGGAACCAACGGAGCTGGTAATTTAAGTACCGGACCACATCTTCATTTTGAAGTTAGATTCAACGGCATTCCAGTTAACCCGTTAGAATATTTACCACCATTTTAATTATGCCAACTATTCAAGAAAGGATTACGGCACTGGTTATTTGGTTAATTGTAGTCTTGGCTACCTTTCTTTATGCTCGCTATTACTACCACTTAAAAACAGTTGGCGAAATTATATTGGCTCTTTCACCAGCAATAATATTCTTTACTGGCGGAATTTTAATTTTTAGTCGAGATCGAAAAAAAATCAAACGAGCTAAACAAAAAAATGAGCTCAAACGTACTGTTGAGCTGGAATGGGGTCAAGTCATAAAACACGATGCTTTAACTTACTTAACTCCAGTTATTATTTTGTCCATTCCTTTCTTTTTTGGTCAGCTACCCAATATTACAAGTGTCACTCAGGCCAGCGCCACCTTTCTGGCTTTATCATACTTAAAATTTATTTACTGGGGGGGGAATTGTAAAAATTTAGTAATAATAAAAAGGGTTGAAGGAGAGGGGGAGCTCCTTCAACCCTGTGAGGCGAACTCCACTCGTAAGCGGAGTCCAGAGGGAAAAACTATAAAGATCTATGTTAACACTCTAAATGAGTGTTGTTTAAGTTGGCCGGTGGGACTGTGGGGTGTATCCCACCGGCCAGGGGAGGGAAGGAGTTGGAGCCATGTATGGACATGCTCCAATCCTGGGGTCATACAACACACTGGCTTCCAAACCAGGGTGCAAAAAACAAATACGGCGCGGAGGGCCTCAGACCATTTACCATGTATACCAGCAAACGATTTGGGCCCTCCGCTGGAAGGAGATTACGCACAATGCGCGATAGCTACTAAGCGCCTACGCTAGAGGAGCTCAACGCCTATAAGGGGACGGAGCTCACTCAAACATTGTACGATATCAACCATTATGCTAACAAATTTTTAAAAAAATGTCAACCCCTTAAAAACCTTGAATTAAAAGAAGAAATCAAGGATTTAAAAACTAAAATTCAGCTAGAAGGTAAAAGGCTTCAGGAAAATTCCTGAAGCCTTTTTGGTTAGTAGGGGAGATTAGTACCAGCTTGATCAACAGCGATGTTGAGAATTGCGAGGATCTTAATGATCAACTCAATCAAACTAGCAGCAATCTCGGGGAGAAATAACTTCAGCACGACGATGATCATCGCTAGAGTTAATCCCGCAGATAATGCATGAAACATATCGTGACATGTTATGAATAAACGGGGGACTATCATAGCCAGATGACCACTCTGGTTATCGTGAAGTTTTCTCCACATTTGTCCCACCATAATTGGCCATAAAAATTTACCGCCAAGTAAAGTAGGACAAAGTGATTGTAAAGTACCAGCATTTAATTATGCTATATATTTTAAAACTTGTCAACCTTATTTGCTAAACCAAAAACCAGCTCACTATCTCTGAGCTGGTTTTTTATGACTTATTTTAGAGTATAAATCCAGCGTAAAGCAGAACAGCACCAAGGACAATATTACCAAAGGCGCTAATATTAAATATATTTTCAGTATTAAAATGCTTAACTAGATCATTAGAGAAGTCCGGTAGCAGTAAGTAGAGTACACCTTTTCCAATTGCCAACCAACCAAAAATGGTAATGATAATTTCCCAGCCAGTCCAAATATTATGACTTAAAACTACCAACAACCCCAGAACTAAGCTCATCACCCCACCAAATGTCATCATAAGTGGGTTTTTCTTTAAATCTTTTACTAAATCTTGATAATGCTTTTTGTTAACCAGTAATGACAGACCCATGATAACCATATAAATGCCCATCAGTTTGGCTAAAAAAATTGAAACCTCCATATTTTTTTATTTTAAAAATTAATTGACTCTTATATTATAACATTTAAATGGAAAAATATAAACAACTATTAAATCCTTATTGGCAAAATTTTATTTAGTGTCTAAAACAGTAGCATCAGATCCCGGAGTAGGGGAAGTAGTACTAGAATTTGTTAAATTATTAACTTTACCGTTTATAATAATAAAAAACGTACTTATTAGAATAAAAAATATTATTATTACTAAACTTTTTTTTGTCATGGTTAATTTAATCTTTATTTTTAAGAGAGAGGAGTAGTGAAAAGTTTTGTTTTAACTATATTTTTAAAATACATAGCGTCGCACAATAAAGATTAAGCGACACAAGAGGGATAAATAGTTATCCACATTAATACATTTATAGTAATAATGGTTAAATAAGCTTTATAACCTGCGGTATACTTTAAATAACTATCATTTAATTGAATGTCCGTTATTGTCCAGAAAAAATAATTTAAAAAAATTTAATTTTGCCAAATTCATTTATAACTATTAATTACAAACTAAATTGTAACGTTATAAAAAATAATTTGTGACCATTAGTACTCAAAACTTACTGCTAAACGCCACTCTCTCTTCCCTCTTGACACTTCCCTACCCTTAATATTTTACGACGCATAATATTTTTATTTATGTTCCCCACAAAGGTTATTAGCTTCTTCAATAATTTTAGTTTTATTTTTTAGACCTAAACTGTTAAGTCTTTTATCCTTACTCACTAACTGCGAGCACATAATAACTTGTTTTTTTAATAGCTGCTTCTTTTGATATTCATTTAAGCTAAGTAATGCCGTAACCGGATATAAACCTTGATGATGAACCATCCCCTGCAAACTCTTTTGGTTATCAGGATACGACCAAGCAATAACTTTAATTCCAACACATTTACAATAATGAATAGCATTGGAAGTCATTTCCGTGTTAGTTACCAGCCAACTCTCTAATTTGGCATTTTTGGGTTTAGCGCCTTTTTTTACCTTTCGTTGCCATTGATCTTGAATATCTAAAAACCGACCATAAGTATACAGGGCATCCTTACTGCCAGTCTTGCGACCAGGACGAGAATGAAACTTAGCTTCGATAATAGCATGGATCCCCTCCTTCGGCTTTTCAGCTATTAAATCAACCTCATGAGAAATACATTTACCTTGAACAATAACATTAGTTTTAACTTTATAATCTAAATGTCGTAACAACTCTGCAAAATACTTCTCGAAGGGAAAGCCATCTGGTCCCAAACGCATTATCGCCTTTTTTAAATTATACCGAGCAGCAAATGACTGATTAGCCGACTTTAACATACCAAAAGCTAACTGATGAATTTTAGCAGTACTAACACCTTGATCTATATGGGACTTAATTTTTCCAATAATATCATCAATCAATTTGGTAGAGGCCCCCGAATCAATCATTGACTTTCTGAGTTTAGAAACGGAAAATGGTTCTTTATTACCCTCAGCTTTAGTTACTAATACTTTTTTAAACATAAAATTATTTAAAGAATACCTTTTCACCAAAACGTAAATCAATATATTCTAACTCTGAAGGATTCTTAACTTTTTCTCGTAATATATTAAGTAGTAATGTAGTTTGTTCATTGGCTGATCTATCAAGACGAAAACGTGCCTCCCAACCAGTCTCAGTAATTAAAATAATCTCTTGTGGATGATCATTAGTAATATAGTTAAGGATTTTAAAATTAGCACGATCTTTTATCTCGTTGGTCAGTTCTACGATAAACTCAACTTGTTTTGCTGATAAAACGTTCTGTCCAATTACTACTTCTTTATTCAAATGATGATGAATAATAGGATACTTACCACTACTTGATTCTGGTCTAATTAATGTTGTCTCCCCTTCACCAGGCTGAATAATTAAATCATTCTCGGTTGCTTCTTTAAGCACTACACCATCTAAACCGATAAAATACCGCTTATCACTACTGACCCAGACTAGATTAGCTATTTTTTCAGCTATAACAATTTCCAAACTATCAGGATAATTCTTGTTTATGCTAACGTTATCAAATGAGAGTGAATCCTCTAGCAAATTTTTCAAAGTACTTTTTTTAAGGAAAAGTAAATTATTTTGGCTAAAAAATAAAAATCTTCTTTTAGCTGTTTGCATGTCAACAATTTGTAAAATATCATGCTGACTGATACTACTATTCCCTTTAACAGTAATATTCTCCAGCTGAAGTAAGCTGCTGGAGTTTAACAAATAAGATCCAATAATTATTAAAATAATTAAAAATAATCTACGATATTTAAATCTCTTGGTTTTTTCAACTTTTTCTTTTTTGGGAAAAAAGGGATTCCTAAAATTCTTTTTCTGATAGTCTCTTTTTTGTCTCATAATTAACGATACCAAACCTCTTTTGGTTGATACTCAGTACTTAATTTATTTTTTTCGTCATAGCGTTCAATCGCCAAATCAATCAATTTTTCTAACAGCTTAGAATAAGCTAGTCCTGAGGCTTGCCACAACTTTGGATACATAGAAATTGAAGTAAAACCGGGAATGGTGTTAGCCTCATTTAAATAAACCTTATGTCCTTTCTTAGTGACCAAAAAATCAATTCGTGCCATTCCGGACAAATTTAAAACTTTAAAGGCCTCTACGGCATAAACCTGAATCTGCTTTATCACTTTATTTGGTAATTTAGCAGGTATCACCTCTTCGGAACTTCCATCAACATATTTAGCATCATAATCATAAAATTCATTTGACGAAATTATTTCACCAGGTACTGAAGTCTTGGGATTATCATTACCTAAAACGGCAATCTCAATTTCATGAGCATTATCAATCCCCTGCTCGACAATAACTTTAGTATCATACTTAACCGCGTCATTAACTCCTAAAATTAGTTCTTTGTGATTGTGACATTTAGAAATTCCGACACTGGAACCTAGATTAGCCGGTTTAGCAAACATCGGAAATTTGAGCCCCCTGCCCTTGATCTGTTTTAATATCTTACTTTTATTATTTTTCCAATCTTTTGCTAAAAACCAATCGTACTTTACGCTGGGTATCTTAACTTGATCACAGAGTTGCTTTTGAACCACTTTGTCCATGGCGACTGCTGATCCCAAAACTCCAGCCCCAACATAAGCAATATCTGCCATTTCCAACATTCCTTGAACTGTACCATCCTCGCCATATGAACCATGCAGTACAGGAAAAACAACATCAAAACGTTTAAGTAAACTATCAGGAATTAATTCAGCACCTTTTTCTTTGATTTTTCCCGACTTCAAAGAGATAACTGGATTTGTGGTAATCCACTTACCATCTTTAGTAATGCCAATAGGAATTACTTGATACTTTTTTCTATCCAAAGCTTTCATTACTGATTGAGCAGAAACTATTGAAACTTCGTGCTCTCCTGATTTTCCACCAAAAATAACACCTACTTTAATCTTACTATTTTTACTTATTTTAGCCATTTTTATGTAATTACTGTTGACAATTATTAAATAGTGTGGTTAACCTACGATCATGCAAATGTGGTTAGTGAATACCGCCGAACAGGTATATACTACCACATCAACCGCTCTACGGAGCACAAGGAGGACACAGCGCGAAGAAGAAGAGCACGGCGTCCGGTGCGACGACGAACATGGCCTTCTCCGGCGGGTAACGACCCAGCCGGCGGCGCGGGGAGACGTTGCGGAAGAGCAACACAAAAATGGCAGTAAAGAGCGCTGGTGCACCAGCGCCGAAGACGAACGGCACCGGTTTTTTTCTACCGGAGCCACACAGGTAACACCTAGCTCGCGACGCGTTTCGGTCAAGTTGCTCCCACCCTCCGACCGTCGATCCGCTCAACGATTCGAAATTCGACAGGTCGCTGGTTCCAGGGAAGATTACGAGCGCTCCTCCTGATTTCACGTAGGATTCGATGGCCGAAATGGATTCTTCGGCGTAGGAGTCGATATCCAAAGCGAGGACTACTGGATACGGAATCAGTTGGTCGGTGGGGCGGATTTATTTTTTATACACCCTTTCAAGCTCTGAATTTATTCTGGTTACTACTTCGTAATTAATTGTTCTAAGTTTATCTGCCATTTCATCGGCAGTATTTTTTTTACCTACTAACTCAACTTCATCCCCTGCTTTAATACTTTTTATTTTAGAAACATCAATCATGGTTAAGTTCATGCATACACGTCCAATCACCGGACATTTCTTATTTTTAACAATAACCTCACCATTATTAGATAAATGCCGATCATACCCTTCCCAGTAACCAACTGCTATAACTGCCATTTTTAACCTTCTGGGGGCAGTGTAAGAGCAACCATAACCTACTTTAGTGCCTTTACTTATTATTTTAACTTGTAAAACTTTAGTCTTCCAGGTTAGTGCTGGTTCTAAACTTAACCAAGGATAATGTTTTAAAGCAATCTTCTCGGCTTGTTCTGAAGGCCATAATCCGTAAAGTGATAAACCCAACCTAATTAAATTAAAATGTGCTTGCGGTTCAACTAAACTGGCAGCGCTACATCCAAAATGCACTATTGGTATTTTTATTTTGTCATTCTGAACTTGTTTCAGAATCTGATTAAAGACTTTTAGTTGATATTTAGTATACCCTACATTTTCCTCAGAAGCGGCAAAGTGACTATAAATTCCTTCAATTTTTATATTTGGTAACTTATCAACTTGTTTAATAAACTCTACGGCATCTTTTACCAGAATGCCCACGCGAGTTGTGCCAGTGTCAATCTTAATATGCACTTTGGCAGTTTTTTTTAACTTCTTAGCAGTGCCTGATATTAATTTAGCATAACTTAAACTGTAAATTGGTAAATCAATATTTTGCTTAATTCCCTCTTTTAAATAGCGACTTTGGGCATAACTCAAAACAAATATTCTTTTTTTAACATTGTGTTTTCTAAGTTCTAATGCTTCTCCTAAACTAACCACTCCTAGCCACTTTACCTTGGGTAAAATCAGCTTTGTTACCTCAATCATGCCGTGTCCATAGGCGTTACTTTTGACGATAGGCATGACTTCAACGCCTTTACCAACAATTTTTTGGTATTGTTTTAGATTATATAAAATAGCAGATTTTGATATTTCAACCCAAGAATTGTACATCTAATTATAGCTAATTTTAGCTGTTATTTAAACTTTACTATTGACAAATCTGTAATTATATGATATATTATTATATTCTCTTTTAATCACGAAAGAGAAAACCCGGTACGAGAAGGAGGTGCACATTATGTCGCGTAAAGAACTGCAGGACGCAGCAACTAAGTTGCTGAGGGAAGACGGATCCCGGTGGGATGGCAGAAAAAAATCTGCCGTAAAATCCGGTCAGACCAGCTTCGAAATGCGAATGCAAGTCGAAGCGGTTGGCGCTGGTAAACACTAGCGACTAACCAACCGAACACCCGTTCTACCGACCCACTACTTTATATTACTTGATATGGTGGGTCGGATTTATTTTTGCCTATTTTTTTCTAATTTTTTAAAACCACAGTATTTTTGTAACACTTTTGGAATATCAACTGTACCATCCTTATTTTGATTTTGTTCTAAGATAGCTGGAATTAATCTGGAAGTGGCTAACCCCGAAGCATTTAAAGTGTGAACAAATTCATTTTTCCCAGTTGTAGTATTTTTAAAACGAACATTGCCGCGCCTGGCTTGATAGTCCAAAGCATTCGAGACACTGCTAACTTCTTTGAAAGTATTCATACTGGGTAACCAAACTTCTATGTCAATTGTTTTGGCCATGGCGGCCGAGGCATCTTGGGCTGCCAACAGAACCGATTGGAAATGTAACTTTAAATCATCAGTTAGCTTTTCGGCATTTTTCCTTAACTCTTCAAAATTGTCCCAAGAATTTTCCGGATGAGCAAAATGAAACATCTCTATTTTATTAAATTGATGTCCGCGAATCATTCCTCGTTCTTCTTTACGATAAGATCCGGCTTCGCGACGAAAGCAAGCTGAGTAGGCATAGTACTTTAAAGGTAAATCTTTCTCAACCAAAATTTCATCCCGGTGATAATTACCCAACATCATTTCCGACGTAGCATTTAAGCAAGTACCATCTTGAGTCCAAAAAAGATCATCTTTAAATTTTGGAAGATGTCCTGAAGTGTAGGCTGATTGTTCAGTTAACAAAAATGGTGGAATTAAAAAGGTGTACTTGTTCTTCTGATGGAAATCAATAAAGTAATTTAACAAAGCCCATTCCAGTAAAGCGCCTTGACCTTTATAGACCCAGAAGCCAGTCCCCGACATTTTAGCGCCACGTTCGTAATCAATAATATCGAGCTCAGTGGCCAAATCATAATGATCTTTATTTTTAAAACTAAATTTAGATTTTTTACCAAATGTTTTTAAAACTTTATTTTTTTCTTTACCACCAGCCACCACGTCATCAGCAGTAATGTTTGGTAGTTCCGAAATTAATTTATTAAGTTCTGTTTCAACTCGGTTCACTTTCTCATCAAATTTTTTAATATCAGCACCAACTTTTTTCATCTTTTTAATAATATCAACAGTTGGCTTGGTTTTAGAAAACTTGTTACGCTCACCCCGTAACAGCTCAACTTTTTGCAATAACTCTTTTCGTTTATCGTCAAGCTTAATAATACTGTCCAAATCTAAATCTTTTTTGGCCATTCGCTTTAACAAAGACTTTTGAATAGTCTTTTTATCTTGCCTGATTTTATTGATGTCTAGCATAATTTAAAATTTAATAAAATTTTCAAACTTGTTTTCACCAATTCTTAAAGGTATTGCAAATTCTTTACCAGTACTGGTATCATAGACCGCTGGTTCAATACTGGTTTTTAGACCAAATAAATCTCCGTTTACAAATGAAATGTCTTTTGATCGAATAAGATTGGGGGATATAAAACTCCTAAACTCAAACAATTGATTAACTTCTTGCGAATTAACTTCAATTGAAAAAATGCCATCCGGGGTAGTAAATAAAATAGTGTTGTCATCAAGCCAATACAGACTATGGACGACTCGAGTTTGTTTTAAACAAGAATTTTCTCCATCTAAATTCCGATAAATTTCCGTCTTTTCTTTACTAGAAATATCACTCATGATTATTGCTTGGCCATAATCATTTTTGTATTTAGCAAAAGATCCATACTTAATGCAACCAGGTGTTGCCCTAGATTCATTATCAATATCATCAGGATCAATCCTAGTGGGAGTTGTAATATAAACAGTTTTTGTTATACCTGGATTTACCACTCCAAAAATTTCTCCTTCTACTTCATTATTACCATATGCATAACTACGACTACCTGAACCATATTCATCAAATGTTTGATTAATTAAATCAACAACAAAGCTTGTTTGCCAAGAAACTGGTCCGTCTCCACCTTGGGAAACTACATAAACTTTGTTATTTTTATTATCAACTGCCTTAATCGCAAAGCCAGCATACAAACCAATACCATCACCAATGGCCAGACTTAGGTGTTCTTCGGTCAGCCGATCAATCATTTCTAATTTTCCACCTTGGGCTGACTCACTGGTAGGTGGATTATCTGCCGTTATAAAATATAGATTGTTCATATCAGCTGAAAATTTAATATCAAGTATCCGTCGATCTTGGTTAACGGTTGTAACGCTGATGAGATTTTGTGACAGCAAATCTAAAATAACTAACTCTGTTTGGTCCTTTATCATCGGAATCATTCCTTGTTGAGCTGATTGATCTAATACTCTATAAGGTCCAACAACTTCCGTTATCTTAATATCATCTTCATTTAATACTGGGTTTAAGTGATAAAATGTATACTTTCGATTATAGTAATTAAATCCAGTTCCGGTGTCATCGGTCATTTCTGATCTATAATAATAGAACGGTGCAACACTTTTGACGATATTATCTAAATCATCAATGTTACTAAAATCATTTTCAATAACATCATCTGAGTCAATATTTGTTAAATCAGAAACTTCGGTTTGTCCTACTTCAGCCGGTTCGATATAATTAAATACCAAAACAGTTGCACCAGCACTAACAATAGCGACAATGATAGCTACTAAAATATAAGATACTATTTTATTCATAATCTATAACTTTTTTAACTGTGAAGATTTATAAAAACGTGATTTATAAGCTTTAAGTCGTACCAGTTTAATTTGAGGAAAGTCTGATTCTAATAGATTTACGAAGGCTTTTTGATCATAACCTAAACAAACAACATTTGGTTTAAGTCTTCTAACTACTTTCATCTGATCCACTTTATCACCTAAGACTGCTTGATTTACTATTTTTAATTCTGCCACTAACTGCTGCCGGTCTTTTTCCGAATTCATGGGCAATTTTTTTTTGATTTTTTTAGCTGTAGTATCTCTAGCAACAACCACCGTTAACTTATCACCGTATTTCTTGGCTTGTTTAAAAAAATTCAAATGCCCGGGATGAATAAAATCAAATGTACCAAATACCATTACCTGTTTCATGACAATGTCTAAGGCTAATTATCAAGCTTAGTAACTTTTCTGATCTTGGGGTTACCAATAACATACAAAAAGACAAGGCTAATTACTGAGGCCGTAATAGCTGCCGTATAGTAACCAAGGCCGACCGCCATGCCAACCGCTGCTACCATCCAAATTGTGGCGGCCGTGGTAATGTTGTGAATTTCTTTACGATCATGAATAATAACACCGGCCCCTAGAAAGCCAATGCCAGTAACTATCCCAGCGGCAATTCTGGCTGGATCAAAATCAAAAGAAAGCGATACGATCATGATCAGGGCTGAGCCTAGACCAACTAAAACATTAGTTCGTAGGCCAGCTTCCTTGTGTTTTTGTTCTCGCTCCAGACCGAACAAAGTGCATAAAATTGTTGCCACCACCAGTCTAATTATAATTTCACTAACTGTTAACATATTTTATTTCTCCGGACGTAGTAAAGGAAACAGTACCACGTCACGTAAATTATCTTGCTTTGTTAATAAAGTAATTATTCGGTCAATTCCCATACCCCAGCCTGACATTGGTGGTGCCCCGTGTTCTAAAGCTTTAACGTACTCATCATCTTTGCCATGAGCTTCGGAATCACCTTTTCTCTTTGCTCTAACTTGATGAAAAAAACGCTGGGCTTGATCAACTGGATCAATCAACTCTGAATATGCATTAACAATTTCCCAGCCATTAACCACCAACTGAAAACGATCAACAATATCTGGATTGTCATCATTACGTCTAGCTAAAGGTGAAACATCAATTGGGTGAGAAGTTAAAAAAGTTGGTTGGATAATTTTGTCTTGCGATACCGTTTTGTATAAAGCATCTATGAGATTGCCTCGTTCAAGTTTATTGATGTCATCAATCTTTATTTTTTTCTTAGTAATTTGCTTTCTTAGTTCATCAACCGATTTAATCTTATCGATATCGATACCGCAATCTTTTTTAATAACTTTAGCAAAACTAACCTTAGGCCAAGGTGGCTTGAAATCTACTTTATGTAATTTACCTTGACGATCCATAATTTCTACTTTGAGGGTACCCAGAAGTTTTTTTAATAAATACTCAAACATTTGTTCAGTAAACTTCATGTTGTCTTCAAAATTCCAATAGGCTGTATAATGTTCGGCAATGGTAAAATCTTGTAAGTGGGACGGGTCCATCCCCTCATTTCTAAACGCCCGTCCAATCTCAAACACTCTTTCAAATCCGCCGACAATACTTTCTTTCAGATATGTCTCCGGAGCAATTCTTAAAAATACATCAATGTCTAAAGCATTATGACGAGTGTTAAATGGTTTAGCCAGTGCCCCCGAAGCAGTATTTGTTAGTATTGGCGTTTCTACTTCAATAAAATTTTGAGCCCAATAGAACTCTCTTAAAGATTTAATAAATTGGCTGCGAAATAAAAAACGATCAAATGTTTCTTGATTAGATGTTAAATCTAAATACCTTTGACGATAGATAGATTCCTGATCTTTTAAACCATGAAACTTTTCTGGCAACGGCCGTAGCGCTTTTGATAGTAAAGTATATTTTTTAACTAAAATTGAAAGTTCACCTTTTTTAGTTTTGAACACTTCCCCTTCAATGCCAATAAAATCAGCCGGGTCAAAAATCTTTAAAAATTTCTTTAAATCTAGGTCATTTTTTTTTAAGACAATCTGCATTTTACTCGAACTGTCTTGGATATGGCAAAATGCGATTTTACCCATTTCCCGAATGGTTAATAATCTCCCAGCGGTTTTTACTTTTTTACCCACCTTTAATTTTAAAACTTCAGCAACTGACTGAAGTTTTTCAAATTTTTCCGGGTAAGGGTTAATCTTCTGCTCTCTGATTTTCTTTAGTTTGTCTAACCGAGTATTATACTCGTCTTTCAAAGGTTTTGGCAAAATTTTTGACATAAAGTTAATAGTAATATTTTACTAAAAAAATGGGTTTTAGTCAAAGAAAAAATACCGCTATTTACGGTATAAATTTGTCAGTAAATTTTACTAGGTTATCTCTAAAATCTCACAGTCCATGTCACCATTAGGAACCTGGACAACCACCTTCTCGCCCTTTTGATGTCCTAAAAAAGCTCGACCAATTGGTGATTCATTGGATATTAAGCCTTGGGTCGGGTCAGCCTCATTAGAGCCGACAATGGTGTATTTAAACTCTTTATCACCACACAGTGCTCTGATAGTACAGCCAACTGTTACGAAATCCTTATTACCTTTATTATCAATAATTTCTGACCGACTGGTAAGGTTTTCCAACTCAGTAATCCGCCCAGCAATAAAACCCTGCTCGTCTTTGGCATCTTGGTACTCGGCGTTTTCTGAAAGATCACCCAATTCTTTGGCTCGAGCAATACGTTCAATAACTTCTGGCATCTTATTCTTTTTCAAATCTTCCATTTCTTCTTTCAATTTTTTTAGCCCATCCTTTGTAATATAATTTACACCCATAAGTTTAATTTTGACTTATAAAAAAATAGCGGGAATGTTAAGTTTAAATCGCTAAAGTTTATTTATATATTAAATATTTTATTGGTAGTAGTTATCCACAATCTAAATTTATTTCAATCATTATAGCCTAAGCAAAATATGTCGTCAATAGTAAAAAAACCCTTGTCTCTCACAGGTTGAAAAAACAAGGGCTGGCTTTTTAAAAGCCGGATAATTGCATCCAGGTAGCGTAAATTTCTTCGGCCGTTCGGCCCAGGTTAGAGATTCTAATCTCATCAAGGGCACCATCATAGAAGAAATAATCTACATTCTCCCAAACGCATTTACCAAAGTACAATGGGCAAGAACTTTTGGTGATAACATTGACCGTTGGATCAGAGTTGTCCAACTGACCGTTAATGTAAATCTGACGGCCGACTGAATTCTGAACTACAACCACGTAGTACCACTGACCAACCATCAGCTGACGATTACTAATTAAAGCAGTCATTGGCGTGCTTGGATTGCTGGTGGTTTCCCAGCGTATCCTACCAGCTGACTCACCGGTACCCAAGGCAACCACGTAAGAACGATTGTTCCTGTCAGCTTTACTAAATATGAACTGGGTATCAGTCGTATTGTTTGGCTTAAGCCAAAACTCAATTGTAATTTCTGATGGCATTAATTCATCATCAGTCGGCACCATTAAAAACTGGGTAACTCCATCCAGGTCAATGGCACCATCAGCCAGCTGATTAAAGCCAGATATCGACATAGATGAACCAAAGGCCAGCAAATCAAGTTCGGGCTTGCCACCATAATTGACCAATTTTTGTTCAGTTCCGGTCTGACCATTGAGAGGCCAAAGACCAACAGTAGAGTAATCACTTTCCAGATTGAAGATTAACTCAGAAACGGGTTGGCTAATTTCTGTTGGCAAACCAGCTACTAGCAAGTCGTGATAAATATTTACGTCGCTAGCAGACATTGAACCGGCGGAAATAACCAGTTCATCAATTTCTCCCTGAAACAGAAAATAATCAACACCATCAAAGATTTGCTTACCAACCAGCAATGGAGCCGTGCTGTTAGGCACAACATTACCGACAGCATCACTATTATCCAGCTGACCATCCAGGTAGATAAAGCGACCTAAAGCACTTTGCACTACCACCAAGTGATACCAGCGTTTTGTCATGATAATGGTCTGTGACATCAAATAAGTTAGTGGGCTAGCCGGTTGGCTAGTCGTTCCCCACATTACCTTACCCTTATCACTGCCCACTCCACAGATGCTCAAATCATAGGAGCGATCACCATTTTCCAGCTTGGACAAAAGTGTCATAGTGCTGTTCAGTCTAGGAAACTGAAACCAAAGACTGATAGTCAATTCACTGGTGGTTAACTGATCATCGTCATTGATCAGTAAATAGCTTTCACCGTTAAACTGATAAGCTCCATCATCCTGGCCAGTAAAACCCGGGGCTGAGCCAACAGCACCGACTTCCATTAAATCGCCCAATGAGCTTTCTTGAACATTACGACGTTTTTCAACTGAGCCAACTAAACCATCCATATACCAATCACCAAGCAAATTTTCCTGCCAGTTGAGCCAAAATAGCTCTTCGGCGGTGACAGCACTATCAAGGATGGCAAAAACGGCTTCAGCGATGTTATTGTCCTCACTCGGTTCACTAATAATACTGTCGGCATCAGCCACCACGGTAATTACATAATCACCAGCTGGCAATGCCATCAGATAAAACTGCTCTTGCCAACTTCCGTTAGCGACCAATTCCGGCAACAAGACAGAAACAATTAGCTCTAGGCTGCCGGTTGACAATTCTTCAAGCCAAACTTCCATCCGGCTAACCAGACTACTGCGGTTGGCTAGGTTGCTGATACTTGGTGCTAAGACCACTTCCTCTCCTGGAACAAAAACGCCCAGGTTAAACGGAATGTCAGCCACCAAGTCAGTAAATGGCTTCAATTGAATCTGATGGATACCACTATCACTGACCTTGGAATAACTGCCGAAGCTGCCAGTATACTCAACGTACAGAGCAAAAGCCACTTCAACACTATTCTCATACCAATCTTCAGTAGTGAAAGGTATTGCCACCTCAACATAACCTTTAGCCGGTATGACAATTCCGCTCAGGTCGAACTGACCAGGCACCAGCCAAGAATTGCCGCTGACAAGCGTTTGGTAGGACGGGTTAGCCAAGCCTTGTTGAAAACCATTTTCCAAGCGGAAAATGGCAGTGTGGCTTTCGCCAGGACCAGCATAAACTACACCAACTGGTACAATGGTAAAGTTCTCGCCAATAAAAATGGTTTTTGTTTGACTACGGCCGATTAACACGGCTTGATTATCAAACACCTCAACGTAAATATTGTAAGAACCATTGGCCAAATTACTGATCCAGTACCCTTCTCCAGGACTGGCCACGTATCGTTGTCCATTGACCACAATCTCAACAAAGCTGGCGTTGGGCAAATCAGGTAACAGAAATTCAATCTGATTGTTCCTGACCCAATGTGCGAAATCAACAACTTCTACTTCTGGCAATTCCTCCGCCGGAGTAGTGACTGAAACTTCTGCTGCTTCTGCCAAGACATTAGCGTTGCCATCAACGGCCACCACTTTGAAAACATAAGTGGTGCTAGGAGACAGTCCATAGACAGTAAGCTCAAAATTAGCCATATCAGCGATATACTGTCCATCCTGGTAGACTTCATAATGTTCTGCACTAATGTCATTATTGGTGACAAAAGCACTTTCTGGCGATAAGGCCCAAGCTTCGATCAACAGTTCGTCACTTTGTCCAGGTATCAATGCAATGGTGAAATCAGCACCTCCGCGACCATCAGGTATACCCAAAGCAACAACACCGTTCTCCGGCCGCCAAATCAAAAACTTATTGTCGACCATGAAATCTTGACGAAGATAAGTCACCTTGGCTTTATCCTCATTAAAACTACCATTCTCGTACGGATAGTGGGCCCAGGGATACTCATTGGAAATTGGTGCATTTAATTCCTTGGGTCCATCTACGTCAGACATGTAATACCATCTAAACCCATCTTTGATCAAAAAAGCTTGCCCTAAGACTGAGTTGTAGATAATCGCCGAGTAAAATCCAGTTTCTGAATTATAGAAATCCTGAATTTCTACGTAGGTTGAACCATCTTGACTGTACCAACGGTGAACATAGAAACCTCCACCATTATCAAACGGATCACCAATCAGACTCGAGAATTGATTTGCTACTTCAGTAATTTCCTGATGAAACGTTCCGTCTTCCCAGTAACCAGTAATGAGCGACGTCTGCCCATTATTACCTGACTCATACACATGTCCACGTACTAAACCAGCGATGAATTCATTCGAATTAAATTCTCTAAATGAACCACCAGCTGTCACATCTCTAGCCCATATTCTTTCAGCGATGACAGATACACTTTGACCTGCATCTTGTGAAGGATCGCCCTCGTGTAAACCATAGTGAATATGATCTCCACTACAATTACCAGTACAACCTTCAATTCCGATGACCTGCCCTTGATCAACCCATTGACCATTCTGAATACTAAAACTTTTCAGATGTGATCCTGGGATGACAAAAAGCCCATTACCGACATCAATATTCACATGATTACCAAAACCATCAGGACCATTGCTGTAGTGAATATAAGCTATACCACTGATAGACGCTACGACTACATGATCTTGATCATTTGGTGTGTCAAAATCTAAATCATAACGAGTCGTGACACCATTATGGCTATAAATTTCACCAGGTCCTTGAGTACATAAATATTGTACCCCCGCAGGGAATGGCAACTGCAGTAAGGGCTGTTCAGTAAAGGCTGATCCACTAATTACTAAGAGAAATACTGCCACCACTTGTAACTTTCTCATGACTAACCTCCTATTTAGTTTAGATTGTCAATGAACACTTCACATCATAAAAAAACTCTCCGTACTTAGAGAGCTTTTCTAAAAACAACATAATGTCTTCTTAGAGAAGCTCTCTAAGTGCACTATGTTGATTGAGATAATTTATTAGCTAAAGAAGAAAATTAAAGTTAGATATAATTGATTCTAAAATTTTATGATCTGCTTCATTACTAATTAATAATTCTAGTCTATTACAATTTTTTAAATCATCTTCACATATATCCCAATTTTTAATTTCTATTGTAAAATTATATAATATTAAAGTTTTTCCTTCTAACAATGACCATTCTCTTAAATTAACTGGCTTGTTGTCAATTGATTCAACATTCTTGATTGGTACTGTAGATGGTAAACCATGATTAAAATTACCTTTAGGTAAGATTGATAAACTGGATTGTTCATTTGTAATAAAAAACCCCTTTGAGTAATTAAATCGCTCACTAAATGACCATCCATCTGGATATTTTATTTCAAATCCAAATTCCTCATTAGTGTAAGTCTGCCAATCTGCAGTATTAATCACATTTGTATTGTCTACTGATTTTTTGACACAACCAAAAAGCCCTAATCCAAAAATCATGGTTAAAATTACAAAAGCAAATTGTTTTTTTCCAAACTTAATCATAGCTCGACTAAATAAAAATAAACGCCATCGGCGCTACATTGATTTGTATATTCATCTACTAACATTTTACCACTTATAAAAATAACGTCAATACACAAAAGTGGATAAATTGTGATCTAGTTAATTTTTTCTAAAGTTTTATTTAAAGTATTATATTTATGATGTTTCTTTTGATTATCTATGTATTTTCTTACTATGGTAAAATCTTTTTCCGATAGGCTAAAAACACCATACCCTTTCTGCCAAAAAAAATTTTGATTATTTTGTGAAATATTTATATAGCGTGACGAGCTTCCTTTAATTCTATTGACAAATTCAGAAATGCTAACCTTCGGAGGTATATGACGTAATAAATGGACATGATCATCTATATTGTTAAATGTAAAACTCTTACCATGACACTCAATTATTTTTTTTTGGAATGTAATTTTTTATTAATTTTTCAATTGGATCAGTAATTAAAGGTTCTCTATTCTTAGTAGACCAAATAATATGATAATATAATTTATGAAAAACATTTGACATATCTTTATTATCGCCCGGGCATTCATGCCCGGGCTGAGATTTTACAAATGTCCCTAAAGGGACATAATTTTTAAATTTAGCACTCCCTTATCTTACTACGCTCTAATTTTATCTTTAAACCAAGGAAGAGAATATTACAGCCCTGCCCTTCAGGGCTGGGCTAATTCAGGGCTGGGCTAATTCAGGGCTGGGCTAATTAAAATATATTGGCTAATTAAAATGCATCCTACTGATTTAAAAATAAAAAAAGTGCCTAAGGCACTATGTTGATCCTGTCACTTGATATTTAGCTAAAGACTTTATTCATCTGTAAACATTTTACCATTTCTGAAAACCATGTCAATAAATTACCTATTCTCCGCCCACCAATTTACGATGTCACGAACCACTGGTAAGGCAGTGGTAGTGCCACCTATTCCCTCTTCCACTAAAACAGTCACCACGATCTGTGGATCGTCATAAGGGGCAAAGGCGGTTAACCAAGCATGAGGTTCTTTAGTACTGGACCATTGAGCCGTACCGGTTTTGGCGGCCACGGTAATTGGTAAACCAAAAAGTCCTTGAGCTGAGCCCGAGAGCACCGCCTGACGCAAACCACGGTTAACCGTAGAAATATTTTCTGGTCTGATAAAATTCTGATCGATAATTTGAGGATCTATTTCAGTGACCACATTATTATCTTTGTCTAAAATTTCTTTAACCAGATATGGTTTATATAATATTCCATCGTTAGCAAAGGCCGAAGTCCATACTGCCATCTGTAACGGGGTGACTAAAATATCACCCTGACCAATAGCTAGATGATAGGTGTCCCCGATATACCAACTTTCTTGTTTAACACTTTCCTTCCAGGCAATGGTTGGCAAAAATCCAGACGCTTCTCCTGGCAAATCAATACCTAGTGGCTCATTTAAATTAAACTTTTCGGCATAGCGTTTAATATTAGCCACCCCTAGGCCATCAAACTCCTCTTCTAGCCCACCACCAATAATGTAAAAATAGGTGTTGACCGATTCGGCTAAAGCCTTAACCACATTAGTCCAACCATGTCCCCCCGCTTTCCAATCAGGAAAAAACCAACTTTTAATACCTAGGCCACCAGTACTTAAAAAACTTTTAGCTGGCGTCACAATATTTTCTTCTAAAGCCGCTGCCGCCACAATCATTTTAAAAGTTGAACCTGAGGGATACTCGCCACTGATAGCACGACTAAACAACGGCTGATTAGGATCATTAATCAATTCGGAAAATTCATCACCAGATATTCCTCGGCTGAACAAGTTGTTGTCAAACGACGGCCAGTTAACCATTGCTAGAACTTCTCCGGAATTTGGATTCATCACAATAGCCACACCACGTTTTTTGTCATAAGCGCCAATGCTTCGACGCAAGCTAAGCTCAGCCTGCTTTTGCAGTTCCGCATCAATAGTTAAAACAAGGTTTTTCCCAGCAATTGGCTTTTCTTGAGCGATAACTTCTTTAGCTTCACCGGTAGCATCAACTTCAACCTGTTCACGTCCATTTACCCCTTTTAAAACATTCTCGTAGGAAAACTCAATGCCCGCTTTGCCAATATTGTCATTAAATGAGTAGCCCTGACTAAGATAACTTTCTAACTTATCCTCATTCAGTTTGCCTAGATAACCTAGAATATGAGAAAAGCTGGGATTATCTCCACTGGGTAAATAAAATCGAGTGTTATCGGTTTTTAAAATAACACCAGAATAATTTCCCGTCACTATTTCAGTTAAGATGGCTTGATCTTGGGTTAAGACATCACCAACAATAACTGGTTGATAAGAATAAGGCGATTGACTTTCCATTAATTCTGTTATTTCCTCAGTTGAGATCAAAGAAATCTTTGATAACTCTTCAGCAATTTCTAATCTTTTCTGGGCATCACTGGACAAATCAACTGGTACAAAAGCCAAGAAAAAACCAGGAACATTTTTTACCAATAAATTCTGATGACGATCATAGATAACCCCCCGAGCCGCTTTAATATCCCTGACTCTGACGCGATTACCCTCGGCAATGGCACTAAAATGGTCCCCCATAACAATTTGTAAAAAAGCTGTTCTTATCACCAAAACTAGAATACCGGCTAGTAAAACCGCCAACCAAATATTAATCACCTTGTTATTTAATAATAACCCTAAAGAGTTGTCTCTAATATTTGATTTAGTGTCGGAAAAAGACTCAACCTCGTGCCACTTACCTTTTAATTTTGAACGGCCTGAATAATTACCAAATCGTTGGTTATCATTAATGGCAAATGGATTAGAGCCAGCTCTAGGCCTCATAAAAAGGGTGGGATAAAAATATATTTCTTAATCGTCCAGTTGAAATATGATAAGTAAAGAAGATAATTGTCAAAATAATTAAATTTAGAAATGGTTGCCAGAAAAAGTATGTCCAAAAATTAAAATTAATAGATATAGCATCAAAGCCAATAATGATAGTCAACAAGTTAAGCAGTACAATCAAAAAATTATAACTAATGGTACCAATAAACCCAAGAATCAGCAGTGAATAGAATGATCGATTGGTAAAAAAATTATTGAACAGTAAATTTAATAAAATTACAGTTAACATTAAACTGACGGTGACAACCCCAAAAGCTAAATTACTGTATAATTCTAAAAAAATTCCGCCACCTAAACCCCACCACAGACCACGCTGATAGCTTAAAATTACGGTTACAAAAATAACTAAACTTAAAATTAAATTTAAACCATTAACTGGAAAAAGCCAGGTAGTTAAAAAACTGATCTGAATAATACCCAAAATAATTATTAATAAAATGTTGAGCAGAATGCTAATCATCGATTTGGCTGGTCAAAATTATAACCTGAGTTAAATTATCAATTTTAATAAGTGACTTAACCCGAGCCGTTTTGAATAAACTGTTTGGCTCAGTAATGACTTGGTTGACTTCACCAATGACTAGCCCCTGAGGAATAGTTTGTTCCAGACCAGAAGTTATAATAACGTCACCGGCTTTGACTTCATCTTCTTGAGGTAACAGTTCCATTTTCAAACTTAAACCATGTTCGCCGATAACAATCCCCTTAGAGTTTGTTTCATTTTGTACCAAAGCAGCGATCCGACTGTCCGAGTCATTAACCAAGATAGCTTCAGAACTGTTTCGTTTAACATTAGAAACTTTGCCAACCATGATACCGTTGGCAGTAATTAGCGGAGAATCAACAGTTACCCCACTACTACTGCCACGATTTAAAATAATGGATTGATGAGAAGGCTCGGGATTTTTACCAATAATTTTTGCGGTTACTCCTTCAAGACCAGAACTGGCAAGATAATCTTGCAAAGCGGACAACTCCACACTATCAGAAATTTTTATTTTAAGCTGAGAATTTTCAACTTTTAAATCTGTTATTTGTTGCTCTAAATCTTGATAGGATTGGACTAAATCTTTATTAACAAAGTAATTAGTATAAAAACTGTTAATCTTAATACCAACGCCATAAATTCGGTGTTGGATCGGCGAAAATATTCTGACCACAATATTTTCTATTGGCCTTAAAATTCCCACGTAATGCAAAAAATTAGCAGAATTACAACTGCTAACAAACCTACTGAAAGTCTACTTTTTCTAAAAAATTTTAACATAATAAATCAAATTATTTGATTTATTAAAATTAACGAGATCCTTTTTCTTCTTTAGTTGATGAGGGTACGGCCACTTCTTGCAGTAAATTATCATCTTCTAAAATCAAGCCCATACCACGAACTGAACAAGTCAAAGAGTCTTCAATAACTTTAATCGGAATTTTAGTTGCCTTAGCAATAATTTTATCAAGACCAGTAAGCATAGCGCCACCACCAGCCAAAATCATGCCCCGTTGATAAATATCAGCCACTAATTCTGGTGGAGTAATCTCGAGTGTGCTTTTGATGCCTTCAATAATCGTGGTGATTGATCGATTAAATGCTTGAGTTACCTGATCACTGTTAATTACTACTTCTTTAGGTAACCCTGTCATCAAATCACGTCCACGCATTTTAATTTCAATGGTTTCGTGGGAGTCTAAAATTCGACCAGATCTTATCTTGATATCTTCGGCTACTCGCTCACCTATTAATAAATTAAATTCACTGTGAGCAAATTGAATTATATCTTGATTAATTTTATTACCGGCCGTACGTAGTGACTTCCAGGCCACCACTCCAGACAGAGAAATGACGGCAATCTCGGTTACTCCGCCACCAAGGTCAACCACCATGTTACCTGAGGGATCTTGAATTGGTAATCTGGCACCAATCGCCGTAGCAATAACATTTTCGACTAAATAAACTTCCCTGGCTCCGGCCGACAATACCACATCTTCAACTGCCTTTTTTTCTACTTCGGTCACGTCCAAGGGAACACCAATTATTATTCGTGGACGAGGCGACAGACCAAAACTTTCTTGTGAAATCCGATCAATAAAATACTTTAACATCTTTTCGGTCACTTCAAAATCATAAATGATAGCATCGACTAAGGGTCGAGAAATTGTAATGTGTGGTGGAGTCTTTCCCACCATTTTTTGAGCTTCTTCACCAACGGCTAAAATTTGATCATTACGATTGTTCAGAGCCACGATCGATGACTCATTAACAACAATACCACGATCTTTAACGTAAATTAAAGTATTCGAGGTGCCTAAGTCAATCGCCACATCACGGGAGAATTTTTTGAATAAATTATTGAACATTTCTTCTTTAAAGTTTTTTCAAAACTTGCTCCAAGCTAAGGAGCTCTGCTTTTTTCTCCCCCCGAGGTTTAAATTCAATTTTATTTTGAGTTTTTTGAGAAACTACTAACCGGTAAGGAATGCCTATTAAATCGGCTTCAGCAAACTTAGCACCAGCCGAAATATCACGATCATCGTATAAAACTTCAACTCCCGCCTTGGTTAGTTGCTGATAAATTTTATCAGCTTTTAGGTTTTCTTTCAAGGATACTAGGTGAACCTGGAAAGGAGCAATGCTGGTTGGCCAAATAATACCAGTTTTATCATTTGAAGACTCAACAACTGTTGCCATTAAACGACCAACACCAATGCCATAGCAACCCATCATAATTGGTTTTGCTTTACCTTTTTGGTCAACAAAATTAGCTTTCATTTTATGACTATAGATATCATCTAATTTAAAAATATGACCAGCCTCGATACCCTTTTTTGTTTCAAGATTTGTTTTACATTCTGGACAGTCCTTTTGCTTATCAAATACTTCCACATTACCAGCCCAACCACATTCCCGACAAACTAATATATTATCTTCGCCGGAATCAGCGATCACCATAAATTCATGACACTCATTGCCGCCAATCGATCCTGAGCTTGCTTCCACCATCACTGATTCTACACCACAACGTTGATAAATATTTTTATAGGCTTGAGTAACTTTTTTATAAAAAGCTGCTAAGTCTTTAGCGTCGGTATGAAAACTGTATAAATCTTTCATCACAAATTCACGAACTCTTAACAGTCCGCCGGTGGCGCGCATTTCATTACGAAACTTATTTTGAATCTGGTATAAAGAAAAAGGTAAATCCTTGTAAGAATTAATCCGTCGCCTGATTAAATCAGTAATCACTTCTTCATGAGTCGGTCCTAGCCCTAACTCTTTACCATGACGATCTTTAACCACAAATAACGGCGGGTCAATTGTTTTCCAACGACCAGTTTCGGTCCATAAACTCTTTGGTATTAAGGTTGGCATGATGAACTCTTGAGCACCTAAAGAATTCATCTCTTCGCGAATAATATTTTCAATTTTTTTATGAACCCGAAAACCCAAAGGCAACAGTGTGTAAACCCCAGCCGCTAACTGATCGATAAAATCAGCCCTTAGTAAAAGCTGATGGGATATGGTTACCGCATCTTTTGGTAAATTTTTTAAAGTTTTAGCAAAAAGTTTAGATTGCTTCATAATTTTTATTAACCACGGAGTCTTTCCCAAAAACCTTTTTTATCAGATTGGTCTGGCGCGCCTTGAGCCTGATTATCCATTTGATTTTTAACCAAGCCTTCTAGCTTCGCTCCTTCTTCTGCTACTTGCCCACCATCATACTCCGCATTATGGGCATGAGCCCCGGCATAGCTGGGCTTTTTTTGATCTAAATGTAAATTAATTGAGGTTTTATTATCTTTATCTTGTTCAACATAAGCATGAAAACGAGGATAAAAGTCTCTTGATAATCTTTTGACATAACTGGTTTGGCCCGTGTTAGGATCATTAAATTCAGCATAACCGGCTCGACGCATAAAGGTTCGTAAATTCTCCTTAAACTCAAACGGTAGTGCTATTTTCATACTACAACAGACCTGATATCTTGTCCCAAAAACCTAAAAAGCCGTTGGTAATTCTGGATATATCTCTAAATGTCACAACTAACACCAGAAGCATCAGTAAGGCAAAACCAATATTATGAGCCGCTGTTTCGATTTTCGGTTTAATCGATTTTCCACGAACTTTCTCGATCAATAAAAACATCACCCGGCCACCATCCAAAGCAGGAATTGGCAAATAATTAATGACCGCAATAATTACCGAAAGCACTGCGGTAAACTGAATTAGATACAAAAATCCTAATTGTAAGGCATCACCAACTAACGAAGCAATACCAACTGGTCCATAGACTTCACCAATTAATTCCTGAGAAATTAATAAACTTTTTATCACCAGATAAAAACCTAGGAATATATTACCAACTAATTTTAAAGTTTCCCAAACTCCAAAAGCTGGAGCTAGATACCAAGGATAAGAAACAATACCTATTTCAATTAAGGCCACGCCCATGCCACCACGTTCAGTTTCCTCCAAAATTTCCGGTATCACTGTTGTCTCAATAATGGCCTCATCACGTTTAATTTGTAAACTAACCTCCTGACCAACTTTGGAATCAAAATAGTTCTGAAAGTCGGTAATTTTGGTCAGCACTTGACCATCAACTTGCACAATGGCATCAGCTACTTCAATACCGGCCGTTGCTGCTGGGGAGTCTGGTAGCACTTCCATGATTCTGATATTAACGTCACTAACTCTAGCCACGGCTGGAATATTATCCTCGTCAATTGCTTGAGGTGAACCAATGGTTAAACCAATAGTTAGCAGTACGGCGGCTAAAATAATATTCATGCTAACACCAGCCGAAAGAATCCAAATACGTTGCCAGATACTTTTATTACCAAAACTGTCAGGATCATTGGCATCACCACCCTCTTCACCTTTAATTTTTACAAAACCACCTAAGGGAATCCAGTTAAGCGACCAAATAGTTTTTGGCGCTTCTTTGCTTTTTAAACCAACTGGTTTCCACTTACCATTGTCATCTTTGTAAAACCCCAGAGCTCGTGGCGGTAAACCAAGCCCAAACTCTTCAACTTTTACCCCCGCCCGTCTGGCAGTAACAAAATGGCCTAGTTCATGAACTAGGACAATCAGACCTAAAATTAAAAAAAATACAATAATTGTTAGTAACATAATTAAATTGTCATTATTTCTTTTTCTTTAGCATCGCCTAACGCTTTAATTTTATCGTTATACTCTTTAATTAACTCATCTAATTGTTTGATTGAATCGTACTTATCATCCTCGGTAATTTCGTTAGCTTTTTCCTGCTTGACAACTTCGTCTTTTACTCTGTCACGAATTTGACGAATAACAATTCTGGATTTCTCCATTTTTTCACCAACTGACTTAGTCAGTTCTTTACGACTCTCTTCGGTCAAGGCCGGAATAGTAAGGCGAATTACTGCTCCCTCATTAACCGGACTAATGCCAATATTAGCATTAATAATGGCCTTTTCAACCTCTTTAGACAGTGTTTTATCCCACGGTTGAATTAGTAATGTTCGGGCTTCGGGCACGGTTACCGAAGCTAACTGCTTCATTGGCGTTTTAGTACCGTAAGAATCTACTAGAATATTTTCCACCATCATTGGGTTGGCTCGACCAACCCTTAAGGTGGTTAACTCTTCCTTTAAATGTTCCAAGCTCTTTTCAAAGTCTGGTTTACTGTTATCAATTAATGTACCCATAATAAATTATCTTCCTAAATTAGAAAATCCCATATACAAAATATTTGGATCGTTGGAGTCAACCTGCATGTAAGTAGCTACGGCATTGCTGGGTAATCTCTTGGTGATCCAATTTTGACCACCATCAGTGGTTTTATAAAATGTAGAAGCCGTGGCATAATAAATTTCTTTATTGTTTTGAGGATTAATTGCCACCGAAAAAATATCAGCAGTGGCTGGCGGGGTGATTAAATTAAGGGCATTCCAGGTGGCTCCACCGTTATTACTTTTAATCAAACCGTATTTGGCAACCAACATTAAACCATCTGACTGACTGGCATCAAAAATTAAATTTCGATATTCCATTGAACCGGAGTACTGTTTCAAACCATCATTAATATCGATCCAACTAATACCAGAATTGGTTGATTTAAAAATTCCATTGTTATTGGTGGCTAAATAAAGTACTCGAGTATCATTTGGATTAATTAAAATTTTAGTTATTGGATTGTTAAGTCGATGGATTACCTGCCAGGTGGTGCCACCATTGGTGCTTTTAAGGATGTCGCCGGCGGAATTACCAGCATAAACGATTAAGCTATTAAAAAAATCAACAGCCAAGGCGGTCACATTCTTGTCAGCCCTGGTATCAATATAAATTTCCGCCCAGGTCCGACTACAGTCAACTGATTTTAAAACGGTGTTAGTAAAGGTGGCATAGATAACACATTTATTTTTGGCATCAATGGCCACTGCTTCAATCCGACCATTGCCTACCTGTTTGGCTTTTTGCCAACTGTCACCGCCATCATAAGTAAATAACAAACCGTCAGTCTCGGTAGCTAAATAAATAGCCCGATTATCCTGAGGGTCAAAAGTTAAGTTTATAACATTAACACCAGAGATAGTTCCAGTGCCGCCAGAATGTAAAAATAAACTTTTGGTAATCCAGGTATTACCCCGATCAAATGATTTAAAAACTCCGGAGACCGAAGGCGTATTAGACCCACCAAAACTGATGGTACAGCCAGTTAAAAAAATGGAAGCTAAGATTAAAGTTTTAAATGATAATTTTTTCATAATTTTTAAAAATTTAAAACTAAATTTTCTAAGACTAATTTAGGATTAACGTTGGCGTCCAAATAACGCCTACTTGAATTAAGATTAATAATAGTGCTGGCTAAACTTTTAGGACTAAATTTGCTGGCCAGCTCCTTCAAATCTGTTAAGAAGCGATGATTACTGATTAAATTTTCGTTGTTTAATTTAATCAGTACCAAATCTCTTAGCACTTTACTCCAAATATTTAAACTGTCTTTAATTGAATTAATATCTTTTAAATCAACGACTTCACCTAACATTTTAAGTCGAGTATTGGCTTTACTACCTAATAAAGTGACAAACTGTTTGGCTTGATCCTGAAAATCTAGGTACAACTCATTGTCAGTAGCATAATTAATAGCCATGCCTGGTTGACCAAAAGATAAATTAGCTAGTACAGTGGCTTTTTTTCGGTCAACTTTCAAACTTCTCAAATGATCAAAAATATCTTCATACTTAACTGGCAAAAATTTTAAAACCTGGCAACGTGACGCTACGGTCTTGGGTATTTTGGCTAAATTGGCGGTTAATAAGATCAGAACTGTCTTAGCGGTGGGCTCTTCTAGGAGTTTCAGTAAAGCATTAGCCGCTTCTAAACTTAAAGTTTCGGCTTCATCAATTATGGCAATCTTGTATGAGTTTAAAAATGAATGCAGGCTCAGTTTACTTTGAATCTGACGAATCTGCTCAATACTGATATTTTTCTTTAACTTATCAGTTTTGTCATTTACTTCCCGGCTAAGCCAATAAACGTCGGGATGAATACCATTTTTAATTTGTTTACATCCATTGCAGCTACCACAGGGAATTTTCTCATTATCCTCATTATCTTTAGCTAAATTCTGACAAATTAAACTGTCGGTGAAACTTTTGGCCACCGTCGCTTTGCCAAGATGTGGCGTACCAACAAATAAATAAGCATGAGCTATGCTGTTATTAGTCAATGATCTCTGTAAATAATTAACAATATTTAAATGGCCGACAATCGGCCAATTAAAACGGCTATTCTCCTCTGCATCTTTAGACATGTCCCGTAGTAGAAATTTGATTAATAAATAGTTATCTATAGATTATAATGCCTGAGCTCTCTGCAAAGTCGCCTAAAGGCGACTTTCAATCAAATTTTCACTACAGGACATGGTTACATTTTATCATAATATAAGCTTTTGGCAAGTACTTATTATGCCAAATTTTAATAATTTGGTCAAAAAAAACCGCCGATTTACATTCGACGGTATGCACTGGACTTATTGGCTAATGTTACTAATCTAAAAGCCCCTTAATAACCTCTTGGGTTATTTTATCGGCAATTGAATTTTCAGACTGACGAAGATTCCGCTAGCCTTGAACCAGTGTTTGATCTAATTATCTGTCCTCCTTTGGACTAAAACCTTGGTAGTTAATCAATGTGACCAGTCATACCAACCGACAAGTCCCAGTATACCTAATATAACAAGCACTAGACAGCCAAAACGTCGGATGCTAAATGATCTACTACTAGTTGTCAGTTCTGTATTCCTCCCTGTCTATGACAAAGTGACTTTTACGTTGATTGGTGACTTCTCTCGCCATTTTTCGAATCACTTCATTTTCGTCTTGAGTAGCAGCTGCCAGTACCTCTTGATGCCAGTATTCCATCAACTGAGTTGCTGCCGCAACAGCAGGGTCATCAGAATCTGAGCTGTTGTCAAGACTGATGTCAATTCTTTTGGACATCACTCTAACGGCCATTTGCCGAAAGTAAGCAATCTCCTCCAAATTAAAAGCAACCTGAATAAACTCCAGTTCCTCGGCACTGGTTGCGTGATCCTTGAGGATTATCTTCCTTGGTTGGTGGCTTTCCAAGAAAACAGCCACCAGAAGACAAACTATTACCAATACCCCATAGGCTTTGGAAAACTTCATGGTGGATCTCCTTTGGCTGTTGTTTATAAATGTCAATGTTCTTTACCTCAACTTATCTTAACTAATATTTTTTGTCAAAGAAAAAAACCGCTTAGCTATGCTATGCGGCCTGTGAATTGGACTGACCAACTAACTTATAAATCGACGGTCACCGAATCTTCTACTTCGGCATTAATAGCATCTTCTTCGGTATTATGACTCTCTTCTTCAGAAGATACTAAAGTGACTCGATTGGACAATGCTTCAACCACTCCCTCGCGAACAATTTCAGATTCGTCAGAGAGGGCGGTTACTAATGCTCGATCAACTTTGGGACTTGGGTCTGGTAAGGCTGCCAGTAATTCAACTGCCTCCTCACGAATCCCTGAATAGCCATGAGACAAGGCGCTAATTAAAGCAGCTTCAACTACCAGACCTGATCTACCCACTAATGCTTCTATAGCATTATGCTGATTTACCCAACCTGAGTTATCAGTAAAAACTCTGATCAAGTATGCTTCAACTTCCGGACCGGAAAGTTTGCTTAAAGCCTTGATGGCATCATAATGAATATTTCCATCGTTATCATAGGCTGACTTGATCAATACTGCATACAAATCATCGTCTGGCAACATACCAGCCAATGCCTGCCTGGCTGCTTCACGAACATATTGATCTTCATCAGTAGTGGCCACAATTAAGGCCACTGAAATCTCCTCACCTGATCGTTGGCATAAAACATTAATTGCCGCTAGGCGTAAACCCTTGCTGGTAGCTGTAGAGAACTCGATTAACTCCTCATCAGTCACCTCTGTCAGTCTTTCTTCCAATGCTAGAGCGGCTGTTGCGCTCACCGTGTAACTTTCAGAATTTGCCACTTCAGTCAGCATGACGAAGTCAAAAGTAGGCATTAATTCCTTTAAAGACTCAGCGGCAGCCCACTTAACATCAAAATCATCATCATTACTGGCTTTGATAAGTGCCCTGATGATTTGATCATTTCTTTCTTCCTCGGTCATCTCGACAAATGATACAGTGTCAACTTCTTCGGTCGCAACCGCCTCGCTATTTTCGCTGTCGACTTCAGTAGCCCCGTCTCCTGATATTTCTTCGGCGATCGTTGGTTTAATCACCACTTCGCTTTTCCAATCGTCGATAATTGGAAGAGCAACAAAAATTAAGAATATCAGTGCTCCAACACAAGCAATACACAACTTACCAGGATGATCAAATATTTTCCTCATGACATTACTCCTTCTGTGCCTCCTGGATTTCTGAACCTAAAAGGTTCGGTCAAAGATCAAACAAAGTCCAACATCCTAATTACCACAGTTCTTTAGCCTCCTGCCAAATATTTGGATAACCCTGTTGGTCAAGCCAGTACCAATACTCTACTCCCCAAAGGTAAACTTCGGCGAAACCAGCTTGTTCAACATAGTTTATATTATCTTTAAATCTTTGTAAAGTAAATGATCGTTCCTGTTCTTCCAGAGTTAATTCAATCATTGGTTTATCTAAAGTCCAGGGTTCCATTTGTAGTTCAATCACAATCACTTTGTCTAGATTCTTATGAAAAAATTTGGTCAAGTCGGCCTTGTAACGATAGGCCGCTGGTGGTAGAAAAAAATAGTCCCAAAACCCCAGATATTTATTCCAAACTACTCGGTATAAAGTGATACCTAAATTATCAGCCAAGCTGGCCGCTCCTTGCCAATGATTCAGCTCGCCACTGTCAGTCACCACAATTGGCCTAGTGTTATCGAGTGAGCGCACTAATTCTATTTCCTGAGCTAAAAACTTTTTGTCGGGTAAGGGGCATTCACCAAATAAAGCAAACAGAGGTTCATTCTCTACTTGCCAAGACTTTATAACATCGTTACTTTGGTATCGTTCAATAACTGCCCGAATATATTCTAACTGCTGTTGTTGAATGGCCAGAGGTGCTAAGTTGATAAGCCAATCGGGATCATGGCATTCTGGCCAACGCGGTGCTCGCCGACCAACCACTAAGCCAATATCAATCCCCCGGTTTTGGGCTTCGGTTATTTGCCAGTCAAGATCAGAAAAATCAAAACTGTCTTGGACAGGCTCAATGTCATCCCAATAAGCCACCAACCGTAAGTTAGTAACCTGCAGTTGATCTAAGATTGCTAGATAAGATTGATGCCAGTCCAGTTCTAATTCAATAGCATACTTTTTACTGAAAGTAACACCATACTTGGTTGGTTCAGCAGTACTAAAATCTTTAGTAAACAAAAAAACCCCTAACCAGACAATGGCCAATATTAATAATATTATAATAAATAGCTTTTTAGACACGATGAAAGAATTAAGAATATTAAATTTGGAATTTGGAATGTTGAATATGGAATGTGGGATCAAGGTGCTTAGATTATAATCCAAATTCTAGATTCCATATTCTAAATTCTAATTTAATTATAGCAAAAAAAATAGCCGAGTTAAACGGCTTGGACAGTATATAATGCTCACTACCTATTTAATGGCTAAAATACTCCTCTTATATGATTCTAGGTTTTCCAAAGCAATACCGGTTCCCTTGGCCACACTGAACAAAGCTTCATCAGCGACATAAACTGACACTCCGGTCACTTGGGTAATTAATTGATCAATGTTTCTTAAAAGTGATGAACCACCGGACATAATAATACCTTTATCAATAACATCGGCTGAAAGTTCTGGTGGTGTTTTGTGCAACACATCTTTGACCGCCTGAATAATCCCTTCCAGCTCCGCTTGAATGGCGTCGGTGATGTCATCAGAAGTCACCGTAATGGTTCGTGGTAAACCAGTAATCACATCACGGCCCCGAACTTCATCGGTTAAACGCTCTTCCATGTACATCGCTGAACCAATATCTATCTTGATGCGCTCAGCGGTTCGTTCTCCAATTGATAAATTATATTTACGTCGGACGTAGTCAGCAATCGCCGAATCAAATCGGTTACCGCCAATTCGTACCGAAGTTGAAGCGACAATACCACCTAAAGATATCACCGCCATTTCCGAGGTACCACCACCAATATCAATAATCATGTGGCCAGATGGTGAACCAATCGGAATGTCCGAACCAATCGCCGCGACAATTGGTTCTTTAATAATATAAGCAGCCTTGGCCCCAGCAGCAATGGTCGCATCAATTACTGCTCGACGTTCGGTCGAAGTAATACCGGCCGGTACGGCCACCATCACTTCTGGACGAAATAACCGAACCCCACCTAAGGCCTTGTTAACAAAATAACGCAGCATCGCCGCGGTAGTTTTATAGTCAGCAATCACCCCATCCTTCAGCGGCCTAACCGCAATGATTGTATCAGGAGTTCGACCCAGCATTTCTTTAGCTTCCACACCAACGGCTAATATTTTTTTATCAACCACGGACACCGCCACCACTGATGGCTCATTAATAACAATCCCCCGCTTGGGAACGTAGACTAACGAGTTGGTTGTCCCTAAATCAATTCCGATTTTTTTAATCAACATAGTGATGAATTTCTAATGGTTAAAAATTTAAACATTAAAAATTGATTCGAAATTAGAAATTAAAAATTAGAAATTTTGGCTCATTTATCTTAGTAGAAATAGCCCTATTTGTAAAGACTTAAACCCTTGGTGGTAGCTTCACGCCCAAATACTTAGCAAAATATTTTATTCCCGAGGCAATATGAATTCGGCCACTTTTACTAAAAATGCCTAACAAGCCACCGCGTTGGGCGGAAAGCCGTTGGTGATAATGAACTAATTCAACATCACTGTAATAAACCACCTTATATTTTTCCTGCCAGACCCGGCGGCACAAATCTAGATCTTCAAAATACATAAAAAAGCGTTCATCAAGCAGACCCACCTTGTCCAACACTGATTTTTTAATTAACAAACAAGCGCCAAACAACCAGTCAACTTCTTGGGTTTTTTGATGGTCAAAATCTTTCATTAAATATTTACTAACGCCACTTTTAGCTAATGATAATTTACCAAAAAAAGTTCGGCGGTAAACTGGGGTTAAAAAATTTGGAAACCGGCGGCAAGAGTACTGAACACTGCCATCAGGGTTTATTAGCCGTGGTCCAATCATTCCAACATCAGAATTACTGTCCATGTAAGCCATCATTTTCTCTAAGGCTTCAGGAACAATAGCAATATCAGGGTTCAAAATCATCACATATTTACCCTTGGCTTTTTTAATACCTAAATTATTACCAGCGGCAAAACCATTATTGGCATTAGCCTGAATAGTGATAATACTAGGAATTTTAAGTGGGTTGGCAATTGGCAACAGTTGTTGCACTTCCTGCTTAGGATCATCTTTATACATTTTAGCCACCGCCTCCAAGGTGTGATCTTCCGACTTATTATCAACCACAATAATTTCATACGACAACTGAGGTTGAGCTGTCACGATACCCTTAATGCACTGTTTAACCAAACCCTGTTGTTTATAGTTTAGGATGACAATTGAGAGGTCCATGCTTACTTCGTTTAAGGTTAAAATTATTAGGATTAAGAATTTGGAATTTTGAATATTGAATTAGGTATCTAAATTCTATATTCCATATTCTATATTCTACCGAAACCATTTTCTGATTTCTCTTGGGGCTACCTTCTTGTGTGCCATGATCACTCGGCGCTTTAATAAAGTGGCTGGCAAGTACTTAAAAAATTGGGTAATGCTCTTGTACTGAAATGGTTCAAAAATTAAGGCAAAAAGGATAATCCTCAATTCCCAAAATAAGAACCAGGGTAATGCCAAAAGGGTGTTAATCCACTGATCATTTTTGACTAACATTAAATGGTGGTTACGAAAAGATAGTGACCTTAACATTTTGGACACCGCCTCGCGACTGGCCATTCTTTTTTTAAGGCTAGTTTCTTCATACGCCGACAGTCGACGATGATGATAACACACCGCCTCGGGAACGTACCAACACTGCCAGCCATAAAGTCTCATCCGCCAAGCTAAATCAATATCTTCTTTGTAAGCAAAAAAATTATTGTCAAAATACTCATCTTTAATTAATACTTCATCCAAAACAGATTTACGATACAAGGCACAGCTAGCCGAAACGCCAAACACCTCTTCCAATCGATCATACTGGCCTTTATCTTTTTTACCCTCACCACGATTAACTACCCGACGGCTTTTGTAAATTTGTAATCCAGTGGAATCAATCACATCAGACTTAATCGCTTCTCTTAAGCCTGACTGATCAGCTTGATCAATTGCCGCACTAAAAAGTTTAAAAGTTTTGCCACCAAAACTGCCGGCTTCTGGATGTTGATCCGCAAAATTAATCATGTTTTGTAAAAAATCGTCAGATAAAATAACATCGGGATTCATCACTAAAACGTACTCGCTTTTAGCAAGCTTAATCCCTTTATCATTGGCCTTGGCAAAACCAAGATTTTTAAAATTTTGTAAAATTGCCACCGTCGGATATTGGGCTCTGATAAATTCGACCGTACCATCATCCGAACCATTATCAATTACCAACACTTGAAAATCACGAAAATTTTGACGCATTAAAGACTCGAGGCATTCTAATATATACCTCATTGAGTTCCAAGTGACAATTTGTACTGATATTTTTGGCATAAGTTAGCTTCTTAGGTTATTAGCTTCTTAGGTTATTAGGGGGGGTAAAAAATCCCCTAAAAAGCTAATAAGCTAAAAACCTAGTCTCATCTCTTCTCCGTTACCCAAAAGCCTAAGCGATGTTTTCCACCCAACATTAATCTAGTTTGGGCGTCAACCGCCGGAATTGAACCAAACAGAATCATGGTAATCGGCACCATAATCCACTGTAAGAACATCACCACATAATGTTTCACTGCATACCCTTTTGGTCGTGGTGGTAACATCAGGGCGTATAAAATAGCAATAGTTATAAAACCAACCATAGCACCCCTCATTAATAAGGCCAAAACGTGTGGCGCATTTTGAAACAAAGCGGTTTCCCGTTCTATTTCCGTGGCCAACCACAAGGGCAAGTAACCACCGACTAAAATAATAATTGGCGCCGTGGCCCAAGAATAAACCCCTTCAGTTTGATTCCAAAAATAGGAAATTTTTCGACGAAAAGGAATTTTCCGGCCACGGCCGTTCTTAAACCAAAACTGCCTAACCATCCAGGGAAAGTGTTCCACTCCCCAAGCCCAACGCCTCATTTGTTTATACTGATTTCCTAAACTGCGCCAGAACTTGCCAATGTCGACCGTGTTCATATAAACGGGAATATACATTGGAACAGTCTCGTAATCCCCTTGATAGTGAACCAAGCCTTGTAAAAAAATTCTAGAGTCTTCGGTGACAATAGTCTTGTCCCAAAAACCAACTTCCACCAAAGTTTTAAAACTCATGCTGTGCGACGAGAAGGTAAATAACCGTTCTGGTCGAGATAAATCAGTAAACAACCAAAAGGTGGTGGAACTGGCCACAACCCTAACTATCGGATTTGATTCCCAGACATTGTTGTTGTAAATAGCAATTGGCTGATAGCTGGCGTGAGTTGGATTGGGATGGGTTAAGTATTTGTAAGTTAAGTAAGCAAAATACTGCTGATGAACCGAAGTATCAATGTCAAAGTTAGAAACAATCACTTTAGAATAATCAAAACCTAATTCGTCAATAAGTTTCTTGGCTTCCCGCGCCGCGTAATTAGTGTTAGATCCTTTGCCTGGCAATTCGCCTTCGATGTCCTTGGGATGAACCGTGGTCATAAATTTAAAAAATTTATTGCCAAATTCTTGTTTAATTTGTTCGGCAATCATTTGAAAATTTTCTTGGTCTCGTTCTTCTCCGGCCAAAACTACAATAAACTTATCAAGTTCGTAATTAGAGTTAACAATCGCGGCAAACGGTTTCTTTACAATATCGTAAGGTTCTTTATAAGTTGGTAAAAATACCAAATGATAATAGTCTTGATATTGCTTATCAAGTTCTTTTACTTTAGTAAACCAATCTACTCTGATGTCACGTTGAAACCGTCTCCAAGAGGTTAATAGATAAATCAACATGTATAAAATTCGCATTACCCAGTAAAGATCAAAGGCAATGATGAAGTAGATAGTTAGTAGTGGCTTGAAGATTGACAGGGCAATTAGAGCGATAAAAGTTGCCCAGACTAAAAATCCTGGAATAACTTCCAGAATCCTTATTTTGTTAGACTCTTTCATACCCTAATTTAAGCAAAAAAAGCCATTTTTGTAAAGATAAGGCTTTTTAAAAATAGTACTCGTGATAAATTCTTGGAATGAACTAATATCTGAAATTAAGCAATGGCAAGAGTTAGGGAGACAAGACAGGGAGCTAATTTATTTTAGCTAAAGTAAGCTTTATTGAGTAATTAAGATAGCACCTTTATATAATAGGCCCCCGACTATTGTCTCTTGGCTATGTTAGTAATTATCTTTCTTTTATTAAGTACATAGAACATTGCATCAAGTAAAGTTAATAGCGTCTTATTATTTTTCCTAATTTTTTTCTTCCACTGGTGTCTTGCCATCATCAAGAGAAGTTTTCTATATGCTTCATATTTATTTTTTTCTTTTTTTGACATTTTTATACTTGAAGTTAAATAATTGTCTATTGATTCAAGACTTATTGTATCATAATCAACAAATCTTTGAACGTGGGTATGACGGCCCCTGATTCCAACTATACCATTTAAACTTTTTCTGAAATACTTCTTCAAAATATCTACTTGTTTTAATTCCTTAACGGGAATCCCTACTTTCTTTGCTTCCCTTTTTATTTTGTTTAAAAGACTAATGGTACGCTCGTGAAAAATATATATTTCTGCAAGATAGTTTTCAATATGATAAAAAAATTGTTGTACTCTCGTGAATCCTTGCTTTTCGTAATTGCGTGAATATGATTGTAAAAATTTGGGATAAAACTTTTGTCTTTCAATGCTTTTTTCTATTTCCATAAAATAAGGGAAGATGCGTTCCCAATATTTTTGCTGAGGTGTAAGTTTAATATTCTTTATTGCCTTCTTCTTTTCCTCATCTCCAGATTTACCTTCTAAAGCTTTAAAAGTTTTTTTAGCAATTGGTATGGATTTATTAAAAACAAAGGTTGAAACTTTTTTATAAGTCCCATCTCCCTTTTGTTTAGATTTCTTTCCCGTAACTAAATATTACTTATTAAAGTCAAAGCAATTGAACCCATATCGTTTCTTAACGGCATCATGAAAATATCTTTCAATGTTTTTTGTGAATATTGTTTTAGAACTGATCCTCTGACTAAAACCCCCGAGGGATTTACTTTAGAAAGTATCATTCTTTTAAACTCCGCCAATGGCATAGGATTGATTATATGTAACTCTAAATTATGATCTACAGCTCCATCTATTAAAATTTCATTAATATACTAATCTCCAAAACCATAACCAATGATTAAAAGTTTTCGATCGCCTTCTTGAATATATGACTTAAAAATTTCAGAATACCACCTTAAAAGGGGTTCTCTACCAATTTGATCTATCTTATTAGTCCCCATTACAATATGTTCTTCCCCGTCTGATGAAAGCCAACCGTATGAGCCATGAAGTTTCACGTATGCGACGTCTCCAGCATTTTCGTATTGTTCTTTTGCAATTTTTACTCCATCTTCATCTGGTAACCTCACAAAATAATTGGGCTTAAACGGATTATGAGGCAAATGCATTTTAAAATCTTTATTAAGTAACACTCCTGGAGTATTACAAAATTTTTGTAATCGTTCAAGTAATAAATCTTGGTTAAGAGTAAATATAATACCCTTACCACCTGAGCCTGTAAGCAACCTTTGAAACATATCGAAAAGACCATAAGTATTAAAAATGTTTGGTTGATCTGAATTATTCCACCATTTTTGTAACACCTCATCAAGAAATTGATACGTCTTTGCTACTGCATTCCTTAGAGCTTTTTTGGCAGCTTCTTCAACTTTCGGATTAAACATAATTTCGGAGTAAACTTTTTCAAAATTATCCTCGCTACTCAACATATCTTTTATGTCAGTAAAATCATGCAAGAAAGAACTATTATAGATTTCGCTATTCATATTTTCAATCAAAAAACCTCCAAAGTTTTTTGTAAACCCTGCTCCGGTTAAAATTGCTACTTTTTTAGTTTTAGTACTCATTATTTAAAATTATTATACTACTCATTCTTATATATAACAATTGAGCCCAGTGGAGAATCTAACTTTGACATTTTTTAAAAAAACCAAAAAACTGCCCACACGGACAGTTTTTTTTAATTTTAAATTCTATCTATTAATTAAGGCCAATGAACGGACTAGCCTCGCCCCAATAGGTTGGCACCTTACCATCCCATTTTTCGATCCATCTTAATTCCACCACTTTTGGGTTGGCCCTTAAGGCATTGGCTTCAATCCTAATAGCCTCGGCTTTTCCTTGCGCTTCGGCCACTTTTTGGTCAGCTTCAATAACAATACGTTCTAAGTCACGATCAGCTTTAAGCTTAAGCTGTTCGGCGGTTACCTTGGCTTCAATCGCTTCGTTAAAGGCCGGGGAAAAACTAAAATCAATAATATTAAACTCGTCTACTAAGATTGAGCGACCGGAGAGTCTTTCGGCCAAACTTATTTTAATCTGATCTTTGACTTCTTCTCGCTTGGTAATTAGCTCTTCAGCGGTAAATCTGGCGGTAATCGCTTTGACCGCTTCTTGGATTGACGGATCAATAATCCGTGAGTTATAGTCCCGACCAACTTCTTGCCAAATCTTGTTTACCCGCTCTGGTTGTAAGTGATAGTTTAGAGCAATTTTGGAAGTAACAATTTGCAGATCCTTGGAGGATGCGCTAACTACCACTTCTTCTTTTTTAATTTTAATATCAATGGTGACTACTCGTTGAATAAAAGGGATTTTAAAATAAAGCCCTTCGTCCATTACTCTGTCTTGAACCGCGCCAAATTGTAGGAGGATACCCCGTTCTCCAGCACCAACCGTGCCCACACTGCTTAGCAGTAAAAATACTGCCACGATAGCCAAGATAATATACTTTATCTTGCCACTTTTATTATTAAAACTTCTTCTTAGATCTTCTACTTTTCCTTCGATTGTTTCCATATTTTTTGATTAGATTATTTAGTGGCTTAATCTTTACTCTTTTTAACCAAAATGTCAAACCAGTATTGACAAAATAGAAAAAATTGTGTAATATTGTTAGTCAACTTTTAGTTGTCAATTAGCTGAGGGAAAAGACCAAAAAAAAGGAGAAAATGGTCATGAAAAAAATAGTTCTAACGATCTCAATGGCGGTAATGCTGTGTTCTATCTCTGGCTGCAAGAAAGTGGTTAAAGAATATTCGGATGTAATAACCGAACCGGCACTGGTAGTTCAAGTGATCTACAACCGGGGATGCACAGCACCGACCTCTCACCAACCATCGACTTAGATGGCAACATCGGTCTCGCTATTACTTCTTCTAGCGTTTCCGAAAGCTGGGCTGTGGTGTTCGAGTGCGAGCACGGCAAATTCGTCATTCAAGGCGCGAAAGAAAAGCACGAGGCCTTATGGAACAAGCTTTCCGAAGGCCAAGAGGTAACGGTTCAGTACCGTGAAGAATACCGAGTCGTCTATGAAGGCGAAGAAGTTATGAGTCGAGAACTTGTCGACTACGATTTCCTCGACGCCGAATAAGCTACGGCGACTTTGAACATTGTGAACTTGAAGGTTTGTTAAAATGCCCCCACCCCGTCCGACAAACGTCGATGACGGGGTTATTTTTTTAAAAGAAAAAGGCCACTGTTAAATTAATAACAGTGGCCGGTAAAAAATAATGCCACACTAGGCAGCGATGATCTCATCAGGAGCAAAGTCTACTCTGCTTGATTCGGGCTCTGATTGAGTCCCTCCCATCTCAACCACCACACTATCTGGAGTAAACCCCACAACTTTACCGGTTTGACCCCCATAATACGTTCCGTGCCTTCGGACACCGTCGTTAACCGTAACCTGTTGTCCGTTTTTAAATCTAAAACGATAACGGACGGAACTGTCCGTACCAACAGCTTGGGCCCGTACTGTATGTACAAGACGTCGACTGGTCATTCTAGTACCCTCCTTGGTTGAATTTATGAATTTTTCACCACTTAAAAAATACCGTTTATAAATATAATTGTCAATTAAACAGTAGTACTTGGTTGACTTTTTTTTAAAAAAATGATAGCTTTTTGACAGAACTTTAATTGAATCCAACCGAGAAGGATTTGCATAATGCGAATTTATATTGGTCGTCACGGCCAGGATCAAGACAATGCAGACGGAATATTGAATGGTTGGCGCGATAGGCCATTAACCAAATTGGGAATAAGTCAGGCTGTAGCGCTGGCCTCGAGAATTGCTGAAATGGGTCTGACCTTTGATGCCGTTTACAGTTCAGAACTAGTGCGTGCGAACGTAACGGGCAGGGTTATCACTACCAGGCTTCGACTAAATCCGCCGGTAATCATACCTGACCTGATTGAACGTAACTTTGGAGTGATGACTGGCAAACCGATTGCCGACATCGAAAAACTGTGCGCGCCTAATATCATCAAAACTGAGAAAGTTATTTACTTCCTGTCTCCGAAAGATGCGGAAACATTCCCGGCTTTGCTGGAGCGTGGAATGCGAGTATTATCTCAAATTCAAACTGCCCACCCAGANGATACTGTGTTGTTGGCNACCAGCGGNGACATTGGCAAGATGATCTATGCGGCCTACTACGGTATCNCNTGGNAAGACATNTTGACTATGTTCCATTTCGANAACTCGGAATTGCTCCTGCTNGCNGAAGATTCTCCGGCCGAAGAACTCTACGCCTGAGCGAAAAGGATTCAGTGATAACTTTTTCACTAAACAACGTTTAAACCATACCAGAGGAGAGGAAAGGAGGGAGTCATGGATGAAACTGAAATTCGTGAGGCAGTTATTTCCATAGTTGGTCAAGTCTATCATTATCGGCCGGCAACGGTTGAAGAAGCAATGCGCCTTCCGGTTAATGCCAGACCCAAAATTGAGGCTAGTCTCCGCGAGAGATTAAGTATGGATATCAATCTGGCTGAACTCGACATTACCACGGTTGGCGGGTTAATCGAAGCTTGCTTGGCACAAACGCCATCACCGGAAGGCACCAAGGTAACTATGGACGACCTCACCGAGGAGCAAAAGGCCTGTCTAAAAAACCATAAATGTTTCGTTACACTTCTGAATAGATGGTCGAGTGTTCCAGCCGGACATCAAGTCACTGTTATTTGCGATGGCGAAGAGATCGACATGACGGTGGTTGCTGTCCAGGAGACACCTAGTGATCTACCAGCACATGCCCCCAAAAGAGATGATTTGTATGTCCTCGTTCTTTCTGACCAAGTCAGAATGTCTGACTGAAGTTAACAGCCACTAAATTTGTTCTTTCGAGCATCTGAAATCCCAGATGCTTTTTTCTTTAGGTATTTACCTTTGTCATTCCCGCGAAAGCGGGAATCCAGAGTTTGTCTAGCTAAAACTGGATTCCCGCTTTCGCGGGAATGACAAAAAGAATAGATAATTGCTAATCAAAAAAACCATCTAGTTGACGGTTAGTTAATGGTTAAATGTTAATTGTTAACGGTTACACTAAGGGACTTCCAGTCATCCCTTCTGGCTGTTGAATTTCTAACAGTTTTAAGATGGTAGGTGAGATGTCCGCCAAAATACCGGCCGGGGTGATAACGCTCAAATCCCCATTAGCACTGTCCATTCCAGTAATTAAAGTTTTACCTTTCCACTCATTACCAACAACAATAAACGGCACTGGGTTAGTGCTGTGTTCTTTGGAAACTTCACCAGTTTGTAAATTTATCATTTCATCACAGTTGCCGTGATCAGCGACAATTATCAGATTACCACCAACGGCCAAGAGCGCCTCGGCAATCTGGCCTAAACATTTATCAACTATTTCTACAGCTTTAACCGCCGCCGGGACGACACCAGTGTGGCCTACCATATCTGGGTTAGCAAAGTTGACCACGTAAAAATGATTTTTATTTTCTTTAATTGACTTTAATAGTTTATTGGTCAACTCAACCACACTCATTTCTGGTTTTTGATCATAGCTAGGCACTGGTGGTGAGGGTACCAAGATTCTTTCTTCACCAGGGAAAGGATCTTCTTTTCGTCCGTTGAAAAAGAAAGTAACGTGAGCATACTTTTCAGTTTCGGCGGCATGAACTTGTTTCATGTTATTTTCCGAAATAATCTTGGCGATAGGCATATCAATATCTTCGGCCGGATAAGCCACGTCAACTGGTAAATCTTTTTCGTATTCAGTAAAAGTGGTGAACTGCAAATCATTGATCGGATTTTTCTTAAACTTATCAAAACCGGGAACACTAAAAATTTGAGCAATTTGCCGGGCCCGGTCTGATCGATAATTAAAAAAGATCACCGCATCTTTGTCACTGATCGGGGCAATGGGCTTGCCACCTTTGGTGATCACTGCTGGTATAAACTCTTCATCAAATACTTGATTACCATATGATGTTTCAATCGCTTTTAAGGGATCGTCAAACTTGGCATCACTAACTCCTTCAGCAATGGCCCGATAGGCCTTTTCTTCACGGTCCCAGTGATTATCACGATCCATGGCATAAAACCGACCGCTAAGGCTGGCAATGGTACCAATCCCCACTTCTTTTATTTTAGTTTGCAGATCTTTGATAAAACCTAAAGCACCGTCTTTTTTAGTATCACGTCCATCTAAAAAAGCGTGGATAAAAACATTATTAAAATTTTGGGCTTTACATAAATCAAGCAAGGCATTTAAGTGATCGCGGTGAGAATGAACTCCACCATTAGACACTAAACCCATTAAATGAAGTCGGGAGTTATTTTTCTTAGCATGTTCAAATGCTTTTAAAAACTGAGGGTTTTGCAAAAAGGAACCGTCTTCGATTGATTTATTAATTTTAGGTAAAGTTTGATAAATAATTTGACCAGCTCCTAAGTTTAAATGACACACCTCGGAATTTCCCATCTCACCCCAAGACAAACCAACCGCTTCACCTGATGCTTGTAGGGTTAAAGTCGGATAGTTAGTGATATAACTGTTCAAGGCATTTTTTTTAGCAAGAGTGACGGCATTACTGTTGCTTGGTGGTGCCACACCAAAACCGTCGAGAATGAGGAGCATTACTGGTTTTACTGAACTGTTGGCCATTGAATTTAAAATATTTTAAATATATAATTAAAGAAGTAGAAATGAGTGATGTCGTTCTTTGTCGGCGTACTTTGCCTAAACTATAGAAAGGTAAAGACCAATGAATAAAAGTATACAGGTAGTGGCAATAGCGTTGACAGCTGTTGCAATGGTGAATATTTTTGTGATTGCTCTGATCAAGATGGAAAACAGAATGGACTTTTTTTCCAAGTTTTCCAAGGCTGTTCTTGATCCATTACTACTAGTACCGGCCGGGGTGGTAATCATACTTGTCGTCTTTGTCGGAACAATAGCAAAATTCGTGGCTCAACACTTACAAGAGAAAGGGAATCGACAATGAAAAAGCAGTTATTTGTTGTATCCGCTATTTGTCTTGTTTTGTACTATTCTACAATTTTGGTTGCCTATACAACGGAGTCATTAGTTGTTGCCATTATTTTGGCTCTGGTGCACATAGCTTGCAACTGGATTGGCGGCTTTGCCATGCTGCTGCTGCTATGTTCCTTCATCAGTGGGGCCCCTACGGGTCCTCAAGAACCACAACAAGCGCTTATCGACCCAAGTGCCGACCCGACTGCCAATCAGCAGTCGGCTTTTTCTAAAACAAAGGTTTTCCGGTCATTTCTTTTGGTTGTTTGACCTTCATTAATTTTAATACTGTCGGTGCAATATCAGCTAATTTACCCTGATGTAAACGCCTTTTTTTACTATCACCTTCAATAACAATAAACGGCACTAAATTATTAGTGTGTTCAGTATACATCTCTCCGGTTTCCAAGTCTAGCATCTTTTCGGCATTACCGTGATCAGCCGTGACCAGCAAGGTACCACCCAATTTATCAACGGCATTCTTGATTTTACCTAAACTTTGGTCGGTAATTTCACAGGCAGCAATACAAGCCTTGATGTCGCCAGTATGCCCAATCATATCGGAATTACACAGATTAACAGTTATAAAATCATAATTTGGTAATTCCTTAATAACTCTGGTAGTAACCTTGACAATGGACATCTTCGGGGTCAAAGCATATGACCTCACTTTAGGTGAATCATAAATAATTCGGTCTTCTCCGACGATCGAGTCAGCATAGCCGCCATTGAAAAAATAGGTGACGTGGGAATGCTTTTCTTTTTCCGTAATATAAAGCTGTTTATACTTTTTAAGGGCAATAGTTAAGGTGCCCGTTAGATCTTCGGCCGGATAAGCAGTGAGGATTGATCCTAGGTCCGGACCAAAATCTGTCATCGCCGTAAAGACTAAATCCTTTAAAATCTTACTTCGACGAAAACTGCCAGGATTTTGCTGATTAAAATTCTTTTGAACAAACGGTTTAGCTAATTGCCGGGCTCGATCAGACCGAAGATTGAAAAACAAAATAGCATCACCATTTTTTATTTTGGCAATCGGCTTGCCACCTCGTTTAATAACATACGGCGGAATGAACTCATCGGTTTCTTCCCGGTTATAAGACTGGGTAATGGCCGCCTGGGGACTTTTAGCGGTAATACCTTTGGCCAGCACCATTGCCTCGTAAGCTTTTTTTGTTCGAGACCATTCTTTTTTACGGTCCATGGCATAGAACCGACCCATGATCGTGGCAATCCACTCGCCGGATCGTTTACCGTTACTTTCTTTATTTTTTAAAGTTCGCATTATAGCTTCAACTGATTTTAAAGCTGAATGAGGCGGTGAATCCCGTCCATCGGTAAACAAATGGAGATAAACATTTTTAATTTTTTTGAGACGGGCCCAAGTTAGCAAAGCCAACAAATGATCAGGGTCACTATGAGCACTTTGGCCATTAGAAATCATCCCCATAATATGAAGATCTGATTTATTATTAACCGTATGTTCGTAAGCGGCCTCAAAGGCTGGATTCTTAAAAAACTTTCCAGTGTTAATATCCTTGGATATAAAAACAGAGTCCTGGTCAACAATTCGACCAGCACCAATGTTCATGTGCCCAGCTTCGGAATTACCAACTTGAGTTGGTGGCAGACCCACTGCCTTGCCTGAAGCTTTTAATTTTGTTTTCGGATAACTCTGCCACAACTTATCAAAGACTGGGGTTTTAGCCAAAGCAATAGCATTGGCCGGACTTTTTGGCGCCAGGCCCCAACCGTCAAGAATTAACAGCACCAGAGGCTTCTTTTTTTTAGTTTCTTTTTTGGGCATTATTTTTTTAATTTGTCATTCCCGCGAAAGCGGGAATCCAGGGTTTCCTTGTACAGCTCTGGATCCCGCATCGCGGTCGCCAAGGCGACCTTGTGCGGGATGACAAAGTATTGTCATTTTTTTAATTCAGCCTCAATTTCTAATAACCGATTATACTTTACTACCCGTTCACTTCTCGACAGTGAACCAGTTTTTATGAATTCAGAATTAACCGCCACCGCTAAGTCAGCGATAGTAGTGTCGGTCGTTTCGCCAGATCGATGTGAAATTGATGTTTTATATTTGTTCTTTTTAGCTAATTTAATAGTGTCGATTGTTTCAGTTAAGCTACCTATTTGATTAAGTTTAATCAAGATAGCATTACCAACTTTCTTTTTAATCCCTTGTCTTAACCGTTTAACATTAGTGACAAATAAATCATCGCCAACCAGAACTGTTTTTTTACCCAATACTTTAGTCAGGCTTATCCAGTTTTCCCAATCATCCTCATCCAAACCATCTTCCAAAGAAATCATCGGATATTTCTCGATCCATTGTTTTTCCAACTCGATCATTTCTTCGGCCGTCCTTTTTTTCTTGTCAGCTTTCATATCATAAATTTTTTCCTGATCGTCATAAAATTCTGAAGCCGCAGCATCAATCGCAATTTTAACTTGCCGCCCCGGAATATATTTAGCTTTTTTAATCGCCTGCATAATTACCTGAAATGCTTTTTCATTACCGGCTAGGGCAGGAGCATAACCACCCTCATCCCCTTTTAAAGTATTAAAACCTTTAGTTTTTAAAATTTTTCCTAGGGCGTGAAAAATTTCTGAGCCACAACGTAACCGCTCTTTAAATTTTGCTTGCAACGGCACAATCATGAACTCCTGAATATCAAGTGTCCAGTCAGCATGAGCTCCACCGTTAATGACATTCATGGTTGGTATTGGTAATTTATAACCTTGATATTTTAAGTTAAAGACTTTTCGAATATGTTTATATAATGGTAAATCATTGGCTTCCGCCGCAGCATGAACATTAGCCAAGGACACGGCTAAAATGGCATTAGCTCCAAGCTTTGATTTATTTTCTGTACCATCAAGTTCCAGCATTATCTTATCAATTTTTCTTTGACTGTTAGGATCTAAACCCTTTAAGGCTGGAGCAATTATCTTATTGACGTTTTCCACGGCTTTTAAAACTCCTTTGCCGTAATAACGTTTTTTATCTCCATCTCTTAATTCCAAAGCTTCATGAACTCCGGTGGAAGCACCGGACGGCACAGAGGCGACACCAGTAATACCATTATCTAAAGTAACATAGGCTCGTACTGTCGGATTACCACGGGAACCCAAAATTTCCATTGCTTTAACTGATTTTATTTTTGATTTTGCCATATTTTTTATATTTTCTAATTAATAACTTTAACAATGTCATCGCTGTCATATGAATTATTACCAAGACCATTAGGTCCGTAAGATCCCACCACTACAACCCAGCCATGCTCGGGGTGATCATAGTCAGTGTCAAAAAAATATTCATTACCCCAAGGATCCACTGGTATCATAACCATATAAGGTCCATCCCAATTATCATAGGAGCTGTCATTGTCATCCTGGGTTATTCCGGCAACACCAGAAGATATATTATTGGTGCAACCATCAGCACAAATTTCATTATTACTACCAGCCGGTGTTCCATTTGTCATTATGCCAATAGCTTGGTGCCCCGGCCACTCTTCAGTATCATTCTCTAGCAGTTGTATAGCTTTAAATATTTGATTCACTTCACTTTGTGCTTTAGTTATCATTGCTTTTGATCTAGTGGCATTAACTGCCGTCGTAGCCAAAGTTGATAAAATCCCAATAATCGCAATTGTTACCAACAGTTCTATAAGAGTGAATCCCTCACTTTTGTTATAAAACTTCATAAGTTACCGTGACATTAACCGTAATATCCTGGCTACCTGGTTCAATATCAGGAGCCGCGCCACCAATGCCGATATCCATTGCTTTGGCTTCGGCAAACATTGGCATAGGATAATCATAACCACCACCACTTTCGTTAAATGATACTAAACGACCCAGTTTAACCCCAGCCACTTTGGCTAACGCTTCGGCCTTTTCTTTGGCATTGGCTAAGGCTTCTTCTCTGGCTTGTTGTCTTAAATCTTCTGGATCATCAATAGTAAAACTCAGTCCGCTAACCTGATTTGCTCCAGCACTACCGGCCAGACTTAGCACTTCACCAATTTTATCCAGATCTCTTATTTTAACACTTACATTTTGGCTCACTTGATAGCCACGTAAAGTTTGTTGTCTATTAATATAATCATAACGAGGGTAAATACTGTAATTAGTTGTCTTTATATCCTCTTTGTCTATATCTAAATCTTTCAGTTGGTTAATAAGTTTGTTCATTTTTTCGGTGTTATCTTGCTGAGCTTTGGCAACGTCTTGATCTTCAGTTTGATAACCCAGGGAGACTTGAGTAATGTCTGGGGTGGCCGTGACTCCTCCTTCACCAGAGATGGTGATGGTATAAAGCTGGGTGTCGCTTTTTCCGATATACTGATGGGTAGAAAATGCGTTCCAGGTTAAGACTGCTAAAAATAAAATTAAAATAGCCAGCAGTAAAATAAATAAAACGCCAACTGGCTTTTTGTGTTCTGATGAAATATGATTTTCCATATGCATAAAGTTATTTTTTAATGTGTTTTAAGGCTGGTAATTCTTTACCGGCTAAAAATTCCATACTGGCACCTCCGCCAGTGGAAATATGATTAAATTTTTTCTCTAGTCTATATTTAGAAGCCACAATCTCCGTGTCTCCGCCACCGATAACTGTTGTGGCTGACGATTTAGCCACAGCCTGTGAAATCTTTTTAGTACCATTACTAAACTTATCGACTTCAAATACTCCCATCGGACCATTAAAAAAAATGGTCTTGGCAGTCTTTATATGCTCCTGATAATTTTTAATGGTCTTTGGGCCGATATCTAAAAATTTCCAACGCTGGTTAATCGCGTCCTTATCAGTAAAATCAACAACTTCCACCAAAGAGTGTTTGTCAATCTTATTTCCGGCTACTAAATCAACTGGTAACACAATCTTTGACTTATTACGTTTATAAATCTTACGGGCTAAGGTGACGTAATTAACTTTTTTACGTCTAGCTTTATCAACAAAGACATCTTCAATGAAGGAATTACCAATTGGTACTCTCAAAGCTTTTAAAAAAACATTTGCCAGACCACCACCAATTAAAACTTTGTCAGCAATTTTAACTAATTTTTTTAAAGTATTAATCTTATCAGAAATCTTTGCACCTCCTAAGACAATCACCAGTGGTCTTTTTGGCTTTTTACTAATTCTGGATAAAGCCTTAATCTCCTTGTCCAATAAAAATCCAGCATAGGTCGGAATCAACTTAGTAATACCTGTGGTTGATGAATGAACACGGTGGGCATGACCGAAAGCGTCAAAACAAATTAGATCTAAACCATGAACTAACAAGGCCGAAAACATTTTATTCTCGGCCATCTCTTCCGGATAAAATCTAACATTCTCTAACATTAAAATTTCTCCAGATTCCATGGCTTCAATTTTTGAAAAAACTTTTGGTCCAACACAGTCATCTAACTTTTTGACTGGTTGGTTAATTAATTTTGACAATGTTTTGGCCACCGGGTCCATCTTATATTTTTCAACCACTTTGCCATCGGGCCGACTTAACCATGATAAAATAACAATCTTACAACTGTTTTTCAAAAGATAATTTATTGTTGGAATTGTTTCGGTAATTCGTCTGTCGTCGGACACTTTCCAACCTTGGCCAGACTTTTTCAAAGGGACATCGTAAGCGACTCGTAATAAAACTTTTTTTCCCTTTAATTTCTTAACTTCCCGGATTGATTTTAGCTTCATAACAGCTAAATTATAACATAAAATAAAAAACCCTGCACCAAGTACAATAATATAGAAAAATGCAAGAAAAATTATTGTTCATTGACTCGCTCATCACAATAGTCAAGAACTAAAATTTTGGGATATACAATATAGCCCTGGCCTTAAGGCCTGGGCTATATTTATGATTTTATAATTCTAACCTTTTCAATTTTCTTGGGAGTGGCTTTTTCCACCACCATTTTAAAATTGTTAAACTCTACTTCTTCACCAGCTTTAGGAATTCGACCAAACTTATCCAAAATTATTTCCGAAATAAAACGATGTTCACTGCCGGGGATTTTAATGTTAAAAAAATGGTTCACTTCCATAGCTTCAGTTTGAGCATCAACTAAAATTACATTCTTATCAAGCCGCTTAATCAAAAACTCATTAACATCAGACTCATCCATAATTTCTCCGACTATTTCCTCTAACAAATCTTCCAAGGTGACTAAGCCAGCAGTTGACCCACGCTCATCAAGAACAATCGCAATATGATTATGTTGTCTTTGGAAATCTTTAAAGATATCATCAATCTTTCTTTGCTTAGGAATAAAGTATGGCTTACGGGCTATTTTTTTTAAAAGAGTTTTATTGTTACCTTTACTTAACTCCCGCAATACATCAGGCAAATAAATAACACCAACAATGCTGTCAATTGATTTTTGATAAACCGGAATTCTGGAATAATGAGAATTGTTAATTTTTTTAACTGCTTGTTCAATTGTAGAATTAATTGGCAGACCAAAGATATCTTCCCGAACCGACATCACGTCTGCGGCGTTAATGTCGTTAAACTCAAGTACTCGTTTAATCATCTCTTTCTCTTTATGCTCCACCACTCCCTCTTCAACACCAATCTCCGCTAGAGCCCTTAGCTCTTCTTCACTGACCGTTGGTAGTTCTTTGCCTTTGGTAAAAATTTTTAGAGCAAACTTATTAAAAAATTCAAACACAATGGAAATTGGACGCAAGATAATGTCCAGCACTGCCAAAATTGGCGCCACCCCTATAGCAAAACTTTCGGCATGAGCAGTAGCAAAACCTTTTGGTCCAATTTCCCCGAAAACTAAAATCACCACCGTTAAAATTCCGGTGGCAATGGCTGGCCCTAATGATCCAAAAAGTTCAAATGCTAATACTGTTGCTAAAGCCGATGCAGCTATATTAACTAAGTTGTTGCCAATCAAAATATTTATTAATAACCGCTGGGGATTAGCTTTTAGTTTAGAAAGTTTCTTGGCTTTTTTGCCATTTCTCTTTTCTAAAGATTTAAGCTTAGCTGGTGATAAAGAAAAAATAGCTATTTCCGAAGCCGAAAAAAAACCGGACAGTAAAATTAAAAAAACTAAAAATAAAATTTGATTAAGCATAGTTATTCGGCAATAGTAAATTGTTCATAAACTACCTGATTCTGATCATCCCCCTTTTGATAAACAACGGCAAACCAGTATGTTCCCGGTTGCATGCCCTCAATATCAGCAAAAAATTTCTGACTACATCTTTCTGTGGTTTCGTTACCTTCAAGACTTAGAGTAAAAGTACTATCTTTTTTATCGAGAACACCTTTAAAACTTTCAACATCACAGCTAAAATCGGCAAAGGGTACTTCTACTTTTAAACCATTAGCGGTTGGCTCCAGTTTTGATTCAGTTACAATTTCATTAGTAAAACCATATTGCATGGCAAAATTTTCTTTAAGCTGGCAAGCAGATAAGGTAACCGCTGATAAAATTGTTATCATTAATAATTTCTTCATAACTACTAATATTATAGCAAAAAATAGCTAAATACCCAATTTGAGTTTTAAGTCGTTTAGCCTTAAATAAAATCCCTTAGTGTGAATGGAATTAAGCCTTAAATGATAAGTGTCATAGTGATGCAACCATTCATGGAGCAAAGTATCAACAAATGTTTTAGGAGCTAGAATTTGTCCCCGAACGGCGGTTAAATTTTGAATATAGATATATTTTCCTCGATAGTAGCCATACTGCTTATAAACTACTCTGCCGCCACTATGTTTATGGTATTGATTAGTGTCCGATATTTTTAGTTTTACAATATCGATTCTGGCACAATCACATAGCTCATCTAATAATTGTTCACCTCTCTTTTGTCGACTGGCGGTGGTACTGGAGTTTAACAAAAACTGAGTCAACTTCAAAGACTGTTGATTAACTGAAAACTTAACAACTGTAATTTTATTACTTTTTTTATAATTAGCATCAGGTCTCATAATACTCATTATAATAAATATTACCAAAAGAAAAAAGACGGAGACTAATTTAATAATCTCCGCCTAATGCCACAGTCAGGAAATTACCTCCTGACAAGCTGGACACCACTTGACCCAGTCATCTTGTCCAGACCAGTGAGTTATAATCAGGCCCTTCTTCCTGGCAACTGAGCTTTCCCCCCACTCAACTAAAGTACCAGAACACTTAGGACAAATATTAGCATTCTGTCTTATTTTAGATTGTCCAGAGACTCTACTATTCTTGCGGATAGTTACTGAACCATAACTATTAGCAACATCTGTCAATTCTTTACATGCAAAACAATCACAATCTGAACTATAAACATGTGTATCTCTTGTCCAGGTAGAATAGGCCCAGTAGTTGCAGTGTTTACACCACAGACCATATTCTAGACCAAACTCAATGGCCGCTGCAGTTGGTGCTATACCAGCCTGAACATCCCTTACTATCACCATTGCTTGTTGACCACAGCCTGGGCAAACTTTATTAGCACAGCCATCATTATGCTCTCCTAATAGTAAGCCTGACTCAAGACATATTTTACAATCACACTCTGGATCATTACGTCGATGATTCACAACTACTTCTTTTTGACACATGATTTAATCTCCTTACGTCAAAGAACGTTGGCTTTTGTCACCAATAACAAAAAACCCCGCCAGAGGCGGGGTCAGTAGATATTAAAAAATAAAAATATCAAATCACCTCGACTCTGGCGAAGTAATTTGATAATGAGTTGAAAATTGTTTTGCAAATTTATTCATAATATTAATAAATTATCACAGTTAATAAAAACTGTCAAATTAAAGAAAAAAGCGGAAACTTGTTAGGTAACCGCCAAATTAAAACTAAACCATTAAAAATGAACCTTCCGAAACAAATATATCTTTAAGGCCTTCTTTTCCCAAGGCGGTAAGAACTTCTTTTTCTTTTCCCTTAGGAATAAAAGCTGAAGCGATAAAATCGCTACTACCAATTTTATTTTTATAACCTGTACACTTCCCTCCAAACTTTTTTACTATTCGACTAAAAGTTGAAAGTCCAAATTTAGCTGGAACCTCACAATAAATATGAAAGTAATTCAATGATCATTCCTTCACAGGTTTATTGGGATAAAGAACAGAAAAAAAGATCAGGAGAGGAAGAGAAGGGCCCCCGATCTCGGCTGCGGTATTATTGAGTGAATTTGCCGCGTATTGGTGTGGCTAGGTTGTGAAGTTAGGCTTCATCACCCATCGGCCTCGGAACACTACTTCGGTACTGCCTTCGGCTTCCGATCTTCTTCATTCGTTGGTGTTCTCGATGGTCGTGCTTCCGCGAATGGCCGCGAAAGCGAAACAGAGTTCCTTCATGATATACTCCTTTCAGGAGGTTTTGAACCGAAGCTCTAATCATGAACTGAGTATACTCATCCCTTCTTCTTGTTTCCGTCACCGGGAAAAATTGTCTTCCTGACAGCCTAGCTGCCTCCTCAATTCCCCTATCGGAAAGAGTCAAGTCAAATAGATTTACACGCCTTAAAAAAATGTTATCATAAAAAAATTTATTTATCAAGAATCAAAAACCCCCACCAAACTGGTGGGGGGTTAATTTTTATAAAAATTATTTAGTCAACCGACCAACTTGCTCTGCCATTTCGGTCAGTCTTAAACTATAAGCGTATTCATTGTCATACCAAGCCAAAATTTTAACTAAATTTCCGCCAACCACTCTGGTAAACTCTAAATCAACAGTAGCCGAATATGGATTACCAATATAATCTGAGGATACTAAAGGTTTAGACGAGACCGCTAAAATATTTTTGTAAAGTGGATGTTTAGTAGCTGTTTTAAATTCATCATTAATTTGTTTAACCGTCACTTTTTTGCGCTTTAGAACTGCCGTAATGTCGGACAATGACCCGGTAATGGTTGGGACCCGAATGGCAATACCGTCAAACATGTTTTTTACTCCGGGCACCACTTTAGTGGTGGCTTCGGCTGCACCAGTGGTAGTAGGAATCATGTTAAGTGCCGCTGCTCTGGTTCTTCTCAAATCCTTATTTGGACCATCAACTAAATTTTGGGTTGAGGTATAGGAGTGAATAGTGGTCATCAAAGCTTTTTCGACTCCAAATTTAGATTCTAAAACTTGAATCACTGGTGAAATACAATTAGTGGTACAAGAAGCCATAGAAACAATATCGTCACAACTATCTTTCTTAACACAGTCACCAGTATGCTTAGTGCCATAAACTAAAGTCTGAGTATTGTCTTTAGCCGGGGCGGAAATGATAATTCGTTTAGCTCCAGCTTTTAGGTGTCCGCTGGCATCTTTCTTGGTTTTAAATCTCCCGGTACATTCCAGCAACACCTCAACGGCAAATTTCTTCCAAGGTAATTTAGCTGGTTCAGCTTCATGAAATACTAAATATTCTTTGCCATCAATTTTAATACCATTTTTAGTGGGCAGAACTTTTCGATGATACAAGCCATAGGCGGTGTCATACTGTAATAAATGGGCCAATAACTTATTATCCATTAAATCGTTAAGCGCCACCACCTCTAAATTTTTATTTTCTAAAGCTGCTTTAAAAGTCGCCCGGCCAATCCGACCAAAACCATTAATTGCAATTTTTGTTACCATAAAATATATTTTGATTTATAAACTAATCTAATTATAACCTAAATTATTAAAAAATAAAATGCTAAAGAACCGAAAACTCCTATATTCATAGATTAAATGATACTGCGATGTTCTTATGGGTGGGGTCTGGGGCCGTCCTGAGCCCAAGGCGAGGGCTCTGCGAGTAAATCAACGAGCTTGGCGAATAAAGGCTCCAGGATTTTTTGGGTACTTTTTTCTAAAAAAAGTACCTCACCTGAGGTATCCTGAGTATACTAAAACATAAAAAAATAATTCTACATAAGCACAAATAAAAAATTAAAGACTGACTATCTCTAGCTCAAATGACTCAATCACTTCCGAACCAAAAGTACCATAATCAAACTGTAAGTCAAACGTTCCAACTTTCTCAATTTTTAACCACCATTCATCAGTAAATTGACCATCTAGAATTGTAGGGTCAGCGATACCAATTAATTGATGATCGGTAAGCATAATGTACCCACCAGTAGTTGGGCTTATCACTGACCATTGATTACCACTATCAGCTTCACCACTTAGCTTAAGATAGATAACATCACCTGGCGTGGTCGTGGCAGTTTGGCCATTCAACTCGGTAACGTCGATCACCAGTCCAGTTTCTGGAACACCAGCCGTATTAAATTCATCAACATCAACTGGTTGTTCCTTCTTACCACAAGCCGATAAAAAAATTGCCAGCCCAAAAACAACAAGTAAAAGTAAAATTTTTCTGTTCATATTATTTAAAAAATTCATATTAACTAATTTCCTTGACGCTTACTTCAAGCCGATTGCGACCTTGCCCCTCCAGTTCAATATCAACCGTTTGTTTTAAAGTGTGCCAGCCTATTACTTTTCCAGAGCCTTTTTGAGTTTTAACCGCCGAGCCGATAGCTGGAAAAATCTTAGACAATTCTTCATAGTTCTCATCCTCATACCTCATGCAGCATTTAAGCCGGCCACACTGGCCGGACAGACGATCAGAACCACGGTGAGATACTTGTTGTCGATCAGTCATGTCAGAAGTCACCCCACCTAATTTTTTAAGACTAGTTTGGCAACATAAAGTTTTACCACATGAGCCAAGGTCACCAGAAATTTTTGCCTCATCACGTACACCAATTTGCTGTAACCGAACAGACTGTTTATAATGATTGGTTAAATCCTTAACCAAAATTCGAAAGTCAACTCGACCATCAGTGACAAAAGGAAAGATTAACCGACTTTTATCTAAAGAAAAATGGGCATCAATAACTTTCATCGGTAAATCATGACGGACAACTATTTTTTTACAATATGCTAAAACTGAGTCTTTATCCTTATTCAGCCCTAAAAAAATTTCCAGATCATTGGTGTTGGCTTTACGGACTGATGACGAGGATTCAATTTCGCCTTTATTTGATAATTCTTCGGTAGTGACTTTTTGCAAACCAACAACCGTAGCCATATCAGAACCGAATTCATTCTTCACCACTACTTTCTCGCCCAACTGTAATTCAAAATCTTCAACCTGATGGTCTATAACTTTATCCCATTCGGCGATTTTAGTTTGAACAATTAGCATACATTTAATTGCCTGGCTAGAACTATTTTTTAACCTTAAATCTGGTATCGAGAAAATTTGACCACTTCAATATTATCCCCACTCTCATTGATAATATCTTGTACCTTTTTTTTATCATCTTTGATAAAAGTTTGATTAAGCAAACAAACTTCTTGATAGAATTTTGACAGTTTACCCGGGATAATTTTCTCCCACATTTCTGCGGGCTTACCTTCACTCTTTAATTGCTCCCGGTAAATATCTTTTTCTTTATCAATTTCATCCGCTGGAATGTCCTCGGGTTTAATGTATCTAGGCGACATGGCGGTAATTTGCATTGCCAAATCATTAGCTAGTTCTTGGCTACCACTGGATAAAGCAATCACCGCGGCAACTTTTTTATTAGAGTGAATATATGTTCCAATCACTTCACCCTCAACAATTTCCGCCACTCTTAAAACAAGATTCTCACCAATTTTTACGGTTAGCTCATCTTTGATTTTAGCTTCGGCTGATTTTTTAAAATCATCAACTGTTGATTCTAATAACTCTTTAGAAAATTCATTAACTGTCTTAATAAACTCCTCGTCCCTGGCGGCGAAATCGGTTTCACTGGCCAAAGCAACAGTAGCCACTTTATGATCAGCTAATGATTGAGCAATCACGCCTTCATTAGTGTCTCGGTCAGATTTTTTATTTGCTTTAATCGCTCCTCGTTTTCGTAAAATAGCAACGGCCTGATCAATATCATTATCGGCTTCTTCAAGCGCTTCCTTGCAATCGGCAATACCAGCACCAGTGACGTTTCTAAGTTGTGTAAGTAATTTTGTATCAATCATATTTATTTTTTTTCTTCCTTTTTAGCTGTTGTTTCTTTTTCTGCTTTCTCTGTCTGTTTATTCTTTTCAGCCTGCTCGGCCTTGGCTTCTTTCTCTGCTTTTGCATCTTTCTCTGCCTTTGCATCTTTCTCTGCCTTTTCAGCCTGCTCGGCCTTGGCTTTCTTTTCCTCTTTTTCTGCGGCAATAGCTTCAATCTCTTGAATTTTTCCCTTTTCACTTAAGCCTTCACTAACCGCTTCGGCAATTAAGCTGGTGATTAAGTCAATTGATTTAACTGCATCATCGTTTGCCGGAATAACGTAATTAACTTTTTCCGGATTAACATTAGTGTCACACATCGCAATCACTGGAATATTTTTCTTAACCGCTTCAGCTACTGCTGTTTTTTCTTTTTTAATATCACAAACAAAAACGGCATCAGGTACCTTACTCATTTCCTCAATACCACCAACCATCTTATTTAATTTATCAATTTCGCGATCAAATTCTAATTTTTCCTTTTTAGTATATTTATCCAGTTCACCGGAAGCTCTTTTCTTTTTCAAATCGGTAAATCTTTTAATCACTCGTGAAATCTCCAAGTAATTAGTAAAGGTGCCACCTAACCAACGTTCAATAATATACGGCATCTCTACTTCTTGGGCGTACTTTGTAATAATTGGTTGAGCTTGTTTTTTTGTGCCCAAAAATAAAATAGTGCCACCATTGGCAACTATTTTTTTTACAAAATCCAAAGCTTCTTTAAGCTTTTCTTGAGTAACTTCTAGATTAATGATATGAAACCCACTTTTAGAGGTAAAAATATAGGGTATCATTCTAGGGTGACGCTTAGCATGTTGATGGCCAAAATGGACACCAGATTTAAGCATCGTTAAAAGTTCTGGAATTTTTGTCATAAATTGTTTCCTTTTATATCACGTCCTGAAAAAATTAATTTTTAGGCCGGATCCTCTACTACTTTATAGTTATGACTCACTTTATTAAGCAAGCAGGATATAACTAAATGTGTGATTAAGTAGTATGTGTGATTAATTAGTCCCTTTAATATAGACGATTAGCTATAAAATGTCAAGTATTTGATAAAATTAATTAAAGACAAAATTAAAGGGCGAGAACATTGTGTTCTCGCCCCTACTGCTTTCGAGCTTTCCCGAGATTGCTCTCAGGTCAAGCTACGCTTTTGGTGGTTAGTCTTTCGGTTTGTCGCGGCCGGCGGTGGCGCGACGGCCTGCTCGCTTGCCTCCATCTTCTGACCGAGGAATAACTTCCTCCTCGCAGGCGATGACCGGCGCGGATTCATCGCCTTCGGCCGGGGTTCTTCGTTGGCGGACTCGAGGCGGGCTTTGATCTCCCGCAACTGGTCAGTCATCTGTCCTTCAACCACCTCGGCTTCCGGTTGCAGACTTCCAACAATCGAACCGTCGGGCATTGTCTTCCGAACATTGAAGCTACCATCGGCCAGAATATCGATCGTCGCCTGGAGGATCTTTTCCGTCGGCTCCCGAATGATCAGCGCCGTCGACAACTTGTGCTGCGGTCCGCTGATGACCACAAACGTGGTGACACCACGACGATAGTCATGCTCGAAACGAACGCGTCCGTCAGACTTGCTTCTCTTGGCCTGCGGAAAAAACTCGACGCTTCCCTTAGTGACAGTTGCTTCGGGCCAGGTCCAAGTGTACAAATTGAGCGAGATGTCCTTCTGCTCTTTGGACGGATTGCTCAACACCACCTCGGTATCGGTGCCAATCCCGACAATCTGCACTTTGGCCCTTCCGAGAAAAGCTGCAGCCATATATTTCTTACTAGCCGTAACTTTTTCCTCGCAGCCTTTAATGACATCGTCTAAGAGCTTTGGGTCACCGTTGTCGTCCTCATCCAACTGCTGGTACGCCTTACGGTAAGTTTCAAGGTTAGCCCGGGCGTCGTTCAGCGCGTTAAAGGCATCAATGACCGTCGTACGACAGTCTTTGACCGGCATTGCCCCCAGCGTATTAACGACCAGACATGCTTGTTCACTTTCCGTGCCGACCGACAGATCTTCTAGATCTGTTAGCGGCGTTGCCACCTTGACCGAATTCAAGGTTTCAAAAACCCTTTTTGGCGGACCTGATGGTTTCTGGCTGCGGTTTCTTTCGCCACGCTGTGAAGACATAATGCCTCCTCCTTTTTTGACCCACATTAGGGTCTGTCTAAGAACATTCTATCCCGGCACACAAGCGGCCAAAATAGGTTAACAAAGTAACAATATATCATAGCATATCTTTACAAATATGTCAATAGCAAACAAAATTAAACCTTTAGACTAATACTTAATTGACATTATCTAATTAAAGCTATAAAATACTCTTAGTTTTTAACAAAAAACAACTTGTCGCCCTTTTGATTAATAGGATCATTTGATCTTTGGAGGATAGAACCAATGTGTCAGAATCATACAGATTCCGCCGGCCAATCAGTCATCATTGATCTGCCTGGCCGAATTACCAAAAATAGATGTACTAAATGTGAAAAGGATTTAAGCTATCTCTTTGCTGACATCAGAAATCGTTCAATTGACCCACCAGAACATTGCCCAGCATGCGGATCTCCTTTAGCGGGAAGGATTACCGAAATTGTCTGGCGTTGTGGTCATTGTGATGAAAGAATTGTTGACCCCGTCAAACAAAAATCCTGCACCAAGTGTGGCAAAAATCTTAATTTTTCTCCCCCGGAAAACACCCCAGAGGAGTGATCCTATAAATTCGAAAAAAGCAAAGAGGCTTATTACTCGGTACAAGCCTCTTTTTCTTTTAAAAAATTATTCAACGCGCATATAAGAAGTAATATCTAAGATATCAACTTCCGGCAATACCTGTATTTCATTAATTGTCGGCAATGATTCATACCAACGCATTTCAACTGTTCTGGTCTCGCCCGATAAAAATTGATCCAAGGTGGTATAATTAGCAGCCACTATTTTTTGACCGCTTAGCAAAACAATATAAATTCCGGTTTGCCAATAACTAAAGCCGCTCTTGTTTGACACCTCAAAATTTAAAGTGCTAATTGGTAATTCACCTTTAATACCGGATTCACGAGCTGCTTTGAAATCAGTTTCACCAACCACAAATCTTAATCTTGGTTCAGCAAATTCGTTAAAACCAAGATAGCGCCGCCATTTAACATCAGCTATCCTTAAAACCGGATTTCCTGACAACACTTCTTGACCAAAGATGGCCACAAATTTTGTTTCGTTTGGATAAACGAAACTTCTTTTTTCCGCGATAACCTTACCGCCGGATATTAATTGAAACAATACGTCAGTCGCCACCCATTTTTCATTACTATTTTGCACTTGAGCTATAAAATCAAAACGCTTTTCACGACCATCAACCGCATCAAAACTGACAATCTTTAACTCTCTTGGTTTATTGACCTCATGAAAATACTCATAATTAATAGCGTCCGTAGTTAAAAGTGATAATGTTTGTTCTAACTCTTTATCTTCCACAAATAAAATAATTGAAGCCCGAAATATACTAAAACCAAACAAAGCCACAATTAAAGCAACCAGCAGAGCTACTAATAGCCTTCGTAATTGTAATTTATGAGTTACGTACCAATAGCTAATTTTAAGCTGAAAGTTACTAACTTTATTTGGTTGATTAAGATTTTCCGTTGTCATAGTAAAATAGAAAAAAATAACAAATATATTATACCATAATTAGGCAAAATTATGAACACAATACTATCTTATTTAGCCATAAAGAAATACTGAATCAGACTTGAAAAAATGCACAGATTTGCTATAATATACATATAGAATAATGGCTAAATATACGATCAATATTTTAGACTAATTATAGGCTAAGCTCGCCTTTGGCAAGAAATACCTATAATTTTATTGGTTCCAAATTAGCTTTATTACTTACATTAAATATTCTATAAATATCCATTACATATGGCTACTAAAAAAACTCCAATAAAAAAATCAGCCTCCAAGGTGTCAAAAACTTCTAAACCCACTTCAAAAAAAGGCGAATACACAGCTAAACAAATTACCGTTTTAGAAGGCCTAGACCCAGTTCGCAAAAGACCAGGAATGTACATTGGTAATACTGCCAATGAGGGTTTGCATCACTTAGTTTGGGAAGTAGTTGATAACGCCATTGATGAAGCAATGGCTGGTCGTTGTGACACCATTAACGTTAGTTTATTGGCAGATGGCATGGTGTCAGTTGAAGACAATGGTGCCGGCATTCCAGTTGATATACACAAACAGTATAAAAAATCAGCCTTAGAATTAGTTATGACTAAACTCCACGCCGGTGGTAAATTTGGCGAGGGTGGTGGTTATAAAGTTTCCGGTGGTTTGCATGGTGTTGGTATTTCAGTGGTGAATGCTCTTTCTGAAATAACCAGAGCGGAAGTAAAGCGTGAGGGGAAATTATGGTTACAAGAATATAGACGCGGTAAGCCGGTAAAAAAAATAAAATCAATTGGTAAGGCGACTGGTACCGGAACTAAAATTACTTTTAAACCTGATGCCGAAATTTTTACGGTGCTTGATTTTAATTTAGAAACCGTCGTAGACCATTTAAGACGCCAGGCCTATTTAACCAAAGGGGTAAAAATCACCATTGACGATCAACGAAATGCCAAAGTTAAATCGACCTACACATTTTATTTTGAAGGTGGCATCGCTTCTTATGCTAAATTTTTAAATCAACATGTTGAAGCTAAACATGAAAATGTTTTTTATATTGAAAAAGAAGAAAGTGAAACCAAGGTTGAGGTGGCCATGCAATACACCAACGAATACAAAGAAAATATTTTTGCTTTTGCCAACAATATTTTAAACCCTGAGGGTGGTTCACATCTGGTGGGATTTCGTACCGCTTTAACTAGAAGTATTAATAACTATGCACGCAAGCAAGGAATACTAAAAGAAAAAGATGATAATTTAAGTGGTGAAGATTCTCGCGAGGGTTTAACTGCCATAATTTCAGTTAAGATTAAGGATCCACAATTTGAAGGACAAACAAAGGCTAAACTTGGTAATGCCGAAGTTAGAACAATCGTCGATGGCATTATGTATGACAGTTTTAATACTTGGTTGGAAGAGCACCCACGTGACGCCGAAAATATTATTGGCAAATGTATATTAGCCCAAAGAGCCAGAATGGCCGCTCGAGCTGCCAGAGAAACCGTCTTACGTAAAGGTGCCCTGGAAGGTTTAACCTTGCCGGGCAAACTGGCCGACTGTTCCTCGAGAGATCCAGAAAAAACTGAGCTTTACATTGTTGAGGGTGATTCAGCCGGTGGTTCAGCTAAACAAGGCCGTGACCGAGAATTTCAAGCTATCTTACCCTTACGTGGTAAAATTTTAAACGTGGAAAAAGCCAGATTAGATAGAATGCTGGGCAACAATGAATTGAAATCTTTAGTTATTGCCTTAGGTACTAACATTGGTGAACAGTTTGAAATAGAAAAATTACGATACGATCGCATTATTATTATGACTGATGCTGACGTTGATGGTTCACATATCAGAACTTTACTGCTCACTTTATTTTATCGATACTTTCCACAACTTATTACTCAGGGGCATTTATACATTGCTCAGCCACCGTTGTATAGTATTAAAAAAGGCAAAGAAATGACTTGGCTTTACAGTGACGAAGAGTTAGAAACCTACAAAAAGAAAAATAATATCAGCGATGAATCAATTGTTGAAGTCAATGAGGAAGAAGAAGGTAGCGAAGATGGCAATGAAGAAGTGCTAAAACCCGAGGTTAAAAATAATGAGAATAAAACAAAGTTACAAATTCAACGTTATAAAGGTTTAGGTGAGATGAATCCTGATCAACTCTGGGATACAACCATGGACCCCGAAAAAAGATTAATGATGAAAGTAACTGCCGAAGATGCTGCCAAGGCTGATGATATTTTTGATGTTTTAATGGGTAGCGAAGTTGCCCCGCGAAAGCAGTTTATCCATTCTCATGCTAAGAGTGTTAAAAATTTAGATATTTAGATTAAAGAGTTTATTTTTGCCTCTAAAAATTCGACATAGAATGTTTTGATGCACTCAGAGTACCTTAGGCCTCTCAGCTCTAAAAATGACTTTAGGTCATCCCGAGCACAGCGAAGGGCGGGTAAGGTACTTTTTTAGAAAAAGTACCCAAAAAGCCTGGGGCCTTTATTCGCTAAACTCGTTGATTTAGTCGCAGAGTCCTCGCCTCGGGCTCAGGACGGCCCCAGACCCCACCCACAAGAACAACTCAGTGGCATTAATTCTATAGAAATAAAATCATTAAAGTAAATATAACAAAGGAATAGGGGGTTTGGGGACGGCGCCTTAGCGCCATTTTAGATACGGCAGAGAGTTAATCAACGTGATAGCGATTCGCCGTCCCCAAAACTTTTGGATACTTTTGGTTACAAAAGTATCCCGCCTCTGGCGGAACAACAGCACAGAGGCAGAAGATAGACAATAAAAATTCCTTTGGCGAATACGGTTTTTATTTAGTAAGAAAACGTTACTGTTACCGTCGTATATTTAAAATAAACTAATTTTGTGATAGAATTAAATACGTTATTTAACTTAAAAAATAATTAAAAATATGAAAAAACCATTCACAAATTTTATTAAATTAAATAGCAAGTTTGTTGTAGTTATAATGTTACTAACGGCTTTTAGTACATCATCGGTCGGTGCCGAAACTTTGGTTACTGATGAAGAATTAGCCACCGATACCGTTGATCAAAGTGGTGACATTGGTTCAACTGATACTTTAGAATTTACCCTAGAAGCTCGTTGGGGTTTTGTTCAGGGCAATTCCGAAGATGATAAAACTGAAAAAGATTATAGTGGCTACATCAAAACTAATAATACCGCCGTGGCTAAAATTCGTTTAAATAACACTGCCTTATTTGAAAATAATGATTCAATTCAATCAAAAGAAAATCCTGTTTCTTGGAGCTCCACAATTTTTGGTCACTGGGACGGAGTATCGGTAAATGTGAGAGCTAAGGCTGATGCCAATATAACGGTTAAAATTCCTCGAGGTGACATCACTAAAACTGCGCGGGAATGGTACCGCTTAACGGAAAAAGAAATTTTAAAAATTGGCGGAGACCAAATGTTGGTTGTTAAGTCACATCCGAAAAAAAGGAGAAGACATGCTGTATTTATCTGGTGGGGTCGTACAAAAAATATAACTGGTGAAGATCTAAATAGTTGCGAGGATCATACTTACAGCAGTTGTCCCCTACAATGTGGCCGAATATGTTTACAAAGTTGTAACGAAGACAGCACAATCTGTACTGCTGACTGTGAAGGTGCCGGTAGTTGTTTCCGACCTAATACCGATGGCGTAAATTTTTCAGGAACTTTGAAGACTGATTCTGACATCAATATAAAATTGAAAAAGACCATGCGTTTCGAGGATAATGATGAGATTGTATCCCATGATCGTAACCAAATTAGCTGGACATCTCAGATCACTACTGGTCGTGATGGTCTCTATACCTTAATGCTGCCTCATTCAAATGTTGCCCTTAACTCCAATTTTTCAGTTAACTTTACCAACATTTTTGAAGATGATAACTGGTTCAAAAGATTTACCTTGGCCGATGTTAAGAATGGTGTCAGAGAAACAATTAAGGTTAATGACGTTGACTACGTCTTGGTGATTGGCTACAAAACAATTGCCAATAAATTAGTCCGCTCTAAAAGAAGCGGTGAACACTTTTTAATTAAAAATAATATTAGGCATTCTGCAGACGATACAGATATTTTAACTGCCAATGGCTACGCTGAAGAAGAAGCCGAAGTTATTGATGATGATGAACTTGAAAGTTACGAACTGGGTGATGATCTAAGTTATCCTGATGGCACTGTTGTTGAAGCGGGAAATAAAACTTATGTCATCTCAAATGGCGTAAAACGGTTATTAGCTAATAACCGTGCCAAAGATGGTATTCCTTGGGCCAGACAAATTACTAAGCAACTAAAGCTCGGCAAGCTAGAAGCGATTACTTCCGGCCCAGCCGTTGAATCAGAAGATGAAATTACTGATAACACTTTAGTAAAAGTTGATGGTGACTCGGCTGTTTGGCGAATCCGTGGTGGCAAAAGACAAGTTTTTAACCACGTCAGAATCTTTAATCTTCATCGATTAGATATCGCCAAAGTTAAAACAATCACTCCAGAGAAACTTCAAAAATTCACCTGGTCTCCACCAGTGGAATTCCCTGATGGTTCGCTGGTTAAAATTCCCACTGATCCTAAAGTCTATTTATTAAAAAATGGTATTAGACACTGGATTGAAACCGAAGGTGATTTAAAAGGCTTGGGACACAAATTTTCTGATATCGTTGACATGTCGCCAACCGAAATAGTCAACTATCCAGCCGGTGATCCAGTGATATCCGATGAAGTTACCGTGGTAACAGAATTTTAATTTAACAAAAGAAAAAAGGTCCGGACAAAACGGGCCTTTTGGTTTGACTAAAGATCTGATAAAACCAAACTGAGTTAAGATGTATCGAGAGCTTCGACAAAAGCGTCGGCCTCAGTTCTGGTGATTGTTGGTACAGTAGGTATAGCTTCGATATCTACTGCATAATCTCCGACGCATTCTTCGAAAGGACTGCGACCATTAATGATGGTTTGGTACCACTGATGGCCACGTGGTTCACAAGAGACTTTGACAACAATAAAGTTGGTATATATTGGCCACTCAAGACGTGAATAGCCATGTCCTGAACATTCAGGACACTGAAACTTCAGACATAGCCTTTCCATCATTAATCCCCTTTGTTGAGGGCTAAGTAAACCAAAACTAATTAACATAACTCTATCATTCTTGATCAGTAAATACAATGATCATCTCTCCTTGACTTTATAATAGACCTATGGTAATATATATTCATAAATTAAACGAGCCCGGAAAGGGCTTTTTAAATTACTTTATTTAAAGTAAATTCACCTCAAATATGAATATTTTAAGCCATTTATTTAACTACATTAAAGCCTCTCAACAAGAATTGAAGAAAGTTGTTTGGCCAACAAAAAAAGAAGTTATCCACCACACTGTTTTAGTAATAGTAATCAGTTTGGGTGTGGCTGCTTTTTTAGGTCTAGCCGACTATTTCCTAACAATTATTGTCGGGACTATTTTGTAACAATATGCCAAAACAGACATTACAACAGGGCCGACGTTGGTATGTTATCCATACCTACTCCGGCTATGAAGAAAACGTTAAAAGAAATTTAGCTCAAAGAATTGAATCCATGGACATGGAAGGCAAAATTTTTAGCATTTTGATTCCAACTGAAAAAAAAATTAAGATTAAAAACGGTAAACGTAAAGTAGTTACCGAGAAAATCTTCCCTGGTTATGTATTGGTAGAAATGGTGGTTGATGATAATTCCTGGTATGTTGTTCGAAACACACCAAATGTTACTGGATTCATTGGTTCAGGCACTACCCCAACACCAATTTCTGACACTGAAATTAAAAGTCTTCAAAAACGAATGGGTGTTGAAGAACCTACCTTTAAAATTGACGTTACCGTTGGTACCGCTGTTAAAATTGTCGATGGACCATTTAAGGGCTACGAAGGTAAAGTTGATAAAATTGACGAGGATCGAGGCAAAATTAAAGTTCTGGTTAATATATTTGGCCGGGAAACTCCGGTGGAACTTGACTTTTTACAAGTTAAGAAACTATAATACTATTCTAATAGATAAACTACTATGGCAAAAAAAGTTAAAACAGTTATAAAGTTACAAATTCCTGGCGGTCAAGCAAACCCCGCTCCACCAGTTGGCCCAGCTTTGGGACAGCATGGTTTGAATATTTCTGAATTTTGTCAAAAATTTAATGAGGCAACTAAAGACAAACAAGGTGAACTAACACCGATAGAAATTACTGTTTACGAAGATCGAACATATACTTTTATTACCAAGGCTCCCCCAGCAGCTGAACTTCTTAAAAAAGCTGCCAACATTAAAAAAGGGTCAGGAGAATCTTTAAAGAAAAAATCCGGAAAAGTGACCAAAGCACAAATTCAAGAAATTGCTGAAAAGAAAATGCCGGATCTAAATGCTAAAGACATTGAAGGTGCTATGAGAATTATTGAAGGCACTGCCAGACAAATGGGGCTGGAAGTAAAAAATTAATTAATAAATTTGCAGGACCCCGTCCTGAAATCGTTTCAGGATCCCGGGGGTTTGTACTGCGAAAGGAAATTATGAAACGTTCTAAGAAATATCTAGAGGTCTCAAAAAAAATTGATAGCGACAAAGCTTATCCAATTGATAAAGCAATTAAACTGGTTAAAGAAACCAATCTTTCAAAATTTGATGGTTCAGTTGAAACTCACATTAAACTGGGTATTGACCCTAAAAAAAGTGAGCAACAAGTTCGTGGAGCAATTACTTTACCAAACGGTACCGGTAAAACTAAAATTATTGCCGCTTTTGTCGCTCCCGACAAAGAAAAAGAAGCCAAAGAAGCCGGAGCAGATATTATTGGCGGGGAAGATCTAATTGCTGACATTAAAAAATCTGGAAAAATTGAGTTTGAAGTAGCCTTAGCTTCACCAGACATGATGCCTAAACTGGCAGTGATCGCTAAAATACTTGGACCAAGAGGTTTAATGCCATCCCCTAAGAATGAAACTATCACTACTAATATTAAAAAAACCATCAACGAATTAAAACAAGGTAAAATAAACTTTAAGAATGATGATACCGCTAACATTCATCAAATCATCGGTAAAGTTTCATTTGATGAACAAAAATTAATTGAAAACTATAAAGCTTTTATGGAAGCCTTGACCAAAGCTAAGCCCTCTTCAGCTAAAGGTATTTACCTTAAAAATATCAGTATTTCCTCAACCATGGGTCCGGGCGTCAAAGTAGAAATTTAAATTAAAGTAAATATATTTCCCCACCTTAATTGGTGGGGATTTTTTTATAAAAAAAGTCACCATATTTTTAAATATTGATGACTTGATAGCTGACAAGCTACAAACTTGATTTGCTACGAAATGGTAAACGATCTCCGCAAATAGAACAATATATTGCACCTGGTACATGAAGCCTACGATCACATTTATTACAAAGTGATATTTTAATGGAAACTAAATCTTTTCCACATTGAGTACAATATCTATCAGCTGGATCATTGGTTTTATTTTCACAATCACAAAAAAAACATCCAAGCATGATTGATCACCATGTAAATGTTTGTCCGCTTAGGATCAAAGAGCAATACCTTATGTTATTAATAAACTGTAATTTTGTCAAATAACCAGCAAGTTTGCCCAAGTTTGCCAAAAACCCTTAAAATCTGTTAAAATATATGAGTTATTGGCGACGTAGAGCGAGTGAAATAAAAAGTCAAAGACTTTTTATTTCAGAGCCGAGGAGTCAAAAAGAGTACAATACTACACCTCAAGATTATAGAAGGTGTTAGTAAATGAACGGGGTTTACTAAGTAGCTTAATTCCCTTTATTAGTCCTAAAAATTTCAAAAATTATGGCTGAAGAAAGAAAACATTATCGTCCTTCCTGGGATGATTATTTTATGGCAATTGCCAAAATTATTGCCGCCCGCGGCACTTGCGATCGACTTTATGCCGGCTCGGTTTTGGTTAAAGATAATCGAATTATTTCTACAGGTTACAACGGTTCACCTCCTTCATCACCTCATTGTGCTGACGTTGGTCATTTATTAGAAGAAGGGCACTGCGTTCGAACCATTCATGGTGAACATAATGCAATTTTACAAGCCGCAGTCCAAGGCAGTACCAGTACAGCTGGGTCGACCATGTACAGTAAATATAATCCATGCATCCACTGTACCAAGTACGTAATTGCTGCTGGTATCAAAAGAGTTGTTATCGGAAAGATTTACCGAAATGCTAAAGCAGTTGACATGTTGAAAGAAGCTGGCATCCAAGTTGATGTTTACCAAGAAAACCAAGAGTGGAATGATGAATTAACTAAACTATTTTCCGAGGATATTACCGACAGGACAAATGAAGGTGATGTAAATATGGAGGTTTCTAAATAATGGGAAAAGTTATTTTAGGCTTAGTTGGTGAATTAGCCGCCGGTAAAGGAACAATTGTTGATTATCTTAAAAAGAAACATCAGGCTGTTTCTTTTCGTTATTCCGATCCGTTAAGAGAAACCCTTGAGTTGTATGATGTTGAAATAACCAGAGATAATATGCAATCATTATCCACTTTTTTAAGACAAAACTATAGCGAAAGCATTTTAGCAGATTCAATTTTAAAAAAGATAAAAAGTTCTGACCATCATCTTATTGTTATTGATGGCGTGCGTCGGTTCACTGATTTTGAAAATCTGACCAAACTGCCTAACTTTCATTTAGTTTACGTTACGGCTGAACCAAAAACTCGTTACGATCGGTATATTAAAAGAGATGAAAATGTTGGTGATAACACCTTTAGTTTTGAGGACTTTTCGGAAAAAGAAAAAGCCGAGGCTGACAAACAAGTGCCAGCAGTCGGGAAAAAAGCCGATTTTAAAATTGACAACAATGGAGATTTTGAATCTTTACATCAACAGGTTGAGGATATATGGAAAAAAATAGATGAAGGTAAAAATTAAAAAATTAAATACTGAAGCAGTTATCCCCTCGTATGCTCATCCGGGAGATGTCGGGCTGGATCTCTATGCTTTAGACGATTATAGTTTACAACCAGGAGAAAGAAAAATTTTTGATCTTGGTTTTGCTTTGGAGTTTGAAACTGGTTATGTGGCCTTTGTAAAAGATAAAAGTAGTTTACCAAAAAATGGTGGTGTTCATACTATGGCTGGAGTATATGATGCTGGTTACCGTGGTGAATACAATGTTAACCTGATTAACCTTGGCAATGAAATTTATCAAATTAATAAGGGAGATAAAATTGCTCAATTAGTTATTATGCCAGTTATCAAAGCAGATTTAGAAGAAACCGAAAATTTATCTAACACCAGTCGCGGTGAAGGTCGCTTTGGCTCAACCGGAAAGTAAATATAAAATAAATACATGGAAGATAAAAATATAACAATTATTGCAGCTATTGCAATCATTATTTTTCTAATAATAATTGGCGCATTTTTTCTTTTTCACTACTTACCCAGATCTGGCCAACCACAAATTGAACCACTGGTTGAAGCCAACCAAAATCTTACTGGTGAAGTAGGAATAGCTCCTTCATTACCAACTTCTGACGACACCTTAACCGCTGAACAAATTACTGAATTATCACAATCTCGTTTAGAAAAAGAAAAACAGTTTATCTCTTCATTTTGGCAACTAATTAGTACTCCGTACACACCGGCAGTAGCTCCCTATCAATTATCATTAGATAACATAAAAGAAGAAGTGGTAAATTATCGTGACTTTTCACGAAGAATAGATTTGGACTCAGCTTTAACCAAGCTAACGGAAAATAATTTTGTGGTTATTGATAATCCTTTTGATCCTCAGGTTACTGATTGGCAAAGTAATTATAAAAACTTAAAGGATGAAAATTTACCAATATTTATAAGTTCTGATTCAATTGTTGGTGTGTATCAAGATACTTTACAAATTATCTATAAAGAAATTGAGCAAGAAATATTTTATCCTTCACTCTGGGAATTGTTAGAAAAAATGTATAACAAAACGAAGAAAAGATATGAAGCTAAACGTTTACAATTTGGTATTGAAACTGACACCCTGACCGAAGCCAACCGCCTTGAACTGGCATATTTAACAGTAGCTTTAAAACTTCTGCAACCAGAAGAAAGTCAAATTAAAGAATCGTTAACCGCCGACAAAAAATTCTTTTCCAGTTTTGAAGGAAGCCTTTATAAAATTGATGTGCCTGAATATTTAGTTGACCAGGTTAATCAAGAAATCAGTTTGATTTCTGCCAAAAAGCAGAGCAGTAAATCACCAATTTTTTTGTACGATAACGATTATCAAGAATACAATATTCCCGCGCAGTACCAAACTTCTGAGATTTTAAAAAATTACTATTTAGCAATTACTTGGTTAAAAGAATCATTCTTTCCTCTCTGGTTTACCGCCGATGACTGTGCCGACTGTCTTTTAGACCAACAGGATCATCGTATAAACTTTATTGCTTCATTGTTGCTGAGTAATGATCTGGCCAGTGATCAAAACTTAAAAAATAGCTGGGCAAATATTTATAAATCAATTTCTTTTTTCAAGGGACTAGAGTCAAATTTAACTTACTTAGATTATAATCAAGCAGCGATAAATGTGTTTGATGTAGACTTAAATTTTGATGATATTTTTGCAACAGACCAGGAGACTACCAACCAAAATATTATCAATTTACAAAATGAAATAAATAATTTTGAATTTCCAGCTGTCCTCGGCGGCTCAAAAGAAAATAAAGAAAAAGTTGGTCTAAAACTGTTACGGGATTACCATTTACTGGAAACAAGTTTATTTGACTCGTTGACTGGTACGGAAATTGGTAATCACCGGACTGTTGGACCAAGAGAAGAACTACCTTTTACCGCTTGCAATAATCAAGGAGATATTAATCGATGTATCGTAACTGGCTTAGACCTCTTTAACCTGCTAGATAACCAAGCCGCCAGGCAAGTACTGACTGAGTCTCTGGATGACAACTATCCGTCTTACTTGTCGAGAATAAATAATTTTGTTGATCAGGTAATGAAATTTGATCAAAACACTTGGCACGATAATTCCTATCTGGCGATGTTATCGGCTTTACAAAATCTCAATGACCAGGACCGTACTGCCTGGCCATCTTTTATGAACAGCGAGGCCTGGAGTAAAAAATCTTTAAGTACCGGTTTAGCTACCTGGTCACTGACTCATAGAGAAATTAATTTCGAAAAACAGGCATTTGAAGAAATTTTGGGTGATGGTTTTGGTAACTATTTCCCCTATGGTTATATTGAACCGCAAGTTGAGCTATACAATGAACTGCTGGCTAATGTTAACATGGTGATGAATGGATTTTTGAGTTTAGAAATAATTTCACCAATCGGTAAGCCATTTCAACGATTAGAAGCTTTAAAAAATATTTTAGAAAAGTCCAGTGCTATTGCTCAAAAAGAATTGGAAAATCAAACCTTGGAAGCGACTGATTATGACTTCATTAATAGCTATGCCAGACAACTAAATATAATTTTTGGAGATATTAAAAAGGAAAACATTCAAAATTTTTATTCTTTTGAGCATATCGTAGATAAAAATAATATCTTAATTGAAAAAATTAATGGCTTTGATTATATCGTAGTTATTTATCCTAATGAGCAAGGACGGTTATTCTTGGCTATTGGTCCGGTTTTTAATTATGCCGAAACCAAATTCAAAAGGATAGAACCATCTTCAATTTGGCAGGAAGCATTTAAACTTTAAATTATGAAAGCTTATCTGGATATTGTACAAAAAGTTTTAGACGTTGGCATAAAAAAAATGCCTCGCCAAGGAATTGAAGCCTTGACCATGGCTGGCGCAATGTTTGAGCATGATATGTCTAAAGGATTTCCTCTTTTAACTACTAAAAAAGTTCCCTTAAGATTAGTGGCTAGTGAATTAGAATTTTTCATCAAAGGTATTACTGATAAGCAGTGGTTACTGGATCGCAATAATCATATCTGGGATGAATGGGCCAATCCTAAAAAAGCTCCCTATGGACATGATGAGCAATCAAAAAAACGGATGCTAGAGGAACGTGACTTAGGAGCAATTTATGGTTTTCAATGGCGTCATTTTAATGCTCAATATGACAGCTACGACTCAGATTACACGGACAAAGGCGTTGATCAACTCAAACGTGTTATTGAAATGCTTAAAAAAAATCCTGATGACCGCCGAATGATTGTGTCGGCCTGGAATCCAATTATGCTGGGTGAAATGGCATTACCGCCATGTCATTATCTTTATCAAGTCACTGTCATTGATGGGAGGCTAAACTTAATGTGGAATCAACGCTCTGTTGATATAATGTTGGGCTTGCCATTTAATATCGCCAGTTATGCTCTACTGTTACACTTAATAGCCAAAGAAACTGGCTTTAAAGAAGGTAGATTAGTCGGCTTTCTTGGTGATGTTCATCTGTTTGTTAACCATGTTGAGGGGGCAAAAGAGCAATTATCTCGCGATTCAAATAAATATCCCCTACCAAAAATTGCCACGGAAGATTTTAAATCAATTTTTGACTGGAACTATGAACAAACAAAATTAATTGATTACGAAAGCTACCCCCGAATTAAATTTGATATAGCTGTATAACCATGAAACTAATAATTATGATGGCAATGACCGTTGACGGTATAATTGCTAAAAATAAATCACACAATGCTGACTGGACCTCCAAGGCTGATAAAAAAGCCTTTATTGCCGAAACCAAAAAACATGGTGCCATCATCATGGGAGACACTACTTTTGTTGCCATGGGTCAAAAATCTTTACCTGGTCGTTTAAATTTAATACTAAGCATGGAACCAGAAAAGTACCAGGATAAAATAGTAGCTAACCAACTAGAATTTATTAAAGCCTCACCGGAAGATGTAGTAAAAAATTTAGCAGACCGTGGCTTTGAATCAGCTATTTTAGGTGGCGGTGCTAGAACTAATTCTTATTTTTTAAAAGCTGGCTTAGTTGACGAAATTTTGATTACAATAGAACCGAAAATATTTGGCGGCGGGCTAAACTTTACTGAAGGTGAAGAGTTTGATCTTGATTTAAAACTGTTGGAAGTTAATAAGCTAGGAGATGAGGCTCTACAACTAAGGTATAAAATTTTGAAATAAAAAAAGACGACAGTCGTAACTATCGCCAAATGAACTGATATTGCCACCAAAAACTTTGTATTCAGTTAATGTTCGGTCATTTCTGCCGCGAACAAAACCAAAGCAAGTATAGTGAAAATAATAAGGATGGCTGTTGAGAAAAAACTCCAGCCTAATGATAGAGCACCTTGCCATCGTAGAGCAAATGCCAACCACAACGATAGAACTCCAACGCATCCAATACAAGGTGTTGCGAGACCCAGGAAGCATAATAAATCACTCTCATCAACTTCATGCCCGCATTTGTATGCCCTGAAATAAAATAGTGCATACATCGTCATCATCCCGATCAGAAAATATACAGTCAACATGACATTTCCTCCGTCTGGTTGAGGCACGTTAAGCAATCGACCAATGTGATCAATTTTAATCACAAAACAGACATTCCGTCTTACGTTGATCTTCAACAGTAGCCTCCCTACTTCTGCTACCTGTATAATCAAGAAACAAAGCATTATTAACTACGAGCAGTTGAACAAAGACTTGCAAAATTATCGCAGGAACCATGGTCTGCTCAAATGAGACATCTGGCACCCAACCTTGAGTGTATGATACCCACACAAAAATGATCCCAGCCACCCCAATTAATGGAGTAATCCAAGCCAATAACAAATTAACAATGTCATTGCTTATCTCTCCAGAATCATCCATCCGCATGTAATACAGAAAGTAGCACAGCACCATCAAGACAATAAATCCAAGTGTCGACATCACATCACCTCCTTCATGGATTGAGACACATGATTAGTTAACCTCCAATTATTAAATATTAAATCACTTATTTTTTAAAGTCAACTTACTTTATGTCAGGAAAACTAATTGTCATCGACGGTATCGACGGCTCGGGTAAAGCTACCCAGACCGATATTTTAGTTAAAAAGCTGAAGCAAAAAGGTCAGGCAGTTGAAACTGTTGATTTTCCTCAGTACACCCAAAACTTCTTTGGTGGTATGGTTAGAAAGTATCTAGATGGTCAATTTGGAATACCAACCGAGGTTGATCCATATTTAGCTTCCATACTCTATGCCGGTGATCGTTTTGAATCTTCCCAAAAAATTAAAGATTGGTTAGCCGCTGATAAGCTGGTAGTACTGGACAGATATTATACTTCAAATTTTATTCATCAAACTACCAAAATGGCCGAAGGTGAGATTGATGACTTCATTAGTTGGGAGCATAAATTAGAATTTGAAATTTTTAAAATACCAGAACCAGACTTAGTAATATACTTACATGTTGAACCTAAAATAGCCTATCAACTGGTCAGTAAACGAGGTAGTGGCCACGACGGTCATGACACTCTTGACCACATGAGAAAAGCCGAACAACGGTCTACCTTGCTTGCTGATAAACTTAATTGGACAACTGTTAAGTGTTCGGACGGAAAAAAACCACTGGCGATAGAAAAAATATCCCAAAAAATTTTTAAAGAAGTGAAAAAAATTATTTAAATTACTAGATACTGTCGACGAAGATTAAATACTCTCTTTATTTATTAGAAATAATGTGATACTCTGTATGAGTAAATTTAATTATAAAAAGTTAAAAAACTAAAAAATTTACCCCGTAAAATTCCAGAGTAATTTGTACGGGGCTACAGCCTAAAATATGAATCTAACGCCTATCATTGGATTAGAGATCCATGTACAACTCAGAACCAAGTCAAAAATGTTTTGTACTTGTGACAATACTGGAGAAAATAAACCGGCAAACACCACGGTCTGTCCCATTTGTATGGGCCATCCTGGAACGCTACCGGTAATGAATCGTCAAGCCGTGGAATGGTCAGTAATGTCGGCCTTAGCGATTAACTGTCAAATTCCTAAACTTTCTAAATTTGATCGAAAAAGTTATTTTTATCCTGATCTACCAAAGGCTTATCAAATCTCGCAATTCGATCAGCCAATTGGTGTCAAAGGTTATTTGATTGTAAACAGTAAAGAGGGAAATCGTCGAGTTGATATTACCAGACTTCATCTGGAAGAAGATGCAGCCAAAAATTTACATTCAGCTGATGGAAAAAATACCTTAGTTGATTATAATCGCTCCGGTACTCCCTTGATGGAGATAGTAACTGAACCGGATTTAAGAAATGCTGCCGAAGCCAAAACGTTTATGCAGGAATTAAGATTGATTATGCGTTACCTGGGAGTATCTAATGCTGACATGGAAAAAGGGCATCTTCGTTGTGATGCTAATATCTCCTTAACTGATCAAGACCCTAATAATATTGTTATTGATAAACTTAAACCCAAAACCGAAATTAAGAATATAAACTCCTTCAAGGCTGTAGAGAAAGCCATCGATTATGAAATTAAAAGACAAACTCAACTTTGGAGAGATGGCAGTCCTCCAGACCAACTTTCTACTCGTGGCTGGAATGAAACTAAATCAATAACCGAAAATCAAAGAATTAAGGAAGAAGCTTCAGACTATCGGTACTTCCCTGAACCAGATCTACCTCCTTTAAACTTTAATCCGGAAGTTAAAAACACTATTGATGTCAAAACTATTAAAGCCAGCTTGATTGAGCTACCTCAGGCTAGACGCCAAAGATTTATTAATGAATATGAAGTAGCTTCAGACAATGCCAAGGTTATGACCGATGATAAAGCTTTGGCGGACTTTTTTGAACAATCAATGTCTGAACTGCGAGCCTGGTTGGTTGCTCTTGGGGAAGAAGAAGGCACTGAAGATGAAATTTGGCAAAAAGGCAAAGCCAAGCTTTCTAAGCTAACCGGTAACTGGTTGTTGAATAAACTTTTAGCAATTTTACATAAAGAGAATAAAACCATAGCAAAAGCAGAAGTGACCCCAGAAAATTTTGCCGAGTTTATTACCATGATACATCAAAATAAAGTTAACTCCACAATTGCCCAAAAAATCTTGGAATTAATGATATTGACAGGAAAAGATCCATCAGTAATAATAGAAGAAGAAGACTTAACTGGTGGTACTGACGAAGGAGAACTTGATTCAATCATTGATAAAATAATTACTGAAAATCCTAAACAAGTTGAACAATATAAAGCCGGAAAAGAAACAGTTATTCAATATTTCATTGGTCAGACCATGAGGGCTACTAAGGGTCAGGCCGACCCTCAAACACTTAAAGATACTTTAATAAATAAACTAAAATAATATGGTAAATATTGAGGGAAGAGGGGGCTCATCTGTCGAAGCTGACGCCAGCTGGAAGGCTGAGGAGGGAGAAAGAGAATCATTAACTGACAGAGAACAAAGAGCTATAGGTAGACCTGCTGATATTTTTGCAAGTGGAGAGGATTTATCTAAACTCTTAGAAGATAATGGAAGTATAGAAGCACGACTTTCTGATGGTGCCAGAAAACTTAGAGATAATCCAGATATAGAATTTAAAGGTGTAAAATTTAGTGAGTTAGCAAGTGATCAGCAACAGTTTATAGAAAATGCAATAACTGCAGCTAACGAGTATCAGACTGAGATGGAAGAAAGATTAGGACTCGAGAAAACCATGTAATAAATTTATTAAAAAACGGGGTGTCGGCCCCGTTTTTTTATTTATCTAAAAATTGCTTAACTTTTGTCTTGGCCGGACTTGACTGTTTAAGCCAAACTACGTCATCATTTTTTCTAAACCAAGTCATCTGCCTTTTAGCGAAATCATGAATTGAATTTTTAAGTCCTTCGACTAATTCTTCTTCAGAAATTTTATCTTGCAAGAAATTAGACACCCAACGATATTCTAATCCAAAATCATTAAGCCTCTGCCAACTGACACCTTGTTGTCTTAACTTTTTAACTTCGTCAATCATCCCCTCTTGATTTATTCTGGCTACTAAGCGCTGATCAATCTTTTGATGTAAAATATCCTTAGGGAAGGTAACCCCTAGCTGTAAAAAATTGTATGGTGGTTTTTTATTATCTTCTTGTTCAGATTTAGGAATTCCAGTTTGGTAAAAAATTTCTAAGGCACGCTGAACTCGACGTCGATTCTTTTGATCAATTACTTTATAAGTTTCCGGGTCTATTTTTTTTAGAAGACTTAGTAGTTGCTTTAATGATAGCTTATTTAAATCTATTTTTGGAATTTGGAATTTGGAATTTGGAATTTCTAAATTATAACCCTCCGTTAAGGCTGAGATATACAAACCAGTTCCCCCGCAAATAATTGGCAATTTACCACGTTTTAAAATTACGTTAACTTTTTCAAAGGCTAATTTTTGCCAATCCGCTACATTAAACTGACTTTTGGGTGAAACCACATCAATCAAGTGGTATGGTATCTTGCCGTACTCTCCTAGATCCTTACCAGTGCCAATATCCATTCCTTGATAAACTTGACGAGAATCAGCTGAAATAATTTCACCGTCATATTTTTTGGCTAGCTCAACAGCTAACTTGGTTTTTCCAGAAGCAGTAGTACCTAAAACCACTACCACCTTCGGTAACTCCCCGCTTAGCCCCCAGGCATAACAACTGGTAATCTTAATAAATATTAATTCACCTGTTCGGTCTATGTCTGATGCAAACTTAATATTTTTATAACTATTAGTCTTGCCAAAGCAAAAACCATCTTTGTAATTATCAACTAAAACTTCAACTGTTAGACCAACTAATTTTTTGTTATGCGTTAGTGCGGTTTTTTTTAAGATAATATTTAAAGCTTTCTCTCGCCTTTTCTTTTCGTCTTTTGTAACGTTATCTTTTAGCTCAGCTGCTTTGGTATGAGATCTTTGAGAATATTGTGACAGAAATGCCATATCAAATTTTATATCTTTAAATAACTGCATCGTACCGGCAAATTGCTTTTTAGTCTCACCGGGAAAACCGACAATGATATCAGTAGAAACGGCAATACCCGGTATTGCTTTTCTAATTTTTGTGATAATTTTTTTATACTGTCCGACCGTGTAAAATCGTTTCATTATTTTCAGCATCTTATTATCTCCTGATTGTATTGGTAAATGTAAATAAGGAATAATATGTTCTCCTGTGGCCATTACTTTAATTAACTTGTCGGTCATAAATTTAGGATGACTACTAGAAAAGCTCAACCAAAAATGGCCAGAAATTGCATCCACTTGTTGTAATAATTTTGAAAAATCTGTCTGGTTATGTTTATAACTATTAACTGTCTGTCCTATTAAAATAATCTCTTTATAACCTCGAGCAATTAAATGTTTACATTCTTTAATAATATTTTTTGGAGACCTTGAAACTTCTCTACCTCGAACATAAGGTACTACACAAAAAGAACAAAATTGATTACAACCCATCATAATTGGTACATAGGCCTGGAAACTTGACTGGTAGCTGGGATGAATTTCTGAATAGTCTGCTGGCAGACGTAAAACTTTTTTGGCTAATATGCTTGGTAATTTAGGTAGGTCAGTTATCGGAAAAACCAGATCAAAAAATTTAGACATCTTAACTTTATCAGATTCCAAAATACAGCCAGACAAAGCCGTGATAAGTGGTTTATTTTTTTTAATTTTGCTAAATTTTTTCTCTAACCCATAAATCCGATCAATAGCAGTTTGGCGGATTGAGCAAGCTAAAACTACTACCAAATCAGCTTGATTATCATCAGTAGTTTTTTGGTAGCCTAAATTTTCTAAAACGGTGGTTACCTTTTCATTATCAGCCACGTTAAACTGACAGCCAAAAGTGATTATTTTGTATTTCATGATAGTCTATAGAATATCATATAATATTGACTATTTCAAGCTAATTTATTGACAAAATACTAATTTTATGTTAGTCTTAAAAGTCTAAAAAAGACAGCAAAACAAAGAAATTTCAGTCCATGGTGGACTAAATGCAACTTGAAAATTTACGAGGAGAGAAACGATGAAGAGATTGATTGTGATGGCGATGCTTTTAACGTTGGTTAGCTCGTCCTGCGCAGCTCAACGAGGGCACTGGAAACCAACGACCAGACAGTACCGGTCTCCGCAAGGGTTTGTTCAGGTCTCTCTTGGAGGCGTTGAACAAACTGTAGTGGCCGGTAGTAGAAACATTCGGCTAACCTGGCTAAACTTTTCCAATCACTATGATTGGGGTCAAGACATTACCTCTATTCGGTTAAGAGTGGAAACCGATGGTGATGTAGTTAATTGGTTGCACGACTTTAGTCTGTATACCGACGACGGCAGACAACTCAGAACAACTAATGATCCTGACGCTGATATCGCGGCCGGGGTTGACCGAGAGTACGGCTGGGTCCAATTTGATCTTGACCCTGATGGTATTCCACAGTTTATTGATAGTGATGGTAAGTTGTCACTGTACGTTACATTTGGTGTCAGCCCGGGTATCAATGACAACACCTCGATCAAAGCTGTTCTTCATCTCCGGCAGATCACCTTTAAGCCTGTAGACAGACGTCCAGCCAGGATCACTCCGGCCCGCAGATTAGTAGGCCCGGTGGTTACTGTCCTTGAAAAAGGTCATCTGTCCATTAGCAAAAAAGTGGATACTCCAAATCATTCTCTGCTGCCGGGATCAACAAATGGCATCACTGCTATGCGGCTCAACCTACTGGCGATTCATGAGAACATTTGGTTGGAGACCTTGCCTGTATACTTTGGCAAGCTCAATGATGGTGGACCAGATCAGGTGAGGCTCCTTTCTATCTATCGAGATGCAGAATTGATTATCCAGAATGAGCCTACCATGATGGATAATGTGTCCGATGCGGTATTCGATTATTTACGCCGAACCGGGCGTGATGATATAATTGCCCGCATCGAAGCAGGTTACATACCTACCAATGCCAGTGGTGGTATCGACTTGGGATCAAGATCTATCTTCTTACCGCAAGATGAGGTTGTGACTTTAACAATAAAAGTTGACACCTCTGACTCTAACCAACGTCTTGGTTCAATTGGTGAATCTGGCCAGGGTTTCAATCTTTATATCCCTGGAGAAGAGATTATCGCTAAAGGTGAATTGTCCGGTAGAACAGTTGAGGTAGTCGATGAGGCTTCCTCCAGCGACTTTCACCTGTTTAGGTCGGTACCATACGTCGCCACCAACGATCTGCTTTCGTCTGGCGGAGTTCCGGGAGGAACAATTGCTGCGGGAATTGAGCAAATAAAACCGCTCTACGCCTTTGGCATCACCGCTGACTCGTCTGGTGATCTCGGCTTAGGAAGGTTGTCATTTGCCGTTCGGGCAGACAACGTCGGCTTAGGCAATCTTCAGGTGATTGATCAATTGGGCCAGGTCATTGGCGAGGGATTCGTGGCGGAAAATCCAGACGGAGAATTTATCCTCGATGACGATACGGTTGTCGTGGTTGATTTCTTCGAGCCTTATACGGTTCCGGCCGGGACAACAAAGGTTCTGACATTAGTCGCCGATATTGAGTGCACTCAAGCTAATGGCTGTGCTAGCTCAAATAGCGAGGGTAGTGTGTTGTCAGTCCAACTACTCGGTGATCCTGCCTTTCCTGAACTACTCCCTGGGACCTATAACGAAGTCGCCGGCCAAAGTTGGTTCATCTGGACTGACTTTACCTGGACTCCCGTATTGCAAATTGCCCACGAAGATGTTCTTACTATGCCGCAATGGACTAACGGCTATCGAGTGATGACTTTTATCGGCAACACTCTGCCGCCAAGGTCCACACCTGTGACTTTCTTACGCTAACAAGTGTAGAAGTCCAAGGCTAACAAAACCCCCTGGTTTGCATAATGTCAAACTGTGGGGTTCTTTTTTTATAAAAGTAAAATTTTATATATCTTGACTAAACAGTAATTTTTTAGCTATTATGTGATTATCTTGGCTTTGTGGCCAAGACAAGAGCTCCTTGAAATTTTTTTGCTCAGAAATGAGCCTCAAACCCCACTTTAACAGGAGAACGCTAATGAACAGCAGAATGAGTAGTAATATGATGTGCGCTGGAATTGCAACGATCGCGATCGTAACACTTTTGCTATCCAACGCTCAAGCCGAAGACTATGCAATGGATGAAGGTAACAAAATACAGTTGTTAAATGTCAGTCTCTGGCTTGATCAACCTAGCTGGGATCCTACTGGCCAAACCTTGGCTTGGTTACAACAAGAATCATCTGGTGCGTGGGTATTTGAATTGTGGATTTCCGATTTAACCAATCCCGGAAATGAGGTAAGATTTGTTCAAGCAACCGAGGAAATTCGGAATTCACCAATTGCTTGGTCACCAAATAGCCAGTTCATTCTCTACACCACCAAAGCCTTGCAAACTAATCCGCTGCTAGACAGGCCTTCAATTGGTAGGGCTAGCGCCATAACACCTGATACTTTTGACAATGGTTTTATACGTCCTGACGATTTTGGTTTTGCCAATGATTGTTATGACGTTAGAGATCCGTCTATTGTTTTAACCTCTTCCGGTTATAAACTAATAGTGTCAATTATATCTTGGTGCGATGGACCAGTTTATTCCGAAGGAATCTTCGCCATGGATATTAATGATTCGGCTGTACCGAATCTGGCTTCGGTGGTGAAAATTCTTAATACGTCCAATCTGTTTGTAAATTCAGTATTATCACCTGATGGTGACACCTTGCTGGTTGAACAGCCTTGGACGCCTACAAGTCGTCGCCTTTTCGCGATTGAAGGGATCGCTGATGTTCTTAGCGGATCAACTCAGCCAATTACTGGTATAGGGGCTAATCCACTCGTTCATCTTCTGAACCCAGAAGATACTTACGCTACTAATCCTCAAGCATCGCAAGACGGATCATTAATTTTCTACACCGTTGATATTACTGGTACTTTCGATGAGTCTGACCCAGGTACTTACGCAAGTTCTGACCATGACATTGCAGTTGTCAAACGTGAGGATGCGATTGTTGATATTCCAAATCCTAGGTTTCTGAATAGTGATGGTCATCAAAAAGCCCTTCATTCTGCAGATGGTGGCACAAGATTCGCTTTTGTAGACGTCAACTTTACAACGGGAGTATCGTTGAACCTAGGGACTCTGAATATATCAACAACGATCTTTGTGGATCAATCTGGGGTGTCTGCAGAAGAGATCATTCTTGAAGATGGATCTGGATTGAGGCTTGTTTTGCCAGCCGGCACGACAATTGGCGGCATTGCTATTCCGGGCGATGGCTTAATTACCATTACGGTCTACACGCCGATAACCCCGTTTCAGGAATTAGCCTTGGCAGACCTCGCAGGTGTAAAATTGACCAGGTTGTTCGGTCCCAACGGGATTACCATTACTCCACCACAAGGATCAACGGCTACTCTGACTGTTCGCTACACTGATGCCGAGATTCTTGGCTTGGACGAGTCAAATCTCAATATCGTCGAGTATGGTAATGGGCCACCTCTTACCTTAACGGTAGTTTCTCGAGACTTGGTTAACAACACTCTAACCGTTGAAATCACTGGCTTCTCCAAGTTCGCATTGGCTGATGGTTTTATTAGGCCCCCTGGTGTAGGTATGCCGATTTCCCCTTGGTCAATGGCAATTTTGATCCTGGTGATCATCGTATTCAGTGCTGTGTTAATCAAACAAAAATCACCTGCTTAGCAGGCGATTAATGCTCCTTAGTTACATCCCCTCTCCTTGATTTATCAGGAGAGGTTTTTTTTATCCTTGATTTCCTTTAAAATTTTAGAAATAAATTTCTGGCGATCTATTACTTCAACTTCTTTTTGTCCTCGAATACGAACATTTAAATCTTTACTCTTTACTTCTTTCTCACCAATTACTAGCATGTAACGAATTTTTTGTTTTTCTGCCTTACGGATTTTATTACCAACTGTTTCATCTAAATCATCAACCCACACCCTAATTCCATGTTCTTTAAGCTCATCAGCTAATTTGTTGGCGTCTTTAATAAAACCTTCACTAACCGGTACTATTTGTACTTGAACTGGTGCTAACCACAAAGGAAAAGCACCACCATAATGTTCTATTAATATAGCCATAAACCGCTCAAACGATCCGGCAATGGCCCTATGGATTAAAACAGGCCTGACTCGATCACCACTTTCGTCTGTATATTCAAGTTTAAATCTGTTAGGCATATTAAAGTCAAGCTGAATAGTCGCCAGCTGCCACTTACGACCAATAGCATCTTTAGCTTCAAAATCAATCTTGGGCCCATAAAAAGCGGCTTCACCTTCTATTTCTTCAAAAGTTTTTACGCGCTTTTTTAAAATACTTCTTAATTTTGCCTCGGCTTCTTTCCATACCTTTGGCTCACCAATATACTTATCTGGTTGTTTAGGATCTGATAAAGATAGCCTAGGAATAATTTCCATACCAACTACTTGATAAAACTGTTCAATAATATCATAAATCAAATTAGCTTCCTCTTCTATCTGATCTGGGCGGCAAAAAACATGAGCATCATCAATAGTGATTGATCGTACTCTGGTTAAACCGTGCAATTGACCAGCTTTTTCATCACGATACATTGAAGTAATTTCAAAATATCTTAATGGTAATTCACGATAACTACGCTGGCGAGACGCATAAATTTGAGTGTGGTGAGGGCAATTCATCGGCTTTAATACAAAAGCTTCTTCACCTTTTGACGAAACGTGAAAAATATCATCACTAAACTTATCCCAATGCCCTGAAACTTGATATAACTCTTTTTTAGCTAAGTGTGGTATCCATACACGCTGAAAACCTTTAGGCTCTTGCAAATCGATTAGGTACTGGTCTAAGGCATTTCTAATAATAGTACCGCGTGGCGTAAACATTGGCAGTCCGCCACCAACTAACTCAGAAAACGTAAACAGATCCAACTCTTGTCCCAATTTACGGTGGTCATTTTCCTCGGCTTTTTTAAGTTGTTCTAAATGATTTTTAAGCTCCGCTTCATTATTAAAAGCCACTCCATAGATACGTTGAAGCATCTTATTCTTTTCATCACCCTTCCAGTAAGCTCCAGCAACTTTTAAAAGTTTGATTGCCCCAATCTCTTTTGTTGACTTGGCATGATTGCCAGCACAAAGATCAATATATTTCTCTTTACCATCAATGGCAATCATTTTATTAAAACCAACCTTTTTGTCACCACGCTTTTTAAAATCATTAACTAATTCAACTTTATAAGGTTGTTTAATTGATTTAAGAAATTTTAAGGCCTCATCAATGGTCATTTCTGACTGTTCGAACTTTTGATTCTGTTTAATAATATGTCTCATCTTTTTTTCAATCTTGGCTAAATCTGTTTGGGCAAAAGTTTTACTGCCAAGATCTATATCATAATAAAAACCGTCCTCAATTGCCGGTCCGATCGCTAACTTGGCATCAGGAAAAAGCTCAAGTACTGCTTGGGCTAATACATGAGAAGAAGAGTGTCTAATTTTTTTTAGCTTTTCGTCCATAAGATTTTTTCTTGGATTTATTATTTTTTTGTTTCTTTTTTAAATACTCATTTTTTAGAATTCCCATCCAGATCACATTATGATAATGTCCGTCTCTTAAAACTTGATCTCGAAATTCTCCTTCTTTTCTAAAGCCCACCTTTTTATAAGACTTATGCCCTCTAATATTATAAGCTAAATGTTGTAAATAAATACGATGAAGTTTTAATTTTTTGAAACCATACTCAATAACTAATTTTGCCGCTTCGGTGCCTAACCCTTGTCCCCAATATTTCTTGTCCCCAATCATGATACCAAAAGTGGCACGGTTACTATTACTTCTCAAATCTCTTAAGGCAATAGAGCCAATATGTACCCCCTCTTTAGTCTCAATGGCTAGATCTAGTGTTTCTTTATCTTTTTGATGATCCTTGATCCACTGACGTTCTTCTTTTAGAGTTGGAACCGGCTGGTCATAAATACCTAAAAATTTTGCAACCTCTTGATCTTTTAACCATTTACAAAAATTTGGAGCATCTTTCAATGACAACGGCCTTAAGATTATATTATCTCCCTTTAATGTGATGTTACTTGCCATAATTTAAAACAAAAAAACCAACCAGAATATTTCTGCTTGGGCCCCGTCCTGAACCATGTCCTGAGCTTGTTTCAGGATCTATTCAAGATCTGGGGGGTTCCACCCAAATTCTTGTTGCTAATTATCTAGCTAACAACAAGCACTTAATTTGATTGCTTGCCCGCCAAAGCGAAGCGTAGGCGGGACCTAGAGATTTAGTCTCTTACGTACAAGAGATCCTTTTGACCAAGGAGTACGAATGGTAGTTGTACCAATCACCTTTAGGTAAATTAATAATAAATCTTTTTATAGATGTTGTCAAGAATAAAAAAATGACGGGAAAGCTCATTATGAGAATCCCGTCCCATGGACTGCTCCAGACAGCTAAACAGAGCTCAGCCTGACTACGCCACACATTAGTGTGCGTAAATATAAATAAGTGCAAAAACTTGGTAAAAATGGTGGAGACTTTCCGAAGAAAGTCCCCACCCCAATGAGCACAAAATAATGAGCTTTGCTCTACTTAGCCTGGCGCCGGGCGACCACTCGCTACGGCAGCATGCTTGAGCATTACTCAAAATTGTGACAAATGAACAGAACTACTTGTTGACCTTTTTCCAGTCAGTGATCGCGAAGCGACCGAAATGTCCACGTTTGGCTGGCCGGAAATCGCACAAGCCGACTTTTTTGCCGGCGGTGGTTATCAGTTCCGCCACCTTGCCTTCGTCGATCTCGCCCAAATCGATAGTCATGGTGTATCTGAAGCTCCAAATATCAAACCGCGGCCGAACAATACAGACCGCAATGTTGTTTTGGGCCAAAACACCACGACGGCAGTCGGTTATCCAACCTTCACCGTCTTGGGTATTTTCCTCTTGCAGATCAGTCAACGGAAATTCCGGTTCCAGAATCTCCAAGAAACTGTAGAGAGTAGTCGTACTGGCCGTCGATATCTGCTTTTTGCCGTTCTTAACGCTTCGGCCGGCTTCTACCAGGCAAGCCAAAAAGTTAACCGAGGGCATTACTACCGGCCCCAGATCTCCTTCTTTCACGGGTACAAAGTTCTGTGCCCGGTAAACTCTGGTCCGGGCAACGTCTGATGCCGGACCATCTTTCTTGACTGGCGGATGAACGCCGGTCCGCAAACCTTCGAGTGTCGCGTCGGTCAACGGGTTCATTAACAACGGCGACGAACCTTTGATTGTAACCTCAATGGTTTCAGTCTTGATTTGCGCCGAGGTAAAAACAAACGGCGCCTTTACCGGTTCCGTCGCGGCATCTTTGCTGTTACCGTTTCCCGCCGTTTTTTTTGCGGCTGCCTTGCTGGCGGCCGACGTTTTGGCAGCGGCTTTCTTCTTTGCCGCTCGCCTTTTTGGCGGTGCTGCAGTTCCTACTCCTCCATTACCTTCATTTTTGTCTTTTCCCGCAACCAAATCTCCTTTTTCGTTTTTGTGATCAAGTTTATTATTAAATTGATCACCCGTGTTTTGCCATGTCAAAAGGACCATCCAATTGACAATAGACCAAAAAACTTAACATAATGTTAAGTTTTTGTCGATACTAAAAAACTCGAGACATTACTATCTCAAGCCACAATCTAACTACCTTAAATTTTGAATTTTTTCCCTATTTATTGAGCAATTTCAACCTTAATTTTACCCTGAAACTGAGGGGTCTTTTTTAGCCAAACTGGCTGAAATCTGACTTCAACCGATTTCACTTGAGGAAATTGTGAAAAATATGACTTTATTTCTTCCTCGGTTTTACCAGTCAGTAAACTTTTATCTAAAAATCCTGAGGTATCGCTACCAATCGAGTTAGCTTCCAAATTTACTTTCACTGTAGCCTCATTACTCTCAAAACTGTAACTTTCAACCAAATAAGAAAAGCTGGTTGGGTCTAAATCAATCAACTGCTGTTCCTCTGGCATTTCTGTCTTGATTCTTTCCCTGGCTAAATTAATAAGCTTGCTCTCATCAAAAACCACGATTGCTGCTTCTATTTTAAGAGTAGTTTTAAATTCCGCTGCTTCCTCGTTAACTTCAGTATCGTGGCCAGATTCAATAACTTTTGCTGAAACTAATTTTGGCCACAGGGTTTCATGATTTTCTAGTTGCTGATTTACCTCGGACAAAGCTTTCTGATACAACTGATCTCGTAAATCGTTTTCCGCTTTGTCTAAGTCTTCTTGAGTCACCACCGCAACCTCGATGTCTATCTTATCTAAACTGCTTTCCACTTGGGCATAAATTTTTTCTTGGAGGGGACCCCACAACCCAGGAATTATTAAACGGGTTGGCTCAATTTTTTTAAAAGCATCGTAGTCATCGGCATAGACCTGAACTTTAATTTTTTCACCTGGGGCAACTGTAATATCTTTGTTAAGACGAACTAACACGGTATCTGGATCATCGGCTGCAGCTAATCTGGTGGTCGTAATCAATTTTTGTTCCTTACTATAATCATTAGTAATTACAACTTCACCAACAACATTGGAATCAACGGAACGCGACCCAGTGGCTTCAGTCGACAGATCACCTTCTACCACAACTAATTTTAATTTCCCCGGCACTGCCTCTCCTTCTTCTAATGAAGGAATGATAGTGGGTTCTTTGACATCAAAGACAAATTCCCGGCTAATTTTTTCGCTATCCATAGTGATAATGATGGTAACTTTAGCCCAAATCAAGTAAAAAGCCGCACCAAATACGACAATGGATAAAATTAAAAATATTAACCCAATTTTAAGAAATGATCTTGGCAACATATTATCTGGCTTTATAATACAAAAAAAATGAAAAATTTACAATCAAATAGCCTCTTCTACTTTGAAAGAATTAGCTCCTAAAATAGTTTCTATTTCTTTCTGGATTCCTTGATTATTATCGACTAAAAAATTAGTAATGATTTTTTTAAAGCCTTGATTGTCCTTAATGACTAAGACCACTTTGTATTTTCCTGGGTTACCATTAAAAACTTCTTTCAACTTTTCGTTCAAGTCACTGCTAGTTGTTCTTGGTAACAAAACAAATGCATTACCTTTTACTAAAATTTCTTGTTTGACTTCTTTCTTAGCAAATGATTTTTTCCAATGACCATTTCGCCCACGATCAACAAATTGATCAAGCTCACTCATGATTTCTGAAACATTATCTAGGCTAAGTTCTTTTGCTAAATTACAAATTAATTTTGTTTCACCATCTTTGTCAGACAACCGAGCATTAACCCCAATAATTTTATCCTCTTCCCAAACTTCTGGATTAGCCTTAAGGATGCTGGGAAAAACCAAAACTTCAACTCCAGCCGTATTATCTTCTATTCTAACAAACAACATTGGTTCGCCTTTTTTAGTGATTATTTTTTTAACTTTTGTAATGACCCCGGCTACTTTTAAAACTTGCTCGCCATAATCAAAATCACCGCTTAAATCGTTAATGTTAACCACCTTGCCTTGAAGATATGGCTGAAATTCGGTCAACGGATGAGCGGAGACATAAAGACCTAAAATTTCCTTCTCCCAATTAAGTTTTTGCTTATCATCAGCTGGGTCAATATGATCTAATCTTAATTTTGGAATAGCTGTTTCTGTTGCCATCATGCCAAACAGGCTTGATTGGTTACTGTCTGCTTCAGCGTTAATGCTTTTGATAAACACCAATAGCTTGTCCATATTGTATAGCAACTTGTTGCGCTCACCTAAATTATCCATCGCTCCACATTTGATTAGCGCTTCCAGTGATTTTTTATTTAAATCCTTGGTCTTTACCCGACTTAATAAATCTTCAAGAGCTTTAAAAGGTCCATTTTCTCGTCGCTCTTTAATAATTTCCTTAATTATATTTGATCCTAAATTTTTAACAGCACTGAGCCCAAAACGAATTTTTTTACTTTCCTTATCTTTTTTAACTTCTAATGAGTCATAAACAACGGTAAAAGTTGAAAAACTCTCATTAACATCTGGTGCTAAAACTTCAATGCCCATCTGGCGACACTCTTCTACCTCAATGGCGATCCGGTCAACATTGCCATAGTCGGCAGTTAATAGTGAGGCCATAAATTCTGATGGATAACGTGCTTTGAGGTAAGCAGTTTGGTAAGCGATCATTGCATAACAAGCCGCGTGAGAACGATTAAAGCCGTAACGAGCAAAAGGTAAAACATAATCCCAAATTTGTTTAGCCACGGTTGATTCAATACCATTTGTTACCATACCAGAAATTACTTTTTCTTCTTGCTCATGAAGTAGCTTAGCAATTTTCTTACCAACTGCTTTTCGTAAAACATCGGCTTCACTATAAGAAAATCCGGCCAGCTCTCTGGCAATTTCCATTAACTGCTCTTGATACACAATAATTCCGTAAGTTTTTTCTAATATTGGTTTCATCCGCTCATCCAGGTAATACACTTTTTGTAAACCATGTTTGGATTTTATGTAGTCTGGAATAAACTCCATTGGACCTGGACGATAAAGTGAAACCATCACAATAATATCTTCCAGTTCAGTCGGCACTAACTGTTTCAGATAACGCCTCATGCCAGAACTTTCCAATTGAAATACCCCTGTAGTCTCAACCCGTTGCAGTAACTCAAAAGTTTTCTTATCATCAAGAGGAATTGCATCAATGTCAATATCAATACCTCTGGCTTTCTTTAAAATATCTAAAGTATTTTCAATAATCGTTAAATTCTTAAGACCCAGCATATCAATTTTTAACAGACCTAAGTCTTCAACGGCATGCATACCATATTGAGTAACAATTTCATTTTCATGCTGAGTTGATTGCTGCATCGGAACATAATTATCCATCGGTTTGGGTGTAACTACGATGCCGCAGGCATGGGTTGAAGCATGACGAATTGAACCTTCCAGCTTTTTAGCAATTTCAATTAACCGCTTACCGTCTGGGTCAACCATAATTTCCTTAAACTCAGGAACGGTGTTAATCGCATCGTCCAAATTCATAAACATCGGAATCATCTTGGCAACCTTATCACAATAAGTGTAAGGCAAATCCATCACCCGACCAACGTCTCTGATCGCCGCCCGAGCGGCCATAGTACCAAAAGTTATAATTTGGGCAACATGATCCTTACCATATTTTTGGGACACATAATCAATAACCTCATCGCGACGGGTATCAGCAAAATCGGTATCAATATCAGGCATTGATATTCTCTCCGGATTCAAAAATCTCTCAAAAATTAAATCGTACTTTAACGGATCAATATTAGTGATGCTGGTTAAATAAGCCACTAAACTACCGGCGGCTGAACCTCGACCAGGACCAACTACAATATTTTGACTCTTGGCCCAATTTATAAAATCGGCCACAATTAAAAAATATGACGCAAAACCAGTTTTGGCAATAATACCAAGTTCATACTCTAATCTTTTTTTAATTTCAGGAGTAATTTTATCACCATACCGTTGTTTTAAACCTTGCTGACACATCTCTTTTAGATAATCAATGTCTGTGGTATTTTTCGGAACTTCGAAAGTAGGTAACAAAGTCTTGCCTAATTCCAATTCAACATTACATTTCTCGGCTAATTTTAAAGTATTAGAGAGAAATTCTGGATGATCTTTCCACTCTTCTCTCACTTGATCTGGAGATTTCATTGAAAAATCTTCTCCTATATAAGACATCCGGTCAGTATCTGATAATATCTTTTTAGTTTGAATACAAAGTAACACGTCCTGAGCATTATCATCATCAGCATTTAAATAATGAACATCATTAGTGGTAATAACGGGGATGCTTAATTTTTTACCCAGCTCAATAATTTTTTGATTGGCAATACCTTGATTACCAATACTTGGATGTTCCTGAACTTCCAAATAATAGTTTCCTTCCCCAAAAATTTTTAAGTACCGCTTAGCTGTTTCCTCGGCTCCTTTATCATCATTGTTTAAAATATTTTTTGAAATCTCACCCTGCAAACAGGCTGACGAACATATCAGTCCCTCACTATACTTTTCTAGAAGTGCAAAATCTACTCTTGGTTTATAATAAAAACCATCCAGGTGAGCGATGGTTGTTAGCTTAATTAAATTTTTATAGCCTACTTCGTTTCGGGCTAATAATATCAAATGATAAGGACTGTCATCAATTTTTGGTCTTTTGTCTTTGTGCCCGTGTCTGGCAACATAGGCTTCCACCCCGAGAATTGGCTTTATACCGGTCTTTACTGCTTGCTGATAAAATTCTATTAAACCATACATTACTCCATGATCAGTTAAGGCCACGGCTGGCATGCCAAAATCTTTAGCTTTGTTGACTAAATGATCAATCTTAGTAAGACCATCAAGCAAAGAATAATGGGAATGGTTGTGCAAATGGACAAAAGACATAATTTTGTGTTTAGGAAGTCTGACGAATCAATAACTCCCAAGGGAAGTAAACTCCCCTCCTAAATTAAAGTATAAATATTATACTACTTATTTCTTCTTTTTCCTACTTTTCTTTGCCTTACTCTTTTGGTCAACAAAAAAACCGGCTAACTTAATTGCTGAATCAGAAAGTAGGGCCATGTGATTTGAACCTTTTTCCAGTTTATCTTTAACCAGTTTCAAAATATTATCAACCAATTCTAGCTTTTCACGAATACTGACGGTCATCTTGCTCACATTACGCAGCATCATTACCACATAAAAAATTGCCCAACAAGTAAACAAGGTAAACAAGGCAATGCTTGCAGCGATAACAACAAGTAGTAAATCTTTTGATGTTTCTAAAAGCATATTTTAATTAATAATTTCTATCTTAATTTAGCTTCGAAAGTTTTCTCTAACTTCTTAGCCACCTTCTTAACTATATCATCAACCTCTTCTGACTTCAATGTTTTATCACCACTTCGAAAAATCATTCTTAAAGCTAAACTTTTTTTACCTTTACCTAGTGACTGATCAATAAAGGTACTTAGATACTGGACATTAACTATTAATTTATCAGCTTTTACAACCAAACTACTTACTTCCTCCCAGCTCAATTTTTGATCAACCACCAAGGCAATATCCCGACTAACGCTGGGGAACTCGGGAATCGGTTCAAAAGTTTTGACCGCTGAAGCTTTTTTAATTAAGGTGTTAAAATCTATATCAATAACTGCGACATCTCTTTTAATGCCAAATTTTTCTGCAATATTGCGTTTAAAAATACCAAACTGACCCAGGTAATCTTTTCCCAGATATATATCAAAGGCCAGTTCCTTTTCCCAAAGTGGACATTTTGAATCGGTTAAATTAAACTGTCTGTTTGATAACTTTAGTTTACTAATCAACAATTCAACAATTCCTTTAGCCGTTAAAAAAACGTTGTCACCGGAAATAGCCGCTGTTAATTTTAATAGTTCCTGGGGCAAATTATTGTCTTGACTGACATAAACACTACTTAGCTCAAATGATTTTTGAGCTGGAAACTTTTTAATATTATCGGCAATATTTTGCAAAACTTGGGGTAGTAGAGTTGTCCTCATATATTCCATGTCTTCATTCAAGGGATTGTAAATCTTAATTGCCTCTTTAACTGAAAATTTTACCTTTTGTAATTGCTCTTTAGAAACCATTGAATAATTATAACTTTCGGAGAATCCTAAGCTAACAAAAAAATCTTTAATTTTATCTTCCCAGTAAAAAATTTGATTTGTCTTTTCAACCGGAATAACCCCAGCTGGTAATTCCACTGGTAGATTATGGTAACCAAAAATTCTGGCAATTTCTTCGATAATATCATGTTCTAGCTTAACGTCATTAGCTCGCCAGAATGGCACTGTAATATTTAGGATTTTGCTACCACTAACCTTAAAATCTAACGATTCGAGAATACTGATAACCTGGTCGGTAGCAATATCTACACCAAGATAATTTTTAATAACTGTTGGATCAAATTTAATAGTGGTTGGTTTATAAGTCGTTGGATAAACATCAATCAGTGGACCAGCCACTTTACCACCAGCTATTTTTTTGGTTAGTTCAACCGCTTTTAAAATTGCCGGGAATGTTGCTTCCGGATGAAGGCCTTTCTCAAACAGATTGGACGAATCAGAATGTAAATTTAAATCTCTAGCAGACTGTCGAGTCAATACTGGATCAAAAGTTGCTGCTTCAAAGACAATGGTTTTAGTCTTGTCGGAAACCGCTGACTTTTCACCACCCATAATGCCAGCAATGGCAATCGGTATATTACCGTCAGCAATTACTAAATGATTGTTATTTAATTTATAGACATTACCATCTAACGCTAAAACCTTCTCGCCTTGTTTAGCTTTACGAACTACTATTTTTTTATCCCTTCCTCCAGAGGCGGATCCGCCTTTGGCGGAAATTTTAGCATAGTCAAAAACGTGCATTGGTTGTCCCAGCTCTAATAAAATATAATTCGTAATATCCACTAAATTATTAATTGGTCTCTTGCCGGCAGAGAGTAAACGCTGTTGTAGCCACAATGGTGAAGGGCCAACTTTAACGTCTGTCATAACAATAGCATTATAGCGAGAACAAAGTTTTTGTTCGACTACCTCTACTGATAAACCAATTTCTTTTTCAAAATCTAATTTTGGTTCAGCAATCTTATACTTTAACTTGGTGCCTAAAACCGCAGCCGCCTCCCGAGCTAGACCAACTATGGACATCGCATCAGGTCGATTGGAAGTTACTTCAATGTCCATGATATTATCATCAAGATCCAAAATATCCTCTAGGGGCTTACCAAGAGGGGTTTTGTTGGGTAATATCATGATTCCTTGATGATCATCTCCCAAGCCAAGTTCTTTTTGGGAACAAATCATACCCTTACTTTGGACGCCTCTAATTTTGGCATTTTTTACCCTAAAAAAGGTGCCTTCTTCATCAGATTTAGGATTTTGTACCCTCGCTCCTTCAACTGCTAAAGGTACTATTTGACCCACGGCAATATTTTGGGCTCCGCAAACTACGGTTGGTTTTAATCTACCAGCTTCTAATTTAACCAGTTGTAATCTATCGGCATCCGGGTGTGGCTTAATTTCTAAAATTTTAGCAGTGATTACTTTTTTAAATTTTGGTTTAACTTTTTCAATCTTATCAATGGTCTGACTTTTTAAAGAAAATTCCTTAACAAACTCTTTAACTGATTTGTCAGTTTTTATATACTCCTTGAGCCAATTGTAGGAAATGTTTAAATTCATTTAAAATTGATTTAAAAATCTTAAATCGTTTTGATAAATCATCCTGATGTCGGGAATACTTAGACCGGCCTTCATCATGTAACTGCGCTCCACTCCCCAACCAAAAGCAAAACCAGAATATTTTTTAGGATCAATCTTTCCCGCTTTTAAAACGTTAGGGTGGATCATGCCAGAACCACCAAGCTCCAACCACCCAGATTTACAAACTTTACATCCCCGACCTTTGCAGAGACCACAAGATACATCAACTTCAAAACTTGGTTCGGTAAACTGAAAATGAAATGGCCTGATTCTTGCTTTTCGATCTGGACCAAAAAACTGTTTTACAAAATAATCTAAAGTCCCTTTCAGGTGGGCAATAGTAATATTTTTATCGATAAATAGTCCGTCGAACTGATGAAACATCGGTACATGAGAAACGTCAATTTGTCGACGGTAACATTTAGTAATATTAATCGCCCTAATGGGCATTTTCTTTTTTTCCATTTCTCGAACATCGCCAGAGGTTGAGTGAGGTGTTAAAATCCGTTGTCCTTTTGGTCCAATTGGTTTAGGGTCAATAAAAAAAGTTTCCCACTCATCACGAGCCGGATGTTCGGCTGGCATATTTAAAGATTCAAAAGCATACCAATCCCATTCCACTTCCGGGTGTCGCTGACGAGTAAAGCCAATCCGTTCAAAAATTTCAACAATTTCTCGAATCGCTTGAGTAACTAAATGAAGATGGCCCTGAGGAAATTCCACACCTGGCAGTGTGATGTCTAGATCAACGACTGCTTCCTTTTGTCCTCTTAGTGACTGCTTAGCTTGGTTAATTTTGTTGGCAACTTCCGATTTAAATTGATTTGCCAATTGACCAATTTCTTTGCGTTGATCTTTTGGAACTTTTTTGAGATTACGTAAAATATTGGTTAACTCACCAGCCTTACGTCCTAAATATTTAATCTCCAGTTTATCTAACTCAAGCAAGTCGGCAATTTTCTCGACTTCTTGACTAAACTGTTCCTTTAATTGTTGGATTTTGTCTTTCATAAACTTTTTTTTGTGATGAGATAAAGAAAAATTCTAAAGCCGTCAAAATTAATATCAATAATAATATATTCCACCACCGTAATAAACCCTGACTCCTTAAAAATAACCAACCAATAATTAAAGTGGAAAATAAAATGGCTTGACGAATAGATGTTTTTAATCGTGAATAAACTAACTGTCGTCTAAAAAGTCTCGCTTTGATCGTATCGCTAATTATAAAAATTATACCGCTTAAAGTTAAAAAAAAGCTTAGATAAAATAAACTAAAGCCAAAAAAATTTGTATATTCTGGATCTAGATAAAAAATGATCATTGCCCAACTTAAAGAGGCAATCACCGTTCCCAGAACTATTAAAACCACGAAAACTCTCTGACTCATGAGTAAATTATAACAAAATATGGTTTATTTGCCAACATTTTCTATCATAACAAACTGATCTAAATGATAAATTTTAAATGTACAACTACCTTCGCTCGATAAGGACGATTAAGCTCCTCTAAAATTATCCGTTCTTTAGTTTTAATCTTTTCCGCCAAGACTGATGACAAACAAGCCACTGACAATGTTCCATCCTCTACCATCAAGGGTTTAATCTTTTTCCTAACGGCCTCGCCAAAGATTGATTCAATAACACCATTAAATTCATCTAGAATTTTAAAAGCCTCCAGGTTTTTACTAATTCCCGCTTTTTTGATTGATTTATCTAATAAATTTTTCAGGTTGATTAAAGCCATACTAAAACGCCCAATATTCACAAATATTTCTAAAATCACACCACTTGCAAAGTTGACTTGGTTTAGGTGGAAATTTTCCTTTTCTAATTTCTTGAATAGTTTTGATAATTTTTTTCTTCATCGCTTCTAAATCTTTGTCTGACCCCAGAAACGAAACTTTGTTCCCAGCTTCAACATAATAAAATGTTAAATTATTAACTTTCTCGCCTAACACCTGTTCGGCTGCTAATTGATAAATTAACAGTTGCTCCTTGTCTTCAGTTTTAAAAGTTTTTTGCGTCCGACCCTGGCCTGTCTTGTAATCAATGATTTCAATGCCATCATCAAGTTTATCAATACGATCAATCACTCCTCTAATTGAAAACTCCTGTCCGTCGGTTTCCAATTTTAGATTAAATGGTCGCTCTAAAAATTTAGGGACGGGAATATCTTTTTCAATCTCTTTATAAAATTCAGTTAAAGCCTTTTTACCTTTTTGTTTGTAGTCATCGTGATCTTTACGATTGGCATACCAATCATCAATCCAAGTATTTTCATAGATGTCTAATAACTCATCTAAGCTCACTTGCGGTTTATCGGTATCAAGTGGTTGGTTACTAAATAAGTCAATCTGCTCGACACCAGTTTTTTGCCGAACTAAATCAAAAAATTGTTGCAGTGTGGCGTGAATTGTTTTACCAAAAGAAAAAACTGATTTACCACGAATTGGTACTCGTAAAATATGAGCAAAACGATATTGGTAAGGACAGTTCTCAAACGCCCTCAGCTGGGTAAAAGAAAACCGACTGGGAATAGCCTTTTCCAATTCTTCATCAGTAATTTCAGACCCAACTTTTTTTGTTTGTTCAATAATTAATTCATCTTCGTTCTTAACTTCTTTTCCATCTTGGATTTTAAGGCCCATGCCAGATAACTCAGTTAAAAATTGAGATATTTTTTTTCGTCGTTGTCCGCCAACATCAGCCGCTGTGGTAAAAAATAGTCCCTGCTTGGCTCTGGTCATTGCCACGTAAAACAATCGTCGCTCTTCTTGCAAATGAACATTACCTTCTGGCAAAATTTCTTTGACCAATTTATCAGGTAACTCAATTGGATCCTTGCGATCACCGGTCGGAAAACGTCGATCAACTACGTTAACAATGAATACGTACTTAAATTCTAAACCCTTAGCTGAATGGACTGTCATAATTTTTACGCTGTCTGGCCCTTCTTCTAAATTATTTTGCAAAGCACCAGCTTCACCAGCTTCTAGCTCCAGCTCGATAAGCTCTAAAAATTGTTTAACTGATTTGTTGTCAGTAGATTTTTCAAAATCTGTTATCTTTTTATAAAACTGATTTAAATGACTTACCGCTAAAGATGACTCAACGCTATCCTCTCTAGTTAAATCCTGTAAATAGTTTGTATCTTCAAGTATCGCCACGACCACTTCACCAACTGATTTTTCAAAAATCATTTTACTGTGTTTTTCAAGATTGCTTAAAATATTTTTAAGCTTGCCACGGGTTTCTTCCTGAGTATTTGGTAGAGCTGCCGCCTGTTTTACTGATTGAAAAATTGAAATTCCTTTACGAGATGCCCAATAATTCAGAGTATTAATATCAGAATGCTCCAGTCCAAAAACGGAAAATCCTAGAACTCGGTACATTGCCGCACTTTCTCGATAATTATCCAGTAGTTTTAAGTAGGCTAAAAGGTCTAAAATTACTCCTTTAGAATAAAGTCCTCGAGAAGCGTAAAATTGATAGGGAATTTGAGTTTGCGATATCGCTCCGACAAAATAATTTGCTACTTCATTGGTTCTGGCCAGAATAGCAAAATCACGCCAAGATATTTTTTTATCTTTTTCTTTCAAGTCGACAATATTCTGCAAGACTCCCCTGACTTCATCATCAATGGTTTCAAAAGCTAAATGTGAAATCACTCCTTTATCTTCAGTCTGGGCTAATAATTTTTTACTAAATTTCTTGTTTTTACCACTGGCTTTCAATTTTACTTCTAGTCGATCAGGGTTGTTCTGTTGAATAAATTTATAAGACAGGTCAAGGATGCCTTGGGTAGAGCGATAATTTTTAGTTAAAAATATTTCATCAGCTTTAGGGTAGTCTTTTTTAAATTCTAAAATATTTGATACCGAAGCCCCTCGAAATTTATAAATTGACTGATCATCGTCACCGACTACCGTAATATTATTGTTTGGCTCAGCCAGAAGTTTAACCAGTTCATATTGGGCGTAGTTAGTGTCTTGAAACTCATCAACTAAAATATATTTAAACTGCTTACGGTATTTAGCGAGTACTCCTGGGCGTTCTTTAAAAAGCTTCAAGCAGTAATTAACCAGATCGCCAAAATCCAAAGCATTGTTTTCTAACAACAACTGCTGATAAATATGGTAAGCGTTGGAAACTTCTTCGGCTTTTTTAATTTCCTGAGTCAACAGTTCCTTCTTTTCTTTTTTAGATAATGTTTTGACTTCTTCGGGATCGATAAAATTAGCAACATACTCGGCCGAGTCAATGTTGAGTTTTAAATCTTCGGCATATTTTAAATATTCCTCCGGCCCAACCACTTCATCTTTAGCTCGAGAAAACAGTTTAACCAGAGCGTGAATAAATTTAGTGGGGTTACCTAATGGCTTATAATGATCCAGGTTAAACTTGTCTAAATTTTGGCGGACTAACAGCCACTGCTGGGTTTGATTTAAAAGTTTAAAATCATTAGGAATACCAATTTCTAAAGCATGGTCCTTAAGTAATTTTTGGGCGAAGGAGTGAAAAGTGGAAATCCAAAGATCTACGTAACCCATTGGTAACAGTTTATCCACTCGTTCCTCCATTTCCCCAGCGGCTTTGTCCGTAAAAGTTAGAGCTAAAATTTGATCACCTTTAGCTTTTTTTTGTTCAATCAATAAAGCAATTCGTTGAGCAATCACAGTTGTTTTACCGGTGCCGGCTCCGGCCACGATCAAAAGAGGTCCTTTGTCATGGACCACGGCTTTTTTTTGTTCAGGATTTAACTTGTCCGAATAGTCAGTCATGAAGACATTTTATCATAATTGTTTAAAGCCCGCCAAAGGCGGGTCCTCCTTCCTGATCGTCCTCTGGCGGTTGACGAAAAAAAACCCGCTCTTGATTTCTCAAAAACGGGATGGATGACTAACGAACAACTGAATTGTCAAAAGGACATTCCGGGCATTTACTGCCCCCATAACGACGGCGAGTCTGATGACAACCGTGTTTATTTGGCCGTTGACCAAAAGGACATTTTTTCTCTTCTGTCTTAGTGGCAGCAGCCACGGCCGTGCTGGTAGCAACTGGTTTCTTAGCCGCTGCCTGTTTTTTCTTTTTATTCTTGTTTTTTGGAGAATTGTCTCCCATAGACCCTCCTTACTCTAAGCCGCGATTCCCAGCTCTTCAGTCATCACTCGCTCAACCTCTTTAACCGGATCTTCAGCCCCGAGAACCTGGCGGCCCATCACTAGGTGATCAGCGCCATCATCTCTGGCTTCTCGTGGTGTGGCAACTCGTTTCTGGTCACCTTTAGCCGCCCCAGGAGAACGAACGCCTGGTACAACAAACGTCATTTCCGGGTATATCCGTTTCAACTCTTTGACTTCTTCTGGCGAACATACCAGTCCATGGGCACCAGCCTCCTTGGCGATTCTTGCCAAAGCCATGACTTGATCCCAAGGCTTACGGACGTATACTTCCTCGCAAGTTGCTTCGTCAAACGATGTAAGAACAGTAACTGCCAAAACTTTCGTTGACGTTCCCTCAAGAGTCTTAACTGCCTCCTCCATCATCGCCTTGCTTCCCGAAGCATGAACCGTTACTGCCCAAGGTTTGTGGACCCGAATTCGCTTACAGGTGTTCGCGATCGTATTCTTGATATCATGAAGCTTGAGATCCAACATCACCCTTCCATACACTGACAGGTCAGGAAGGACGTTGTCGAAACCATTGGCGAAGGCGAAGTCATTGACCTTCAGAATACAGCCGGTTGTCCGAAGTTGGTCAAGTGTCGGTAGTATCTCTTCCCAGCTTTTGCCGTCCAAGGCAACAATGATCGGATTCTTCGCTTCCGCTTCCAAAGTACAGCGCTGCATCACACCCAAATTCTGGATCAGGCAACGCCTGACATCGTGAAGGGTCATTCCTGCCCAAACCGGCAACTTAATTCCTTCTTGGGCAAACTTCTGTTGCCAGCCTTGCTGATGGTCGGCCAATCATGGGGCTTTAACATTCAAACCCATTTCCAGGCACTCCGTGTAGGGAGCAATTTTGCTGGCGCCATCAGTGATGACATCATCCATAATGACAACTTCATCACCACTACTGGGATGACCAATTACCTTGGCCTTGGTCACCCGCCCTTCCTTGGCCTGCTCACGAATAGTCAAGTAGGGCAGGCCGGTCAACATTGAAAGCGGACCAGCAAAACAGGAAACCGAGTCAGGGACTTCAACAAACCGACTGACTCCCAATTGCCGAAGTGGTGATTCATATAAACGAGCCAGGTAATCGATCGCCTCTGAATTATCTCTGGCATCACGTTCGTTGACATAGACGTCAGTCAAACCTCCGCTCTTCACGGGTAAACCTCGACCGTTATCAAACTTCAACAGTCCCCATTCTAACATTTGGCCGATAACGCCAGCCCGCTCTTCTGGGTAGAGCCATGGTGTTTGTGGAACAGTGTGCATCACAATTTCTCCTTTCGTCTGTTTTCTGAACTAAACAGTCACACCATTAAGTTCAGCCCAATTTTCTCTCGGCCTAACGGCCTTTGAACCTTCTTTACAATAAGGACACTCTACTTCATCCCACAAGGGAAGTTCACGGTTGATCAACGAAATGATCTTCCGACCTTCAATCTCGGTCAGTCCTGAACGATTGACCAAGACCAAAATGTAGGGCAACACCACCGCACCATTGGCAGTTAAAGCAATGATACTGTTTTTGGTGGTAGTGCCGGTGACTAGAACATCCCCAACCATCAGGATATATTCACCTTCGGTAACGGGAAAGCGACCAACCGACATTCCTTCATCGTGAACATGCTTGACCGTAAAACCGGTCTGCTTGTTCATTTGGCGTGCCAATTCGTAAGCCAAAACAACCGCTCCCATGGCTGAGCCCCAAACAGAATTGGGATTGACTTTGCCGTCTTGTTGTAATCGCTCAAGCAAATCACCACAAACAGTTGTGCAAACGGATGTCTCGCGAGTGACCAGACGACCGTCAAAGAACCCCCCGCTGTGCTGACCGTTATTCATCTTGGCGTGAGGCCTTTCAGAACACGCCTCTCCCGCGTACCCCCAATAAGCATGGAGTCCTACAAGATACTCAATCCAACCCTTTTGATCCAGCATAGCCAAATCTCCTTCAAAAATTGAACTCTAATTAAAAAATTGAAAGGAACACCCCTCCAGTAAGCAGACCTTACTAATTATTAACAGCTTTGTCAGTGTAAGTTTTGACTTATTTTAGGTAAATTAGTTTAATTTCTAAGAATAATTACTAAAATTTAGTAATGGCCAACCCTTGACACATTCAAATTTCCGCCTATACTAAAATTATGTGTTTTTAGCAATATTTTAGCTAAAATAAGCTAAAATTTACTCAAACTAAATATTAAATTTACAAAAATTTTTTTGTTTTAAAAACATTTAAAAATATGAATACTTTGGATCAAATCAAACAAACTGAAAATCAAGCTCAAAAAAATATTGAGCAAGCCAATAAGGACATTGAAAAACAAATTAATGATACTGGCATTAAAGGTGAGAACTCGCTTCAGGATTCGGAAAATCAACTGTCCAGCCAAATTGCCGAAGTAATTGGCCAAGCTAAACAAGAAATTCAAACATTAAAATCAGCTAATGAACGTGACAAAAAAGATCAATTGCAAAAGCTGAGTGATATTGACAATAAAACTCTTGATCAAGCCGCCAAGGAAGTTATTAAGAATATAACTACCTAAAATTTCTAAAGTCTAATTCGTAATGACGAATTAAATCTCAATAGTAAAAATTAAGACATTAGACATTAGAATTTATACATTGATTAGAAATTATTAATTAAAAATTTAAAATTTAAAAAATGGCCCTAGCCGAAGTTACAAAAATAAACATCATTGGACATCAAAAACATCAAGAAGATTTTTTAGAGGTGTTACAAAATTCTGGTTTTATTCAACTTGCTGATTATTCAGACGAAAATTTGGAAAAATCGAATCTTAATGAACAAATTTCCGAAGTTGATTATAAACTGGCCGGATTAAAATTTAGTTTAAATTTTTTACAATCTTTTGAAAAAAAGAAAAGTTTATCAGAAAAAATTAATTCCAGGATTAATTTAAACATATTGGAATTAGAGACCACTGTTCATAATTTTGACCTTGAACAAAAAGTGAAAGATGTTCAAAATATTGAATCAAACATTAATCAAGCACATAATTTAAAAGACAAACTAACTTTAGAACTAAACCAAATTAGTCCCTGGAATAAAATAAATTTTATTCCAACGATTAATGAAAACGCAAAATACCATTTCAAATTTTTAAGTTCAAACCCAAAGGTTTTTATTAACTTACAGACAAAAATAAAGTCCAACTTTCCTCTAGTAGCTTTAGAAAAAATTGATACAATTGGTAAAGCTAAAAAAGAAGAAATTTTAAGTGTTGTATTTTTTCAACATGATGTTGAGGAAAAAATTATTGAGCTTTTAAGTAAACTGGATATTAAAATTATTGATCTACCAAATCTTGATAAAACTGTTAACGACCGAATCAAAGAAATAAATCAAGAAATCAGTAAGGCCGATGATGACTTAGCTAAATTTAAACTACAAGCGGAAAAAGTAGCCCTCGACCAAGAAGAATTAAAAATTTCGTTTGATTATTTTACTTGGCAAAAAGAGAAATTAGTTAATCTGGCTAAAGCTGGTAATACTCAACAAACATTTTTCTTAAGCGGTTGGATTAATAAAAAATCAATCAAACCTCTAGAAAAACAACTGGACAAAATAGCTGATGATTTTGTCATTGAAGAACAATCTATAAAAAAAGATGAAGTGGTTCCAGTTATTTTTAACAACAAACTGGCCAAAGATTTTGAATCAATTACCAGCCTCTACGGCTCGCCACAAGGTAATGAACCTGATCCCACCCCATTTCTCGCCCCATTCTTTATTTTATTTTTTGGTATGGCAATGACTGATGCTGGCTATGGCTTAATCATGGCCTTGGGTATTTTGGCAGCTATTAAATATTTAAAAATTCCTCAAGCTAAGCAAAAACTCTTACGAGTATTAATGTGGGGTGGGGTAGCAACATTTGTTTTAGGGGCCTTAACTGGTGGCTGGTTCAGTATTGAACTGGCAATCTTACCACCAGCTATTGCCAGTGCTTTAGGATTTTTGAAAGTGATTGATCCAATTGCTAATCCCCTTTTAATTTTCTATATTTCCTTAGGTTTAGGGGTAACTCAGGTGCTAACTGGACTGGCCATAGATACCTATTGGAAAATAAAAAGTAAACATGTTTTAAAAGCTGTCACTGGCAGTGGGGCCTGGATGTTGGCAATTATTGCTGGTCTAATTTTCGCTGGCGGGTCAATGGGAGTTTTACCGGCCGTTTTCAGTCAAGTTGGAAAATGGTTAATCTTTCTGGCGATTGGTTTAATTGTTTATGGTGGAACCAAAAATACCAAAAATGTAATTTTAAAACCAGGACTAGGAATATTATCTTTATATGGTGCAGTTGGTTACTTCTCGGACATTCTGTCTTACTCTCGTTTGTTGGCGCTGGGACTTACCACTACCATTATTGGCACCGTGGTCAATATAATTGCTGGATTGGTATTTGCCATTCCCTACGTTGGTTGGTTAGCTTCCTTAATAATTTTAGTTGGTGGTCACTTATTCAATTTAGCAATTAATGCCTTAGGGGCTTTTATCCATTCAGCTCGTTTGCAGTTTATTGAATTTTTTCCAAAATTTTTGGAAGGTGGTGGAGAGCCATTCGAACCATTCAAAAAAGAATCTAAATATATAAATTTAACTAATAATTAAAAAATTATGGAAATAGGAATTGCACTTGCCATCTTTGGTGCCGCTTTAGCGGTTGGCCTAGCTGGCGCCGGTTCAGCCATTGGTGTCGGAATTGCCGGCCAAGCTGGATCTGGAGTTTTATCGGAGGACCCAAAAAAATTTGGTAACGTTTTAGTTTTACAAGCTTTACCAGCCACTCAAGGTATTTATGGTTTTATTGCCGCCTTTTTGATTCTCCAAAAAGTTGGTTTACTGGGCGGGGAAGTTGCCCAAATCACGGTGGCCCAAGGTTGGGGTTTGTTTTTTGCGGCTTTACCAATTGCCATTGGCGGACTTACTTCTGGTTGGTTCCAAGGCAAAGTTTCTGCCGCCGGCATGGGCGTAGTGGCTAAACAGTCAAAAGGTTTAGGTAATGCAATGGTACTTTCAGCCATGGTTGAAACCTACGCTGTTCTGGGTTTACTAGTTACCCTATTATTACTGTTCTTGGGGATTAAGATATAAAATCAATTTTTAATTTATAATTTTGAATTTTAAATCAATTTTTAATAACTTAATTTTTAAAATTAAAAAATTTAAAATTCATTCGAAATTAAAAATTTAAAATTAATAATTCAAAATTATTAAAATTATGGCTTTAGATGATATTAAAAAAGCTATTTTAGCAGAAGCTGATACTGTTGTAGAAAAGGCTAAAACTGAAGGCAATCAAAAAATTGCTAAAGTTCAAGCTGACTGGAGTAAAAAAATTGATAACAAAAAGCAAACAATTTTAGCTTCCGCCCAACGAAAAGCCAATCAAAAAGTTCAACAAACTCAGTTCAAGATTCAGGCTCAAGTACAAACCGAGGTACTTAATCAAAAACAGATACTAATTGACAAAGTATACCAATTAGCTCTACAAAAATTAAACAACCTGGATAATGATAAATATGTTGAACTGATGGAAAAATTAATTAATAAGCTACCAGCAGACGAAGGTGAATTGATCTCGGTCAAAGATAAAGAAAGTTTATTAGCTAAGGCCTCTCATAAAAGTAATAAAAAATTTACTGTATCAAAAGAAACAGTGAGTGGCAGTGGTGGTTTTATTTTCCGTTCAAAAGATCTAGAAATCAATGATACTTTTGCTACGTTGGTTAATAATTCTAAAGATGAAACTATTTTGTCAGTTTCTAATTTACTATTTAATGAAAATAGAGAGTAAGTTATGCCCCAAGCCGGATACAACTATGCCTCCGCCAAAATAAGAGCCTTGGAACCAGCAATTTTGGATGTTACGGACATGGAAAGAATGGCTGATGCTCCTGATTTTGCTACCGCCTTCAAAGTCTTAAATGACACTGACTACGCTGATAATTTATTAGATGTTGATGCTTTGGAATATCGTCAGGCTTTAAAAGATGATTATCGTCAACTTTACGATCTACTTAAAGACATTACGCCAAATAATGATCTATTTAAACTAATCTTTATTGAACGTGACATTGTCAATATTAAACTCTTGTTTAAGGCTAAATTTTTTGAGGTTGAGGTTGATGCCATGCTAAGAGACAACACTATTTATCAATCTAGTCACTTGAAAGAATTTATTTTTGATAAAAAAGATAGTGGTCTAGATCAAGATATTAAAGATTTAATCAACAATGTAGAAAAAATTATTGATGAGTCCAGTCGGCCGGATTTTATTGATTCAATAATAACTAAGGAATACTTTAGGCTAATAAAAAAAATAGCTAAAAAAATTAACAACCAGTTAGTTGATCAGTTGATCATCAGTCAAATAAACAATGCCAATATCTTAACTTGGCTACGAGCCAAAAGATTGGGCTTGGCTAAGGAACGACTTGCTGAAAAATTGGTTACCGGTGGTAATATTGATCCAAAAAAACTTATTGATCAATATTCTGAAGAAGTTAAAAATATCAGAACTTTAATAAATGTTTATTATGACAAGCAAGTAATTGAGGCTCTTGATAACTACGCCGAGAATAATTTACTGTTTGAATTTGAAAAAGCTTTAGAAGATTATAAAACAAGAGTTGTCCAGAAAACTCAGCGCATTGCCGCTGGTCCAGAAGTAATTTACGCCTATCACCTAGCTAAACAAAATGCCGTCGCTAACATTAGGATAATTTTAACTGGTAAATTAAATAATATTTCGGGCGAAGAAATTAAAAAAACTCTTAGACTTGTTAAATAATATGAAACTAAAAATTGCAATAATTGGTAGTGGTGATGCGGTTGCTGGTTTTAAAGCAGTCGGCGTTGATGCCATGCCCGTTAAAACTACAGAAGAAGCCGAGGCTAAAGTAAAGGAAGTTTATGATTCCACGGAATATGCAACCTTGTTTATCACTGAAGACTGGATTGATCAAATAAAAGATTTTTTAGACGAACTACCAGCCAAGGCCTTGCCAGCTATTGTGGCAATTCCGTCGCAAGCTGGTTCAACCGGTGCTGGGTTGGATAATTTAAAAAAAATTGTTGAGCAAGCAGTTGGCTCAGATATTTTATCAAATGAATAAGTAATAAAAATAACTAAAAATAATTATGAGCGAAAAAGCAGGAAAAATAATAAAGGTTGCCGGGCCATTGGTCGTGGCTTCTGGCATGAAAGGGGCGAAGATGTATGAAGTGGTTCAAGTTTCAGACCAAAAATTAATTGGCGAAATTATTGAGCTTAAAGATGATACTGCCTCAATTCAAGTTTACGAAGAAACCTCCGGCCTTGGACCCGGCGAGCCAGTTTACCAAACTGGTAAACCATTATCAGTTGAATTAGGACCGGGACTTTTAAAATCAATCTATGATGGCATTCAACGTCCATTAAACTTGATCCGTGAACAAGCCGGTGACTACATTACTCGAGGAGTTGAAGTGCCTTCGTTAGATCGTGAAAAAACCTGGAAGTTCACTCCGGTAGTCAAAGATGGTGATGAAGTCTCAGAAGGTGATATTTTAGGGGAAGTTCCCGAATCAGCAACTATTGTTCATAAAGTAATGGTACCACCAGGCGTTACCGGCAAAGTAGAAAATATAAAAGCTGGAGATTTTAATATTGTTGAACCAATCGCAAAAGTTGGTGGCAAAAATGTGGCCATGCTCCAAGTTTGGCCAATTCGTAAACCTCGTCCAGTTAAACAAAAATTGGTGCCAACCGAACCATTAATTACTGGTCAAAGATCAATTGATACTTTTTTTCCAGTGGTCAAAGGCGGAGCCGCTTGTATTCCAGGACCATTTGGCTCTGGCAAAACCGTCACCCAGCATCAATTAGCAAAATGGGCTGATGCGGACATAATTATCTTTATTGGTTGCGGTGAACGGGGAAATGAAATGACCGAAGTGCTGATTGAATTCCCTGAATTAATTGACCCTAAATCTGGCAAAGCCTTGATGGAACGAACTGTCTTGATTGCCAACACTTCAAATATGCCAGTAGCCGCTCGTGAAGCTTCTATTTATACTGGAATGACTTTAGCGGAATATTACCGTGACATGGGCTATAATGTTGCTCTGATGGCCGACTCAACCTCGCGTTGGGCTGAAGCCTTACGTGAAATGTCTGGTCGACTTGAAGAAATGCCTGGTGAGGAAGGTTATCCAGCCTATCTTGGTTCACGAACCGCTTCTTTTTACGAACGGGCTGGTTATATTAAATGTTTGGGTAGTGATGACAGTAAAGAGCGAATCGGATCATTAACCGCCATTGGTGCGGTCTCCCCTCCTGGTGGAGACTTATCTGAACCAGTTACTCAAAATACCTTACGTGTGGTAAAGGTTTTCTGGGGACTTGATGCTGCCTTAGCTTACCGTCGTCATTTTCCAGCTATTAACTGGTTAACCAGCTACTCGCTATATATTAAAGATATTGAAGATTATACTAAGAAAAATTATGGTTCTGATTGGCCAGATATGGTTAGAGAGTCTTTGAACTTACTCCAGGAAGAAGCTAAGCTAGAAGAAATCGTCAGACTGGTTGGTGTTGAGTCGTTATCGGCTAAAGAACAATTGGTACTGGACACCACTAAAACGTTAAGAGAAGATTACTTATTCCAGGACTCATTTGATGATGCTGATACTTATGCTTCACCAAAAAAAATGTATGCTATCTTAAAAACAATCTTAACTTATCACCACGAATCTTTAGCAGCTTTAGAGGCGGGTAATAAGAATATTAAAGATATTACTGGTTCACCGCTAAAAGACAGAATTTCACGAACCCGAATGATTGAAGAAAAAAATATTTCTGAGATTGATAAACTGACAGAAGATATTAAATCTGAAATTAATAAATAAAAATTATGTTAAAACAATACAAAACAGTTAAAGAAGTTTCCGGACCATTACTGATGGTTGATGGTATTAAAGACGTCAAATATGAAGAGATGGTTGAAGTAGAACTGTCTGATGGCTCACGTCGTCGTGGTCGAGTACTGGAAATAACTGACAAAAAAGCCGTGGTTCAAATGTTTGAAGATTCTCAAGGTTTAGAAATTGCCGGTGCCAAGGCTACCTTCTTAGGCAAAACCATGGAAATCGGTGTTGCCAAGGACATGTTGGGTCGAGTGTTTGATGGTGCGGGAAATCCAAAAGATGGTCTGCCAGCAATTATCCCCGAAAAAAAACTGGACATTAATGGTGCGCCAATTAATCCTTATGCTCGTGATTTTCCTGACGACTTTATTCAAACTGGAATTTCTACCATTGATGGTTTAAACACTTTAGTTCGTGGTCAAAAACTTCCGATCTTTTCCGGTTCTGGATTACCTCATGCTGAATTTGCTGCCCAAATTGCTAGACAAGCAAAAGTAGTTAAACCAGATGGCAGTTCCGAAGGAAACTTCGCTGTGGTGTTTGCCGCCATGGGTATAACTTTTGAAGAGTCAGAATTTTTTATCAATCAATTTAAAGAAACTGGCGCTATCTCTCGGGCCGTACTCTACTCTAATTTGGCTGATGATCCAGTCGTTGAACGTATTACCCTACCGCGTATTGCTTTAACAACCGCAGAATATTTAGCCTTTGAACAAGGTATGCATGTTTTAGTCATCTTAACTGACCTTACAAACTACTGTGAGGCTTTACGTGAAGTGTCGGCTGCTAGAAAAGAAATTCCTGGTCGTCGAGGCTACCCTGGTTATTTATACACTGACCTGGCTACTCTTTATGAAAGAGCTGGTCGTATTAAGGGACGCAAAGGTTCAATTACCCAAATTCCCGTATTAACTATGCCCGAGGATGATAAAACTCATCCAATTCCTGATTTAACCGGTTACATTACCGAAGGTCAAATCATGTTATCTCGTGATCTCCACCGTAAAGGTATTTACCCGGCCGTAGATGTGTTACCAAGTTTATCTCGTCTTAAAACAAATGGTATTGGTGAAGGTAAAACTCGTGAAGATCATTCTGGGGTGTTGAATCAAGTATTTGCTGCTTATGCACGTGGTAAAGAAGCCAAAGAGTTAGCGGTTATACTTGGTGAATCTGCTCTGTCTGAAGCCGACAAAAAATTTGCTCAGTTTGCTGATGAGTTTGAGAATAAATTTGTTCGTCAAGGTTCTGATGAAGATCGTAGCATTAAAGAAACTTTAGATTTAAGCTGGAAGCTACTATCAATCTTACCTAAATCAGAACTAAAGCGTGTTAAAGAAGAGCATATTGAAAAGTATCTACCCAAAAATGACTAACAACATATGGCTAATCAACTAAACGTTAATCCAACTCGTCAAGAACTTTTAAAGCTTAAGGTAAAACTTAAGACGGCTCAGCGTGGACATAAACTGCTTAAAGAAAAACGAGATGGCTTAATGAAAAACTTCATGGCCATTATTAGGCAGGCCAAGGACTTGCGTCAAAAAATTGAAGAAGAGCTTGGACAAGGATTCTTCTCTTTTATTTTCTTCTCCGCTAAAATGCGTCAAACTGTAATTGATGAAGCTTTATTAGTTCCTACCAAAAAAGTCAGTTTAGAAGCTAAAACCAAAAATGTGATGGGAGTTGATGTTCCAGTGTTTGAATACCAAGAAGAGGGTGATTTTTTAAGCTATGATTTAGCCACTACTTCAACCAGTTTAGACCGGGCCTTGGAAACTTTTTCCAATGCTTTAAAAACCATGGTTGAACTGGCAGAGATTGAACACTCAGCTAAACTGTTGGCAGCGGAGATTGAAAAAACCAGACGTCGAGTTAATGCTTTAGAGTATGTTTTTATACCTAACATGCAGGAGACCTTAAAATATATTACTGATAAACTTAACGAACAGGAACGTGCAACTATTATTACTTTAATGAAAGTTAAAGACACTATTGCTAAGCAAGAAGCAAGGTAAAATGTAGCTCATGCTATATAGCAGTTATCCCGATTTGGTCGGGATTTTTTATTTAAAAAAACCAGTTCACCAATAGGTAAACTGGATATTACTGCTTGATTTTTTTTCTCTTAACCCCAAGCCAATGCTGAATTGGGTAGTGGACCGGTCCACTTGCTACAGACTTCCTGGCCTGCTCCAAAATCATTTATTGGCCCAGGCTTCATACTGGTATGGCAATCTTTGGCCATCAGAGATTCTGTATTCTGGTACATTACAAACGACAGTGCTGTAAGTAGATCGACAATCAAAAGGCCGAACCTTATGTATACTACAGGCACCGCTGTTGTTTAAAAATGTACATGGCTTGCCATCCCATTGAGCACGGACCCAAAGATCATCAGCCAGCTGTTGATTTCCAGTACCACCCATTCTTTGAAACCACTTCCAGTACGAATCAATCTTTTTCCAAACTCGCTTCATGATACGTTTTCGTCTTGTCCGGTTCAGATCATTAAGGTAGTTGATAATCTCGGTAGTTTCTCCCTCAGTTACGTGAACCATTTGATAACAACAAGCTGAGCATCCTTTGTGACAAGCCCACTTACTTTGATCTTCTTCGGCTGCTGCCTCATCCATTGCCTGATAAACTGCACCGACAAAGGATGAACCAGTAGCTACTTTTATTTCAACTAGCTTTCTGAACTCTTCCTCAGTCATGTGGCAATTCCTCCATTAAGGTACATCGTGATTTACAATATTAAATTATAATATTATTATTGTCAAGCTATAAAAAAATGGGACGAACTTTCGATTGAAAGCCGTCCCAAAGATCAAAGAATGGAAGGAAGCTGGTGAGGTGATTCCCTGACTGGAGCGTGTTTTTTTCTTATTTTAAACTTAGTCTAAATTTTTAGCTTAAAGTAATTTTGGCCACGCCATGACACCAAGGTTTCACACCAAACGCTATTCAATCAGACAAGACAGTCCAATTGTCGCTGTACATTGGGGGGGGTGCAGTCTTTATCAAGTAAAGATCTGTTTCCCGATGCTCCTTCCTGGAGTTTGGATCCTCTCACATTTGGCACCCACACAGTATCATGAATTTAATAAAAAGTCAATGCCAATAAAAAATCGACCTAAAGCCGAAAAATAATAACCTGCTCTAAAATAAATTTAGAGTTTTTTACTTGTCCTGAACCTTGTCCTGAACTTGTTTCAGGATCTCTTTCAGGATCCCAATCTAAAAAAATTAGTAACAGCACTCGCCTGCTGCCTTGCCCGACCCGCAATCGCACTCTTCAGCCGCCCCGCAACATTCCCCATAGGGCTTGCCCGAACCGCAGGTGCAATCATCACCCAAATGTGGCATATGTCACACTATAGATTAAATAACTTAATTGTGTTTTGGGATGTTTGTTTTTCAATTTTATTATAGCTTAACTGCCTAATTTCAGCAATTTTTTCAGCTACATACCTAACATATTGTGGCTGATTGCGTTTACCACGATTTGGCTCTGGAGCTAGATAGGGGCTGTCCGTTTCCACCAAAATTTTGGACAAATCTACACTCTTGATAACTTCAGCCAGTTGTCCAGTTTTGTCAAAAGTTATAATACCAGTAAACCCAATATGGAAACCTAAGTCCGTAAACCCTTGGGCCTCGGCAACGCTACCACCAAAACAATGAATCACTCCGCCTTTCACTTTTTGATCTTTCAATATTTTAACCATTTCTTTATAAGCACTCTTGGTTCCGTCTTTACTGTTACGACCGTGCATGATTACCGGTAAGTCATGCTCTTCGGCTAAATTAAGGTGTTGAATAAAAACTTCTTTTTGTTTGGTAAAAGTATCATCATTATGAAAAAAATCAATTCCCGTTTCACCAATCGCGACCACTTTTTTTGATGACTCTATTAATCTACCATACTCAATTGGGTCAAACTTTTCCGGATGAAATTTTGAACCTTCAACGTGAATCGGGTGCAACGCAACTGACGCCCAAACTCCGCTATCAAATTTTTCAGCAATAGCAATTCCTTTTTTACTTGTTTCGTATTGTGCACCAACACAGATATAATTGATATCATCTTTTAAACAATCCTCAGTCACTGACTGCCAGTCATCATTAAAATCTTCAAAATTTAAATGAGCATGAGAATCAATAAGCATAATTAAATAACCGATTTAAGTTGGTTCAATAGCTCTGGTAAGAGTGGTGATAAAAACCCACCCATTTCAATTAACCACAACGCAACATTTGATCCAGATAAAATCTCAGTAACCCATTCCGAGATTTCAAACCGTGAAGTAAAATATAAAATTATACCCAAGGCTAGCACCCCTTCCAAAAAACCAAATAGCGCACCTAAGATCCGGTTAAGACTTTTGGTAAATGGAATGATAGAAATAATATTAAACATTTTATTGATGAACCAAAACACCAAACCAGTAGCTCGATTAATAACCACAAAAATTATAATAAAGGCAACTACTCTGGCCGTATTACCATGTCCTAATAAAATTGGTTCTAGCCATGCACCAACCGGTTCATAGTAAAGACCGGCGATCCAGGAACCAATTACTACTCCTACCAATGCTCCAATTGATTGAACTAGTCCAAGAGCAAAGCCAAAAGAAATAAAAATAAAGATGATCAGTAGTAAAATTAAATCTAAAATTGAAAAATACATATTAGCTTAAGCGAGGGAATAAAGGTTTAGCTTTTTTAATTTTTTTTGCGCTAAATATTTTTTCTACTTTATCTGCTATCTCAGGCAAAAATGGTTTTAATAGCTGTGACGCTTTATAAACATCGTTAACTGATTGGTTTAAAATTTTATTGACTTCTTGTATATTACCAGCTTTGACTAGTTCCCATGGTTTTGTTTGAGAAATTAAACCATCAACATTTGCTAAAATTTCCCAAATATACTTTAAGGCTTGATCAAAGTGAAAACCATCAAGTAATTTAGCCAACTCTTTATCTGCTTTAACTTTCTCTAACTTGATTTTAACATTGTTTTGCTCAATTAAGCCAGAAACCCGGCTGACTAAATTACCTAAACCATTAGCTAAATCAGCATTATAGGCCTTTTCTAACTTATCAATAGTGAAATCGCTGTCTTGAACCGGATGGACATATCTTAACAAATAGTAACGAACAGCGTCAGTGCCATATTTTTTAACTAAGGCAAACGGGTCAACAATATTACCTTCACTTTTACTAATTTTTTCACCTTTAGTGTAAATAAAACCATGGATTAAAAACCGTTTGGTTGATGGTAACCCAGCTGATAAAAGCATCGCTTGCCACATCGCTGTTTGCTGGCGTAAGTTGTCTTTTCCGGCCACTTGCATGCCCGGCCAAAACTGTTCAAATTTTCCTTTTTTTGGCCAACCCAGTGTTGAGATATAATTTATCAAAGCATCAAACCAAACATACATTACATGTTCATTATCACCTGGCACTGGGACTCCCCAGGGCATTTTACTCTTTAAACGTGAGACACTAAAATCTTCCAGACCGCTTTGGGTAAACTTTTTAATTTCATTAAGTCGACTAGCAGGGACGATATAGTCAGAATCTTTATAAATTTTTAATAGCTGTTTTTGATATTTACTAAATTTAAAAAAATAATTTTCTTCTTCAATAACTTCCAATTTAAGCTTAGGGTGAAGCTCGCACTTGCCTTCAATTAATTCCGAGTGAGTTTTTTCTAATTCACAACCAACACAGTAGTTAATTTTGTACTTCTTTTTATAGATATCACCATTGTCATCACAGCGCTGCCAAAATTCTTGAGCCGCTTTAATATGATGTTTATCAGTAGTTCTAATAAAAGCATCATAACTTAAATTTAAAGCATTTTTTAAATTATCAAATTTAATGGCATAAGAGTCAACATACTTTTGTGGTGTCAGCTTTGCTTTTTTAGCTTCTCTATAAATTTTTAAACCATGCTCATCAGTACCAGTATTAAAAAAAACTTCGTTACCAATTAATCTTTGATAACGAGCAACCGCGTCAGCTTGCACAATCTCTAAAGCAAAACCAATGTGCGGGTCAGCATTAACGTAAGGTAAAGTTGTAGTGATATAAAATTTTCCCATAATTACTTACTGGCGACAATAACCACAAACTCGCCTTTCACTTTATCATTAATTAATTGTCGATAAACTTCTGTTGGTAGACCACGGTAACTGGCTTCAAACTTTTTAGTTAACTCCCTAATAACTACTATTTCGCGTTCTAATTCTAAGTCCTTAAATTCTTCAAGTAATTTTAAAATACGGTGAACTGATTCATAAAATACAACTGTTTGTTTGGCATCAACTATTTCCTTAAGCATGGTTGATCTCTTTTTCTTGTGGGGTAAAAAACCAAGAAATAAAAAACGGTCTGTTGGAAGACCGGAAACTGAAAGTGCTGCCGCTACCGCTGATGGTCCAGCTACCGCTTCAACTTTTATTCCCTCTTCGGCTGCCGCCATAACCATTAATCTCCCCGGGTCAGATATCCCTGGCGTACCGGCATCGGACACTAGAGCCACGTCTTTGCCTTGCTTTAATTTGTCAATTAAAAATTCTATTTTACCTCGCTCACTGTGTTGATGGTAGGAGACCAGTTGGGTTTCAATTTTATAGTTTTTGACCAATCTTTGGGTTACTCGAGTATCTTCACAGGCTATAACATCAACTTCTTTTAAAACTCGTAAGGCACGCAAAGTAATGTCTTCCAAATTACCGATCGGTGTCGCCACCACAAATAGAGTCCCAGTCATAAAAACTATTTACTTACCCCAAAACTTTAACTTCTTAAATCTAGAACCAACCCTACTCAATAATCCCTTCTTTGGCTCTTCTGATTTAACCGGTTTATTTTTTTGTTTATTAAATTCTATTATTTTATTACGAATTGGATCAGGTAATAAATGATAGTCTCGTCCATCTTCTTTTCTAATATACTCAAAAATTTTATTCTTACTAGTTGGATTACCATTGGAATCAATGAATTGATCTCGCTGATTAATCATAGCAAATAATTCATCTTCATCTTTGGCGCCACTCAAATCTAGACCAGCGAAAACTTTATATTCATTGGTTTGCTTATAATCTTCAATTAGGTTAGCCACGGTTTCTCTTAATCGATGCCTTAAAGTAATATTAGTATAATCAGTAGACTTGTAGTTACGAATATCTTGATAGGTCAATTTATGAATGTAGTTAATAATTGTCTCAGCTGATAAAGCTAAGCCGTTGCTATTGGTAATCTCTCCTTCGTCACGAATCATATCAATCAACTGATGGTAATCTTTGGCTTGACTAAAATCAACAACTTTACCTTCTTTATTTAAAAAGTCTTCCTTTTTCAGTTCTGGTGGCGCATTTTTCCCAACTTCTGCGGCTGGCTTTTTTTTCTTTCTCTCGGCTTCCTCGATATGCGCACTGAGATCTGGAACACCCCACTTTTGATCAAGTTCTGCTTGAACTTCTTCAAGATTTAATAATTCTTCTTCTGTTGGCTGAGCCTTTTCTGGTTCTTGTTCAGCTAATGCTTGTCCTCCCTCAATGCTTTTTTGCATATAGTTAAATTTTATTAAGTAAAACTAATTAAAAAATAACACAAAATTAGTCTTTTTTCAAGACTAAAAATTATAAGAATTATCTCTATTAATCTAATTGCTGTCTTAAATCAGTGATAGCACCAAAATAAGTTTCTTTATTTTCTTCAGCAATTCCTTTACTTGGAGGGAATACCTCGCGTAACGGATTTATTTTGGTGCCATACTTGACCATCTCATAATGTAAATGGGGTCCAGTAGAAAGTCCAGTTGAACCAACATAACCAATGGTTTGACCTTGAGAAACTTTTTGACCGTAACTAACAGCTAAACGTGACATATGGGCATAATTTGTTGAGTAAGTGCCATTATGATGAACACTGACTTTATTTCCATAAGATCCATCCCAACCAGCAAAAGATATAGTGCCATCACCAACTGATCTGACCGGCGTACCATAAGTAGCAGCATAGTCAATGGCTCGATGACCAGTAGAAATATTAAAGGCGGAAATGTATCGACTGCCAGTGGTAAACCCCGAGGTAATGTATTTAAAAGCGACCGGTGCCTTTAAGAATATTTTTTGAGCTGAATCACCGTTTTGGTCAAAAAAGCCTAAATTGTCTTCTGACTCTTGGTAGTAAAAAGCATAAAGTTCATCACCGTCATTAACAAATTTACCCGCTAATACCTGACCCGGCATAATATATTCACCATCAAGATATCGCTCTTCATATATAAATTTAAAAGTATCACCTTGACGAACTTGCCAAACAAAATCAACTGTCCACTGAAAAGCTTCGGCAAAGGCAATCACCGCTCGCTCATCAATACCCTTAGCTAAAGCCGCTTCATACATTGAACTGTCAATTACTCCCTCGGCCGTAGCTATTTTAATTTCATAAGGTATGGCAATTCTGGCAGCCGACCAAATTGGGTCTGAAGAAGTTGCTGTTGTGCTTGTCCTAACTGTTTGACTGACGTATAATTTTTCTTCACTGTCAATCTGATAAACTAATTGTTCAAGTTCATCGCTTTGCTTATTGTAAATTAAGTCAATGGTTCGGCCCAATCTCACTTTGCTTAAATCATAAACGTCTTCAGCTGCCGTAAAAATTAACTGCCTAGTGCTAGTGGGAACTCGCGCCTCTTGCATTAAAATACCATAGGTTGACCCATCGGTAATTTCTATTTTTTTAGTATAGGTTAATTCTGGCTCTGGCTCTTTATCAGTAATACTTGAATCAGCTCCGGTGGTATTTGACTGCCAAATAAAAAATGCCAGGGCTCCCCCGACAATCAATAATATTATATTTAGCTTAGAAAACTTCATAGATCCTCATTATATCAACATTTCAAAAAACCGTCTACAACCTTTAATTAAATGAGAAACTATTTTCTGGCTAACTGATTAACTGGAAAAGTAACTGTTACTTGAGTACCGGTACCTCTAATACTTTCTACCGTAATACTACCATTCATTAACTCAACCAACTGTTTTGTGATCCAAAGTCCTAAGCCAGTGCCTTGAATAAACTTTGTTTTAATACTTTTTACCCTAAAAAATTTCTCAAATAATTTCTGCTGATTTTCTGGAGACATACCGATGCCGGTATCTTTTACCTCAATGGCTACTTTGTTATTAACAACCTGAAGACTTACATCAACCGAACCTTTCTCGGTATACTTGATAGCATTACCAACAATGTTAATTAATATTTGTTTTAATTTATCAACATCAATATTAATTTTAGGAATACTGTCTTTAGCGCTAAAGTTTAATTTTAACTTTTTGTTGTGGGCAGTTAATGATAGTTCATCAACGACGTCCTGAACTATCGCCGTAGGTACAACATTTTTAGAATTAAGTTGAATACGTCTTTGCTCAATACGAGAAACATCCAATAAATTTTCTACCAAGTCACCTAAACGATTAGCCGAGGCCATAACTTTTTGGATTGCTGGTTTCATTTTGCTACTGACTTTACCTAAACTACCTTCCAGAATCAATGATAAATAGCCTTTGACCGCCGTAATTGGCGTTCGGAGTTCATGGGAAGCCATAGAAATAAATTCATCTTTCATTTGATCAACCTCTTTAATTTTTCGATACAAGGTAGCATACCCCCAAAGCCTAGTACTAACTGCTAAAAATAAAATAGTAATCAAGATAGTCAAAGCTAACGAATAAAGTGAAGATCTCCAAGTTAAATTAGCCAGATTATGAACTACTTGGGAAGATAAAGTGAGGCTTAACAAGGCCACTTTATTATTTTGGCTATCTACCAGTGGTAGAGAAATCAACCAAAATCTCTCATCCTGCTCTAAAATTTCTGGGTTTACTTCCTCGCCGACTGAGGATAAGAGAAGCGAATTAGTTGCTAAAGCATCATTACCTGTCTGTTGCCAGGCAAAAGTGTAATAATAAAAATTAATAACTTGGTTAATCGCTTCTGGCTTAGCACTGGCAATTACTTTAAAATCTGATCCTTGGGCACCAGGACCTGGAGATTTAAGATGTCCGGGCTAGCACCGCTAATTTCTTCAACCTTTTGTTGCAATAATACCTGATCATTAACACCATCTTTGATAAATGTTGAAAAAATCCGGCCGACTAAAAGTCCTCGACGTTGCAAAGAAATATCAATCGTTTCGTTATAACGATTAATAATAAAAATGGCATTAAAAATAATTACTAAAGGAATGAGTATAATTTAAAAAACTCCGTAAATAAGTTGAAACCGTTCATCACCCAGTAAAACTTTTATTTTTGAAGTGATTTTCATGTTTACTCAACACCTCCATCAATTATCCCACCGGTAGTTTCATTGCTTGGACTACTTTTACGAAATTTAAGAAAATAAACAAACAACACGATGCCAGCGATAGTAAAGATAAAAGCCAATATGATGTAAATAAAAATTTGTTTACTTTGAGCACTGCTACGGGCAGATCGTTGAGCGGCAATAAATTCTTCTGGTGAAACCGCTTTAGCTTCTTCAATCAAAAAACTCAACGGATTACTCTTAGCAATAATCTTGCCTGTATTATCATTAACTGTCAGATAAATTTCGTGCTTACCGTCAACCAATGATCGTTGTAAGGTATATTCCCAGTTACCAAACTTATCTACATTGACCGTTACTACCAGAGGTAAATCACTATAAATATAAAGCGTCACGACACTATCAGGAAAAGCTAATCCAGAAAATTTTTGGACTGTTATCCCCTCGGCGGCAAGTTTCACATCTTCAACATTTGTCACAATTAATTGACGGGAGATTGCTCCAGCTACTTTCGGCTGCTCGATGATTGCTTTATTAACTAACGCCTGCTCTGCCGGGGTTAAGTTGATTAGTAGATCACCACCGCCAGAGGGATTAAGATTTTTTCTTAATTCATCACCGTCAATAAACCCATCAGAATCAGTGTCCGCCAAAAATGGATTTGTTCCCAAACGACGTTCAATTTCATCGGATACTCCATCACTATCACTATCAAAAATAATTACTGCCGAGGGAGTTTGCACTATTTCGTCGCGTTCGTTTAATAAAACCTGACTAACAGATGGTAGCAAAGTTATATTTGTGTCATCTTCAATAACAATTGGTACAAAATTTTCTATGCTATCTTCGGCCACTTCCTCGGTAACCTTTTGCAGGGTTACCGTTTGATTATTATTTTCTAGAATTATTTCTTCAATAATTTGGTTCTGCTGCTGAATAATAATAAGATCATTTAAATGTCGTTCACGAAGTGCTCGGCTACATGTTTGGTCGTCCAGACCATTGCAAGTAACGTCTGTTGCGTAGGTTTCTAAAATATGATCTTGACAAGCATCCACATCTGTTTTATCGGCCAAAGAACATTCTACATCAAGATATTGTTCATTTAAATACTCATCACAGACACTCTGGTCAAGGATATTTGCACTCAAACATTCAGGTGATAAATAAAGTCCCGCTAAATAAATATCACAATCATCAACTGAACTAATATTTGCCTGACGACATTCATCTGGCAAAAAAGTATTTTTCAAAAACTGGTCACACTGTTCTTGATTTGTTATATTTGCTTCGATGCATTGTTGAGGAAGTAGGTTTTCTGGTGAGTCATCAATTAGTTGATTACTAATCTCAAATAAAAATCTGTTACAAGCATCGAAATCTACAATACCAGCAATAGCACACTCTTCGGCAATCTCCGGATTAACCCTGTCCGGTTCTGGTTCTGGTTCCGGCTCTGGTTCTGTAGTTGATTCATTAAATTCCGTATCATCTTCCGGACTGTCACAATCAAAATCAACTAAATCGGTGTACCCATCACCATCGTTATCAAAACCGTCGGAACACTGTGTTGTTGTCTCTGGTTCTGGCGGTGGCGGTGGCGCTTCGGTTGGTTCATTAAACTCGTTATTATCTTCCGAATTGTCACAACCTGGATCATTAAGATCTATCAAGCCATCACCATCATTATCAATATAATCTGCACAGGCAGTAACAAGAGTCGTAATAACATTTTGAATGTTAAAATTAATCTGGCTGCTAGCAAAATCTGGCGGATCATTAATAATCGCTTCGGCCAATAAATTGTATGAACCGTCAGAAACACTATTAGTATCATATAAAATTTCCCAGCTTTCATCAGCTAACTGACTGGCAGAGCCAAGTGGTATATTACCAATACCACTGACTAAAACAAAAGACAAAGAGTCAACTGGAATATTTGTTTCAGCATTAAATATTGTAATACCAGAAACTGTTGCTTCATTAACTGGTTCTTTAATTGTCACAGCAAGAGATTCCGTGATTGGGTTAGAAACTTCAACTGAAATTGGATCACTCCGGTAGGGGGATCCATCACTATCATCATAGGCAACTATAGTTATTGAGTAAGATTGATTAATCTCTCCTTCTGTCGACCAAACACCCTCCCAAAAAATATCATTCAAAGTTGTTGAAAGACGATAAACGCTTTCAGATTCTATCTCAAATTCAACATTTATCGGTTCTATCCCAAAAACTGTTGCCGAAAGTTCTTCTAGACCGGTGAGGATACTACCCTCAATTGGTGTTATAAAGGTAAATTCAACTGCGCCAGAACTAGAAAAACTACTTACATCAAACTCCTCATTATCTTCCAGGCTGACACAACCTGGATCATCTGGATAATCAATGAAACCGTTACCATCATTATCAATGCCGTCTGTGCATTCGGTAAGTGTATTAGTACTTTGGGCAAATAAAATAGGGGTTGGTAAGACCCCAAATAAAGTAGCCAAAACAGCTAACAAAAAAATAAAAAAAGTTGTATAAACTAGCTTAGATACAAACCTACTCATATATTTACTTTATTATAACAAAAAACAGTAAAATTATCGACTATTATTGACAAATTCCAAATATCATGATACTATTGAATGTTGTTAAATAGCAACATAAATTGCAACCTAAAAGAAGGAGTGATTACAATGATCCAAATTTCATGATCGCAAATATCGTCGACTCTATCGTCGATTTCGTTGACAACTGGGTATGGATTTGGCTGATCGCTTCGGTCGCCTCGGTGTTGCTAATGCTGGCTTGTAGTAACGCGTGGGAAAAACTTGAGGACAAAAAGCATCAGCCTTTGCTGTGGGGCACTTGGACCTTCGGATTCCTTCGATTACCGTTCAGCATCTTGCTCATTGTTTCCGTTTATATCAACCTTATCAGGGCTTATGTCTATGTCGCCTAGCGCAACCAATCGCCCTGAACAATGTTTATAGGCTGTCTCTAAGGAGACAAAAACGACCCGCCTGTTAAGTGGTCGTTTTTTCTTTTATAATTTTCTGACTAATTCAGGAATATTGACCGCGTTGATCTTCTGGTAGCATCTCGGCAATAACCTTTGCAACCTGATCAGCTTGTTTTTTTAGTTCTTGATGAACTTGGCTAAATTGTTCTCTTTCTTCTGGGCTAATTTTTTCACGATTTTTTCTTTTTTCTAAAACCTCCTCGATAATACTAACGTCAGTCTCCGGTAAATCAATAATATCTCCAACGTGATAGATAGCCTCTGCTCTCTTGGCTACACCCTTGGCCAATTCAAGTGGTCCTTCTAAATTAATTGAACCGCCTTCCAGTTCTAAGGCAGTGGGAATGATTTTAGCTCCGGTTTTGTGTGCTAAATATACTGAACCAATTTTTGGATCTTGCATTTCCTCTTCAAGGGTGAAAGGATGAATAGCCATCCAGGGGGTTTTGCCGTCTTCAATTTGTTCGGAAAGTAACTTAAAATCGTCAGGATTAAAAACTCCATGTTTCCCCTTTTTGGTTTTTTTATATTGTAAAGAAGTGAATTGATCTTTACCGGCTAGTCTAAAAAGCACTTCTTGTGGCGTTGCACCACGCAGAACTGATTCGGTAGTAATCTGAATATCGAGTTTATCTCCTAAAGCTTTAATTGCCGCGGGGGCATCAAGGTTAGAAATATGTGAAGACGCCACTATAAATTTCGAATCCGGTTCAACTTCCTGAATTTGTGTTAAATTTTCCTTACCATCAACCGTAAATTCCTTACAAAAAAGACCAAGAACTTTATCAACTTTATTGCGTAAAGCCTCGTTAGTAACATTACTTTTTGCCTCTTTTGGTTGATTAGCTTCTGGAGGAATATAACTGGGAGTCTCTGGAGTCATATTTTTCTATATTAATTAAAAATCTTTCTTATGTCTAACTATTTTTTGATAATTAATAGCAAACCGATGAGCTTCGTCCCTGATTCGTTGCAAAAGCTTCAACGAGTCGGCTTTCTTGCTTAATCTTAACGGAAATTTACTATATAAAGTATAAATCTCCTCATTTTTCTTGGCAAGGGCAATTAGCGGAACATCTTGCAGACCTAATTCCCTTAAAGACTGCTTGGCTGCTGAAAGTTGCGGCTTACCGCCATCCACCATCACCAAATCTGGCATTTTTGATTTTTCTTTGGTGATTTTATAGTAACGACGAAACACAACTTCTTTCATCGCATCAAAATCTGATTGACCACGAACAGTTTTAACTTTAAATTTGCGATAATTATTTTTATCGGGCTTGGCATCTTTAAAATGAACCATAGAACCAACTACTCCAGTTGGTCCAAGGTTAGAAATGTCAAAGCATTCAATTATGCGTGGCAACTTTGGTAAATTTAATTTATTTTGTAGCTCCAGTAAGCTGGAATCGCCGGCGGTTAAGTTAACTTCAATATTTTTCTTAACCATCTTTAACAATTTTAACTTGTCACCTTTCTGTGGCACAAACAACACCACTTTACTACCAGACAACTTTGATAAATATTTATTAATCACTTCAGCGTCAGCAAACTTAACTGGCACGATGATTTCTTGGGGAATGTCATTACTGTAATAAAACTGTTTGATAAACTCTGCTACTTCCTCGACCACACTACGTCCAGGAAGCTTTTGTAATTTAAACTCTTTACGACCAGAAATTATGCCTTTATTGATGTTAAACAGTTGTACAACAATTTTGTTCACTATTTCTAAGTAGTTGATAACGTCTTGATTATATCTTTTTTGCAGCTGAACTTTTTGACGAATAGCTAAATTTTCCAAAGCATTGATCTGATCACGACGCAGTTTGGCCAGCTCATACTTTTTCTGGGTAGAAAACTTTTTCATTTCTACTGCTAAATTTTTAACTAACACTTTAGTATCACCTTTAAGTAGCAAGATTGCCTTGGCTAAATTATTTTGATAATCTACTTCGCTCATCTTTTGAACAAATGGTACCGAAGAGCTATGGTAATGATAAAGCTCACCCACCTTTTTTACTTTACCACCAACCCGTAACTTAAACAGTTGATTGGCTAACCGGATGGCATTTTGTCTGGCCGACCCAGACGTATATGGTCCAAACACTTGATCACCTTTTTTTATCACTCTAGTCACCACCAAACGAGGAAAAAGTTCCGTCGTCACTTTAATATAAGCGTAGCAGACGCTGTCTTTAAGTTCAATGTTGTATTTTGGTTTATGTTGACGGATTAATCCGGCTTCAAGCAGTAAGGCTTCAACTTCATTGTCAGTTATTATAAATTCAACGTCATTAATCTGTTTCACTAAGTCTTTAGTCTTAGCATCTTGATTTTTTGAACGAAAATAAGATGGAACACGCTTAGCTAAACTTTTTGCTTTACCAATATAAATAACTTTACCCCCAGCATTTTTAAATAAATAACATCCTGGCTGCTTAGGTATTTTTTTTAATTTAGTTTTTAATAATTTTGTCATCAGTTTTATATTTTTTATCTTAACACAGCAATTTTTATTGACAAACCCAAATAGATATGATATACTAATGGTAGTAGATGTTCATCAATGTTTTTATATACTACTGGAGGATTTTCTCATGCATACGGACAGCTACTATCGCACATTTGGTAGGCAAAAACGCAGTCCACTCGATTTTTCCTTCGGGATTTATCACTTCTTCAGAAATTGGAGAGAAATAATTGGACTAAAGCCATAAATCCGAATGGATCCACTCGGCACAAAGCGTCTCTCGACAGACGCTTTTGCCATCTGTAAAATACAAGACGCCTATTATTAAAAGGCTGTTTTTTTATTTCATTATCATTTGCTTTAGTATCTCAACATCCTTTTTAAGTATTTTCCAGTATAACTCCACTTGGCACACTTAGCTATTTTTTCTGGAGTACCTTCAGCAATCACCCGTCCACCTTTGTCGCCACCTTCTGGTCCCAGATCAATTACCCAGTCAGCACATTTAATGACATCTAAATTATGCTCAATTACTACCACAGTATTACCTTTGTCGGTTAAGCGATACAAAACATTTAATAATTTATTAACATCATCAAAATGTAATCCAGTGGTTGGTTCATCTAAAATATACAGAGTATCACCACCTTTACGAGAAAGTTCGGAAGTTAATTTAATGCGCTGGGCTTCTCCTCCAGACAAAGTGGTGGCTGGCTGACCTAAAGTAATATAACCAAGCCCTACATCAAACAGTGTTTGTAATTTATTTTTGATGGCTGGAATATTTTGAAAAAATACCAGGGCTTCTTCAACCGTCATTTTTAAGACATCAGAGATGTTTTTATTTTTATATTTAATTTCCAAGGTATCTTCATTGTATCTTGTGCCTTTACATTTTTCACACTCAATGTAAACATCCGGCAGAAAATTCATCTCAATTTTTTTAACGCCATCACCTTCACACTCTTCACACCGTCCGCCATGAACATTAAATGAAAACCGCCCAGGTTTATAACCTCGAGTTTGGGCTTCTTTAGTTTTAGCAAATAATTCTCTAGTTGGTGTAAACACTCCAATATAAGTAGCTGGGTTAGATCTTGGTGTCCGGCCAATTGGTGACTGGTCAACAATAACCGCTTTTTCTAATTTTCCAAATCCTTTAATTTCTTTATGCTTACCTGGTTTATCGTTTGTCGCCCAAAATATTTTGTATAAAGATTTATATAAAATATCGTTTATCAAACTACTTTTACCTGAACCGGAGACACCGGTAACACAGGTTAAAACTTTTAATGGAATTTTAACGTTGATGCTTTTTAAATTATTCTCTTCAGCCTCAAAAATTTCTAAATAATCAAAAGCTCTACGTCTCTTCTCCGGAATTATAATATTTTTTTTATTACTGATGTAATCTCCGGTAACTGAATTTTTAGCTTTAGCAATATTCTTGGGATCTCCCGAAAAAACAACTTCCCCACCGTGAATCCCTGCTCCTGGACCTAAATCAATAACATGATTGGCGGCATGGATAGTTTCTTCATCGTGTTCGACTACCACTACCGTATTTCCTAGGTCACGTAATTTTTTTAAGGTACTTATTAACTTTTCATTGTCTTTTTGGTGTAAACCAATTGATGGTTCATCTAAAATATAGAGTACTCCGCGAAGTTCTGAACCAATTTGAGTAGCTAAACGTATTCTTTGGGCTTCACCACCAGATAAAGTCCGAGCACTACGAGCTAAGTTCAAATAATCTAGGCCAACATTAATTAAAAACTGCAACCGACTATAAATTTCTCGTAAAATTAGCGTGGCAATGATCGTTTCTTGTTTATTGAGCTTTAAATCCTTAAAAAATTTTAATAACTTATCAATTGATAGCTCACTGATTTGCCAAATATTTTTGTCACCGACAGTGACCGCTAAAATTTCTGGCTTTAATCTTTTACCGTCACAGGTTTGACAAGGTCCAGTACGCATATACTTTTCAATTTCCCGACGACGATACTCTGACTCCGTTTGATTATATAATCTTTTCAGTTGAGGAATAACACCTTCAAACTTACCGTACCAGTTATAGCTTGATCCTGTTTTGCTGGAGCTTAGATTAAATCTCATTTCTTCATCTGACCCATTTAAAATGATGTTCTGGACTTTTTTAGATATATCTTTCCAGGGAGTGAACATATCAAAACCATGTTTATCGGCCAAACCATCCAGCAACTGTTTGCGCCAACCCTCGCCATGGGTTTGCCATGGTCTAACAGCACCTTCAGATAATGATAAATTTTCATTGGGTATTACTAATTCTTGATCAACACTTTGTAAGAAGCCGAGACCGTGACACTGTTCACAGGCACCAAATGGTGAGTTAAAAGAAAATGACCGCGGTTGAAATTCTTCCATCGAAATACCACAGTCCAAGCAGGCATTGTGTTGGGAAAATAATTTTTCTTTCTTGCCCACTATAGCCAAAATCAAACCATCGGCTTCGTGCAACGAAGTTTCTACCGCTTCCGACAACCTATTGTTTATTCCTTTTTTTAAAGCCAAACGATCAACAATTATTTCAATATCATGTTTGACCTGTTTGTTAAGTTTAATTTTATCGCCATCAGATAATTCATAAACTTTATTATCAACACGTACCCGACTAAAACCACGTTCCTCGAAATCTTTAAATAACTGTTCATATGTCCCTTTTTTGCTTCTGATAACCGGTGCTAAAATCTGTACCTTTGATCCTATTTTTTCTTGCAACAAAATTTTGGTAATAGTTTCCGCTGATTGTGAGTAAATTCTTTTCCCACACTTTGGGCAGTGCGGTACTCCCACTCGAGCATAAAGTAAACGCAGATAATCAGAAACTTCAGTAATGGTACCAACCGTTGATCGCGGATTCTTGGAAATTGATTTTTGTTCAATCGAAATGGCTGGAGATAAACCCTGAATCTTGTCAACGTCGGGTTTATTCATTAAGCCCAAAAACTGCCTGGCATAAGCTGACAATGATTCAACATAGCGACGCTGACCCTCTGCATATAAAGTGTCAAATGCTAAAGTTGATTTGCCTGAACCAGACAAACCAGTAATTACGGTTAATTCATCGATTGGAATTTCAACGTTAATATTCTTAAGATTATGCTCTCTGGCACCTTTTATAGATATTTTATTACTGTTCTTGGACATAATTTAACTTTTCATTGACAATTTAATTAATTTATGATATAGTGCGTAGTTAAAATAGAAACTAAAACGTTCTTCAAGGAGATCTTTAACATGATTACGTTCATGGAGAAGCCCGCTACACAAGAGGTAATTACTCCTACTCAAGCCAGAGACAGGATCTCAAACAGGGAAACGCTCAGCGGTTTTAAGATCAACGGTGATCTGGACCTACGAGGTCTTAGAACTCCTGGACATCTGAACATTCGTGGAGTCACCATCGATGGCGATCTCCTGCTTACTGGGGCAAACATTGGCCAAGGCCTAGATATTGGCGATGCCGATGTTTGGGGTCTAGTCAATCTTTCTCGGATCAATGTCGGCGGAAAACTTTTCCTACTTGGTACTAAAGTTGGCACATCGTTGAGCTTGTTTCGAGCCACCATCGTTGATGACATCAATCTGCATAAAGCAGAAGTGGCTGGCATGATCGACCTAACCGGTACAAACATCGTATCTGGAAAATTAATCACCGGCAATATGCAAGTTGGTCGTGTCCACGGAGGTGTTGCTCTCTTGGCTTCTTAGTCATCTGGCAAAAACACGCCACATACCCCCTCAATGAATTTTATTCGTTGAGGGTTTTTATTTTTATAATTTTTCTTTCAACTTTTCAACCTTATCTCTTAACTCAATAGCCTTTTCAAAATCTAACTCTTCAGCGGCAGCGGTTCTCCGGTAGCAGACTTCGCTACTTTAATTTATTTTTTAAACTATCAATCTTATCTCTAAGGTCTATGGCTTTTTCAAAGTCTAATTCTTCCGCCGCCACTCGCATCCGCCCTTCCAGATCTAAGATCACTTTATCAAGTTCCAGCTCTTTTCCTTTCTCTCCTGGCTCAATCACCACTTCTTCTTCAGCAATAGCTTTAACTATTGATTTTGGAGTAATACCGTGTTTTTTATTATAATCTGCTTGAACTTTACGACGACGGTTAGTTTCATTGATCGCATCTCTGATTGAACCAGTCTGACGGTCAGCATACATGATAACCCGGGAATGAACATTTCTGGCCGCCCGACCACTGGTTTGAATCAAACTCCTGGTATTACGTAAAAAACCTTCTTTGTCAGCATCCAAAATTGCCACCAGGGCCACTTCCGGAATATCCAAGCCTTCTCGTAACAAATTAATTCCCACTAAAACATCATACTTGCCAACTCTAAAATCTCTAATTATTTTAATTCGTTCCATTGATCCAATATCAGAATGCATATAAACCGCTTTAATGTCATTATCAATCAAATGATAACTTAAATCCTCGGCCATTCTTTTGGTTAAGGTAGTTACTAGGGTACGGTGACCCTTCCTGATTACTTTTTTAATTTCTGTCATCACATCATTAATTTGTCCATCAACCGGTTTAATGGTAATTGGTGGATCAATTAGGCCAGTTGGTCGTACTACTTGCTCAACAATTTTTTTACTATTTTCAATCTCGTAATCTCCGGGGGTGGCAGAGGTGTAAATTACATGATGTAAATATTTCTCAAACTCCTTAAACTTTAACGGTCTATTATCTAATGCACTGGGTAAGCGAAACCCGTAATCAACTAAATTTTCCTTTCGGGCTCGATCACCATTATACATTCCATGAACTTGGGGAACACTTTGATGACTTTCATCAATGACAAACAACCAATCTTTTTTAAAACGATAATTAAAAAAATCTAGCAATGTGTAAGGTGGTTCTCCAGGCTGACGATTGTCAAAATGACGAGAATAATTTTCAATCCCTTTACAATAACCAAGCTGTTCAATCATCTCTAAATCATAATTTGTTCGTTGTTTTAAACGATGAGACTCAACCGTATCAAGTTTTGGTAAACGCTGCTTTAACTCTTTTCTAATTGATGATAAGGCCTTAGGAATTCGTTCACTGGGTACGACAAATGGTCTAGCCGGATATATCCAAACATCTTTTAAATCTTCTAGCTTTTGTTTGGTCATGGCCTGAATTTTAGTCAGCTTATCAACTTTGTCACCTAGTAAATTAATCCTGATTAAATAGTTACTGGCATAACCGGGGAATAGATCGATCGTGTCACCTTTAGCTCGAAATAATCCTGGTTTAACTTCCATATCATTTCGCTCATACTGAATTGAGATTAATCTACTTAGTAATTCTTGGCGATCTATTTTTTGACCTTTTTTTAAATAGAAACTTTCATTTTCAAAATCTTGTGGTTGACCAAAGCCATAAATGCACGAAATAGACGAGACAATAATAACATCATCTTGCGACAGCAATGAAGTGGCTGCTTCTAGCCTAAGCTGCTCAATCTTTTCATTAATATCGGCATCTTTTTCAATATAAGTGTCCGAAGCTGGCAAATAACTTTCTGGTTGATAATAATCATAATAAGAAATAAAATAATTAACTTTATTGTCTGGAAAAAATGTTTGAAATTCTTGATAAAGTTGAGCCGCTAAAGTTTTGTTATGAGATAGTACTAGAGTCGGCTTTTGAATTTTATCAATAACATTAGCAATAGTATAAGTTTTACCAGATCCGGTCACACCTAAAAGCGTCTGATTACTATTTTTATTATAACCAGACACCAATTGTCTTATCGCCTTAGGTTGATCTCCTCTAGGGGGGTTAGCTTTGTTTAACTGAAACTTAGACATATTAAGCTTAGAGGACCGCAAGCGAGTCCCCTTCAAAAAATCAGTAATAAATTTGTTACTTTATTATAACAGAGCTTAAAATAAAGTCAAAATCTATAGACCGAGAGCTTCCGTCAGTCCTTTTTGATCAAAACCAACCATAATTTTACCATCAATATCAATGACCGGTACTCCCATTTGGCCTGATTTATCAATCATCTCTTGAGCCTTTTTTTGATCTAAGGATACATCAATCTCAGTATACTCAACATTATTTTCCTTAAAAAATGCTTTAGTTTTTTTACAGTAAACACAAGTTGGTGTTGAATAAATAGTTACATTCTTCATAATTTTATCTTTAATAATTTCAACTTATTTAAAGCTTTCAGTTGTGATGTTTCAATATGAATTTCTGGTCTTTTTTTTCTAATTTTGGCAACTGCTTGTTTAACAGTTAAACCTTGACTGACAAAATAGGTGGCTAACATTGTTGGCGCCCGACCATGACCATTCTTACAATGCATGTAAGTCTTGATTTTATTTTTTACTAAATAATCAATTTGTCGAATACCCAACAACAACTGATGTTTTTTTGGTGGGTTGTGGTCTTTTGTAGGCAACCACAAAAAATAATCCACCCCCCCCCCAAGCAGCATCAATTCTTTTTTCTTCTAAACTAATATCAGCCCGAATGCCTTTTTCTAATAACTCTTTTTTGAAATGCATTTGACAGCAAGAATTACTGCCAACATAAATCATTGGGGTAATTTGATTATATTCCATTTTAACACCATGTTTTTTTGCCATATCATTTAGCCCTCAGCCGGACTTCCTTTCTTTAGATCTAAAATATAAGAATAAGCTGCTAAAGCGGCTCTAACACCGTCGCCAACCGAAATATTATTCTGTTTATAGGGATCATTGGAAACATCGCCAGCCGCAAAAATTCCTGGATGTGAAGTTTTGGCATGCATTGCATCAATTTTAACTTGTCCCCAATCGTCAATATCAACAACCCCTTTAACAATCTCTGAATTTGGTACCGAGCCAATTTCGACAAAAACTCCACCAACTTTTAACTCTTTTTCCTCCCCGCTTTTAGTGTCTTTATACTTCAAACCAGTTACCATTTTATCACCTAAAATCTCGACGGTCTCCGCGTTGGTAATAATTTCTACTTTAGAATTTTTTTTGATTTGCGCTTGGGTTACTGGATCGCCGCTCAATTTATCACCACGTTGCAATAGATAAACTTTAGTGGCGTAGGCAGATAAATCAACGACTGCCTCCAAACCTGAATTACCACCACCAACCACCACCACATCCTTGTCTTTAAAAAGCGGGGCATCACAGGTTGAGCAGTATGATACTCCTTTACCGTTATACTCATCTTCGCCGGGTACTTTCAACTTTCGATGTCTGGCACCAGATGCTAAGATAATTGCTTTACCCATGTATTTACCTTCTCCAGTCTCAACTTCAAAATCACATTCCCGATGATGGTCAAGACATTTATTATCAGAAATTTTTGTGACTTTTTCCGGCGACTTGATTGTTACCATATCAGGAAAACTTCTGGCATGTTCTTCTAATTTTTTGGCCAGATCAATACCGGAAATATTTTTTTCACCAATCCAATTGCCAATATCATCAGACACAATTGATTGACCACCAAACTGATCAGTAATTAATAAAGTTTTAAGTTGTTTCCTAGCAGTGTAAACCGTCGCCGCCACTCCGGCCGGTCCACCACCAATAATAATGACATCATACAGCATAATTTTATATTTATTCTTCTAGCAAGTAAGCTAATTCTTCGCCAAATTCAAGAGCCGCCTCTGGTCCTTTGGCGGTCACAATTTTACCATCCACTTCAACTGGCATCCCGGTATAATCAGCCCCTTTGTCACGTAAATTTTGTTCTTGACTGGGAAATGACGTAGCTGTTTTACTGATCAGCAGTCCAGCATTGGCTAAGATTGATGGCGCAATACAAATTGCCCCAACAATCTTTCCCGCTTGTTTAAAATCTTTAGCTAAGTTTAACACTGTTTCATTGTTGAAATAGTCAACTGCTCCGGCCCCACCAACAAATGCGACAGCATCAAAATCTTTTACCAAAATTTCGGGAATAGCTAAGTCTGGACTAATTTCCGTCCCCAGCTTTCCTTTGGCTTTATTCCTGGTTTTTGTTGCCACTTTAACCTCAATCTTTCTTTTGATTAGAACTTCTTTAGGCTTTAAAAGTTCTTCATCTCTAAAATTATTTTGGGCCACAATAAATACCACCTTTTTTGACATAGCTTGAAAATTATTTAAATATCAAAAATATTATAGCATAATAAAAGAGGACAAGCCAATATTATTGAGTTGTCCTCTTTATATTATACAATAAATATTATTTAACGACTGACTGTAATAGCCGGTCTTTCACCAGCAATATCCTCTTCGTTACATGACCCAACGGTAATTCGGCCACTGGCCGAACGATAAACAAAATAATCAGTGTCTGCAGCATCAGGTGTTAAAGGGTCTTCAGGAATTTTAGAAAGATAGGTTGGTACTAAATCACTACTGAGATCAATACAGGCGACCGGGGTGGTAGTGGCAACACCAGCAAGTCCATAAGTGCAATCATCACAATCAAGAGTACCGGTACCAAGTTTGTATGTTCCGGTGAATTCATTTGTTAAAGCAGTTGGTAAAACTCCTTTATTATCAACCGTATATTTCAAAATACCATTTAAGATAGCGTTAGTTGAGCTCCACCTTTCGGCGTTTCTGGCTTCAGATAATCGCCTAGCTGGATCAACAACCACATATATAATAGCGGCTAAGATGGCGATGATGCCAATAACTATTAAAAGTTCGATCAGAGTAAAACCTTTATATTTTTTCATAAATTCACCCCCTTCTTTAATTAAATTATTTTTATATTAATTTACTAACTAAATTATAACATAAAACTGTTTAATTGTTATTCCACCTTATCCACATAAACTGAAGAAATCCAGCCTTTTGTACCTTCCTCAAACTCAATCTGATACCAACCTTGTGATTCATCAAGTACTGCAAACTCCTCATCAGGCAAAACTTCACCAATTTTAGCATTGCCTGTTCCCGGACCCTCTCTGACATTTAAATACCCTAAGCTGGTATCGTTTATTATTATGCTTATCTTAGGCACTGGCTCAGGTTCAACAACTTCTTCCGCTTCTTCTTGAACCTCTCCGTCTTCAGTTGACTCATCTTCAATTAACTCTGGCTCAATAAGTTCGGCAAAATTAGAAGATACCCATCCAACCGTTTCTTGATCTAACTCTATTTGATACCAATCATCTTCTTCGGCAATAAACAAATACTCTTCGCCGGGCAAGGCTTGACCAATTTTTGGATTATTAGTCCCTGGCCCTTCTCTAACATTCAAAAATCCGGTGCCAGTATTAATAATCTGAACTTTAATTTCTGGTTCAATAGCTTCGGTCTCTTCCTCATCAATTTCCTCTTCTTCAGAATCGATAAACTGCTGACGTAATTGGTCTAAGGAATCAAAATTAATGTTTTCAAAATTAGCCTGAAAAGTTGGCTGGGGAAATAATTTTCGGTAAAAGTCCTGACCTTGTTTTTGGGCAAATAATAATCCACCAAATATTACAACCAGAATAACAAAAATTGCTAAACGAATATATATAGATTTCCAAGCCTTTTTTTCTTCTTTCGGCGGTGCTAAAGCAAACTTCATCTTGCTACTAGGCAATAGGTTAATGTCGCTACTTACTGGATCTTTACTGATCCCTCGTAAAGCTAAGCCAGTAACATTGGAAAATAAAACTGACTTACCTTTTAGTTTAGCTAAATCATTAGGATCAGAAATTTTGGTAAATGGTTTACCAACAGTTGTTTCAATATTAAAATTATCTGCCAGATACTGATCGATTGCGGGCAGTAATGATGATCCACCGGCTAAAATTACTTTGTCAATTTGTCCTTGTTGCTCCGTCTGAAAATAATCAATTAATTTCTTAGCTTCCTCAATAATTCTCTTGAATTCGTTCTGTAAAACTAACAACACTTTACCTTGTTCTTGTTTTGGATTAAAACCACTTTTCATTTTTAGCTCATTTGCTTTTTGAGGCGTAACCTTTAACTTGCTGGAAATTGCTTTGGTAAACCGATCACCAGCAACATTGATTGATACACTTTGCCGAATACCACCATGACTAAAAATATTTAAATTAGTTGTTCGGTCTCCAATATCCATTATTAATTTAGCACCGGCAGATTTTTTATTACTATCTACTACGGCTCGAGCTAAGCTGATTGATTCTAAATCAAAGGCTAAAGGATTTAGTCCGATACCTTCTAAAACTGCTAAATAGCTATCGACCACTTTAATTGGCACGGCCACATAAAAAACTTCTTGGGTTTCACCTTCTTGAGCAATTGGTTTAAAGTCAAAATAAATTTCTGAGGTCTTAAAAGGAATTACCTCTTCGGCCTTGAAGGGAATAGTATTTTTTATTTCATCTCGCTTTAAACCAGATGGTAGCTTAAAAATTGTGGTAAAAACCTGTGACTCTGGCAGTGATATTACGCAATAAGGTGTACGAATTGGTTTAGGCACCCCTGATTCCAAAAGTTTGAATATACTGTCGGCTAACTTTTCTGGTTTTTTAATAATGCCATTTTTTATAATTTCTCCACGTAAAATTGTTCTGGCGTAAGAGGTAATCTTTGGTTTACCAAAAAAAGGCTTAGTTAAAACTAAAGCCTCTATTGAATGATCAGAAATATCAAGCCCAAAAATTTGTTTTTTTATTATTTTCATTTTTTACTCTTCCCAAGATGTTACCTCTAAAGTATCATCAACTTGGATTTTTATTTTTTGTTTAAATATATCAACAGTTCCCGTGGCTGCTAAAGTAGCATTGCTACCATTAACAACTATATCTATTATACACGAATCTTGATCAATTGCCAAAGAACCGGAGTAATTAGACCAATTAACTCGTAATCTTTCAAGTCCATCCTCAATACAACTATTTGTTATTGATTTTGCCCTGGCCGCCTGGCTAGTACCAAAACTTAACTGTACTTCTTCAATCCCTCCTAAACTTAAAGCAATGCCGATGGTCAGTCCAGTGGCTGACACAAGCAACAATGCGATCAATGCAATATATCCTTGTTGATTATTATTATAATACATAAATTAGTGATAATTAACGGTAGCCCCTTAATTCGACTGAAAAATTTGCCGTGGTACTGGCATTATAATCCGGTAAATTACTAGGATTTTTGTAAGACACAATAAGTTCAATATTGATATTTTTTGTTCGAGTTAAATAAGATAAGTCAGTAAAGTTACCAGTAATATTTACTCGCGTACTGTTTAAATCCTCGGCCGTGGCTACCCCCAACTGTCTGGTTATTTTATTATCTAGTGAATCAAAATTATAAGTTATATCATCTCCCGGCATAGTTAAAACTAAGGTGTCGGCGGCTAAACTACCAATCGCCTGAGCCGATTTTATGTCTTTGGTTAAGGTATTAGAAATAAATCTTATATTTTGATTAACGTCGCTACTGGCATAACCACGAATTTGACCACTAATTAAATCTAAAATTAAATAGGAGATACTAACCAAAATAATACCAACAATTAAAATATAAATTATCATTTCAATTAATGTAAACCCACCACCTTTTTTAATAGTTGAGTATATCTTTTCTCTCTTTCCCCATAAAAGGTGGGGGGTGAACCCAGATTTTAAGTTAGATTTATTCATGGTGTGTAATTAATTTTAATTTCTTGAAATATTGGCGTGTCTAATCCGTCACCACTCAAAAAAAGTTTATACTTTAGCCATTGATCATCATTATGACCATTGGTTAAAGGAATTAAAATCTCGGCTCCATCATCATAAAAACTTCCCGCCCCAGTCGGCCCCATCCAGGCTGACCAAGTACCAGGTGAACCACCGTCGTCAGGAGCTGTGGCAAGTTGTACTTGGATATCTTCAGCCCCTGAAGGCAGGGTCTCTAGTCAAAATAAAAAATTAAATGATGCGACATTAGTAGTATCAAAAGCTGATGATTCTAAAATACCGTTAGTGGCATAACCCGAACCTGAATCTTCTCCCCAGCCAATCCGTACATTGTCAAGCTGAACTTGTTGACTACCATCGCCAGTTAAAAAAGCCTGAAACGTAATCTCATGAAATAAAACGACGATACTGCTACTTAGTAATATCGTTGATGTTTTTTACACTCTTATATTGTGATTAATCGAGAGACTATACTTCCGGATGAACCGTTTTAACCAATAGCCTTAGAGCTTCAACTAGCCTAGGGCCTGGTCGATTTAGCAAGGAATCATTAAAGACAAAAATATTGTTATTTTTAACAGCCGTTAATTTATCATAACCAGGACGTTTTTTCACTGTTTCAATGCTGGCTTGATCGGCAAAACCGCACCAACTTAAAATAATGTACTCTGGATCAAACTCAATTAACTGCTCCGTGGTAACCGCTGTGCTGTAAACCCCTGATTTTATCAAAGGGTAATCAGTTTGGGCCATGGCTACAATATCCGGTACCCAATTACCAGAAACCGTTGGTGGCTTATGCCATTCTTCAATATATAACCGTGGTTTAGTTGTTGCATACTGCAAACTGTCTTGAATCTCGTCAAATTGGTTAACCATTTTTTCAATCAATATTGTAGCCTGATCTTCTCTGCCAGTTAACTGACCAATTTGAAAAATACTGTCATACACTTCGTCTAAAGTTTTAGGCCGAACAGCCACAATATTTAAATCTGAATCTTGATAACGTTTAGTTATATCATCCTGAACAAAAGTGGAAGTTAAAATCAAATCTGGGTGTAAGGAATTGACTAGATCATCATTAACATCAATCCAGCCACCAACCATTTTTTTTGAGTTAGCGTCATTAGGAAAATCGCAAAACCGGGTTACCCCCACAATACTTTCTTCTAAGCCTAAAGCGTACAAAATTTCAGTATTGCTTGGTGCCAAACTGATGATCCGACGATATTTTGTTCTGATCATATTAAGTAACATTATAATCCAAAAAATTTCTTAGCATCTTTAATATCTTTTTTAATTTGTTTTTGTAATTCCGCTATACTGGGAAATCTTTCCACTTCCCGGAATCTAAAAATTAATTTTTTTTCAACAGTTTTATTATATAAGTCTTGTCTTAAAGTTAATAAATGTGTTTCACAGGTAGCTCCTTTTAAACTAAAAGTTTTGGTCGGTCCTAAATGGGTGATCCCGGGATAAAATTTTTCTTTAATTTTAATTAAAGAAAAATATACTCCCCACTGCTTCTTCTTTATACTGTTAGGAACTGCAATATTAATAGTTGGAAAACCTAACTTTTTTCCCTGACGCTTACCTTTTTTTACCTTGCCTGATAAAGTAAGAAACATAGAGTTTATTGTTTGGTGATAACTCCTAAATTAACAACCAACAGCTCAAACACTGAAGCTAATATAGTTAATAACACCAGACCTAAAAAAGTAATGACTAATAACTGATTTTGAGCACCACCGGCCAAGCTCAATACTCCGGCAAAGAAAATTAAAATTACTAACAGTGGTAAGATAGAAATTAGTACCACAATAGATGAATTTAAAACTCGTCGTTTTTTAAAACGATCACCTAAAATCTGACCAAAACGATACCACACAATGGCACTACTGGCGGCAAACAGAAAAACTACCAGCAGCGGGATAAAAGCGATAAAAATTCCCTCGACTTCAAATAATGAACCTAGAATTGAAAAACCAATAAAGCCGAACAGAAATGCCAAAAATAAGGCAATATTAAAACCAAAGAGTACCAGCCCATTTTTCAAAATTTGTTCTTTAGCCTTTTCTCGATTTCTTTGCTTTACTTTTTTTATTACCCCCATAAAATTTTTTGTTATTTTTAAATTATTGATTCTTTCTCTAATTTTTAATAAACGACGGTTGACTTTTGGCGTGATTTTACTGTAATCACTTTTAATCATCAACGAATACAAGGCAACCGCAAAACCAATCAAGAAAACTCCTGGTAAAATTGGCAAAAACACGCCTAGGGCTCCCAGCAATAAAACAAGTAAGATTATAATTAATAGTACAAACTCAATGGCCAAGGCTAAAATTAAGGTGATGTTCTTAAGCATTTTATTGACATTTTTGTTTTATTGGCTACCAAATTGATATTTTTTATTTCTTTCCTAAAAATTTTCTAACCTTGGGAAGCTGTCCAGCACTGCCAAGTTTCTTATTTTTGTTAACAATATACTTAGCATATTCGGCCATAAAGATTTTGCCTGGACCACGTAAGTCAAAAACTTCTGGTTGATCACGAAAAACTTCACGGTGAACTCTGGTCCAAACTAATCGACCATCGGTATCAATATTAACCTTGGTCACTCCTAACTTAGCGGCTTTTTTAAACTGATTTTCATCAACTCCTTTAGCACCGCCTAACTTTCCTCCGGCGGCATTAATTCGCTTAACCTCATCCTGCGGTATAGAACTGGAGCCATGCATCACTAACGGAAATTTAGGTGCTAATTTTTGAATTCTTTTTAAAATATCAAAATGGATGGCCTGACTACCTGAAAACTTATAGGCTCCATGACTGGTACCAATGGCACAAGCCAAGCTGTCACAGCCAGTCTGGTTAATAAAATCTTTAGCCTCTTCCGGATCAGTCAAATGAGCATCCTTCTCATCAACGGCAATGTGCTCCTCCACTCCTCCCAATTGACCAAGCTCGGCTTCAACAGTAATTTTTTTGGCATGAGCGGCCTTTACTACCTTTTTAGTTATGGACACATTATTTTTAAAATCTTGATCTGAAGCATCTATCATCACCGAAGAGTAAAAACCACTTTTGATTGAGTCTAGGCAGCTTTCTAAATCTCCATGATCAAGATGAACGGCAAACACCGCCTTAGGAAAAATTTGTTCCGCCGATTTTATCATGCCTTCTAATAAAAGTTTATCAGTATAAGCTCTGGCACCTCTAGAGATTTGAATAATGAAAGGTGCTTGGCTGTCAATATTACCACGGAATAATCCCATGATCTGTTCGGCATTGTTTATATTGTAAGCGCCAAGGGCATATTTACCATAAGCGTGTTGAAATAATTTTTTGGTTGAAACAATCATAATGTAATTTAAATTTTATGATGAGTAGTGATATAACGGACAGTACCTGATTTTCCTCTCATTACCACTGAGTGGGTTATCAGATGATTCTCTTTATAGATTATGCCATCGATTAAAGGACCCCCCAAAATTCCAGTTGCCGTGAAGGTTAATTGATCACCTTGAGCCATGCTTTCAGCATTAAATAAATAGTTAATGTCTTTAATCTTGGCTTTAGTTAAACATTTTAAAATATCCTTTTCGTCCTCATCAGAACGTGGGTTAAACCGACAAATAATTTCACCGCCATAGATCTTCATTGGTACAGCAGCCAGAACCGCTTCAGTACTACCACCGACCCCCATTAATAAATCAATCCCTGAATCGGGCATACAAGTAGCAATCGCTCCAGCCACATCACCATCAGTAATAAATTTTATCCTAGCACCAGCCTGTCTAATTTCCCCAACTAATTTTTTATGTCGAGGTCGATCCATAACCATTACGGTAATCTCGCTCACTTTTTTACCTAACGCTTTAGCAGTTTTTTTGATATTGTCTTTGACTGGAGCATCGAGCTCAATTACTTTAGCCGCTTGTGGCCCAGCGGCAATCTTATTCATATAAGTATCTGGGGCGTGTAAAATTTTGCCTTTAGCCCCGGTGACAATCATTGATTGGGCATTACTACGACCGTGAGCTACGCTGTCGGTTGCTTCAAGAGGATCAATTGCTAAATCCATTTTTGGGCCTTTACCAGCACCAACTTTTTCGCCGGTATACAATTTTGGGGCCTCATCTTTTTCACCTTCACCAATCACCACTTCACCTGCAAAATCAACTTGATTAAATCGATCACGCATTTCATCCACTGCCGCTTTGTCAGCCGCCTTAGGATCTTTTTTCCCCACCCATTTAGCGGCGGCAATTGCGGCCGCTTCGGTCACTCGGACAAATTCTAAAGCTAGGTTACGGTCCATAAATTCATTAAATAATACTCGTTAATTATATCAAAAAACCGCCCATAAGGCGATTTTTCGTACCTCTGAAAGTTCGTTTTTTATGTCTTCATACTCTTGGTATCCCTTCGGGGAGCTACTTTTGTAACCAAAAGTAGCCAAAAGTTCCGGGGGCCTTTATTCGCCTTATGGGCGGTTTACCTATAGCTCTCTCGCCAGGGGCTCAGAACGGCCCCCGGACCCCCGCCCACAAGAACATTACTGTGGTATTAAATCTATAGAGGCAAAATCATTAGCAAAAAACTAATAAATGGGGGTTTGGGGGCGGCGCCTTAGCGCCCCTATAGATACGGCAGAGGGTTAATCAACGTGATAGCGATTCGCCGCCCCCAAGAGTTTTCTGACCACTTTTGCGGCCAAAAGTGGTCACCGCCGTCAGGCAGAACAATACCACACGGGTGACAAAAATTTAAATCTGATCAGCAATAGCAATATCGTACTTTTCCGAAATAATCTGCTGAATTGTTTTGAGGTGCTGCTCACCAACTTCTTCAGTAATAGCGGTGGCAAAATATTCAGCTAATAGTGGATTACCATGACCTTCTAGAATTTCACCAATGCACTCACCACAAGGATGCCTGCCATCAACAATATCAACTAAACAATGACAACTAGCTCCCTCACCATGGCCAGGAGTTTTTTCCAAACAGTAAGTACAAGGTTTCTCTAAACAACAAGCATAATCACCATGGGTCATCATTTCTCCCATCATCGAATTCTTCATGGTAATAAAATGCTCTCGATTATGTTCCATATTACCAAAACTGATATCAGCCATCATATGATGTCGGCTACCGCTGAAACCACCAAAAAAACCAAAGCTAATAACAACTATTACCGCTAAAAGCAAAACCATACTAGAATAAAACGGAAATTTATTATTTAAGTTATTCATGTTTTTGAGATTAAAAATTAATTGAATTAGTAACTGCACCATCATGCAGGGCAAAGATCTTAAAATCTCCCCTCTTAATTCCTGGCATGCCTGATGAACCAGCCGGCATTCCCGGCAAAGCAACAACCTCTAAATCAGGGTTTTGCTCTCTAATCATGGTTACGGCATCCAAAGGAACATGACCTTCAATAGCCACGTCATCCATTACCGTAGTATGACAACTTTGCATGTTGTGCGGGATATTATACTTATCTTTAATATCAGCAGTATCGTTAGTAGACACTACCGTGACATCATAACCATTTTTCTTAAGATAAGAAATATAGTTAACGCAACAACCACATGACAGCGATTTATAGACAGTTACTTTTGGACCTGTACCGTTAGATATTGGATCGGTTGAATCACCAGAAAAGACTAGAGCAATAATAACCGCAATCATTGCACCCCCAATGAAACCATACATTAAATTTTTATTAAGAGTATTATTCATAAAATATTTTGATTAATCATAACAAAAAAACCTACTCTTAAATTCAAAGAATAAGCTTATTAAATCTTAGCTAGTAAATTTTGGGATGAATACTCCCCTGACTAAATAGAGGGGTTAAATAGACAAACAGTTTAAAATCACCAAACTGTTGATGAATATTTTTAAAATAATTATTGACTGAATTTAAATTTTTATATAAATGCTTAATCAGCAGTAAGAATAAAACGCTTACCGATAAACCTAAAATCAAGACATCAGCTGTTGCCAGAACAGTATTTTTGATTACTCCTAAATATTGGGCTTGGCACATGTTCTGATGACCCATCATTAAACAATGAGAATGGGATCCAAAGATTACAAAAATACTGGCATAAAGTAATATACCAACCATGCCAAAAACAAAAGCGGTCAGTATGGTGGTTCTGCCAATATTTTTTAAATTTTTAATCATATTAATTCTTATAATATTATTATACAACTACATTTAGTAGTAGTCAAATTAAGTGAATTTTTTAAATTAAAAAATCTCCCTTGTTCATCCTTGAACAAGGGAGGTGGTACCGCGGCAAGACTTACAAATCTCTGGGTTTGAAACCACCCATGGACGTTTGTGTCATACTCATGGTTGCGTCTCTGACACCTTGTGGTGTGGCCACTACAGTTACTGCGTGCTCGTCATCCGTTGGAAAACCCATGCCTTTGGCCAGTTCCTTGGCATCAATACCAATGCCGAAAGTCAAAAGTTCCCAACCCAGTGACTGTGCCTCGGCGGCGATGGCTTGCAGCGCTTCCGGCTGCAAAGATTTATCCGATTCATTATCATCGCCGTCGCTGAAAACACCGATCACTACTCTGGTATCATCCCGCAATTCTGTCGGAATTCGCGACCGGTAAAAATTGAGAAGATCGTTAATGGTCTTATTGACCGTTTCCCAAAGTAGGGTCATGGCATGAGGACGATAGCCCTCAAGCATACCGAAGTCTTCCACTGGCATCAAGGGAATCTTCACCTCATTGTCACTGGCGAAAGTGATGACCGCACAAAGATATTGTCGTCCATCATCACATTTCCTTAATGCTTCGTGATGGGCGTCCATCGCTTCCGGCGGTGTATTTCCATACTCCTCCATCGAGCCTGATTCATCAAGAATCGATACAGCAATAGTGGTCGCCTTCCCAGTGGTAATCTTCGTTTGAGCTGGTACTATCGCAAACCCATTTTCGGTCATAATCCAGCCCTCCTTTCTTGTTAGTGAAACCTCCATCAAGAAGTTGACATCAGCAAAATACTGAGCAACTGTTGATGTTATACTAATTATTAAATTTTGTCAATACTAAAAACCGCCTTTCCTTGTTAATTCGCCACACCAGTGATTTAACAAGATAAACGGTTTATTACCTAAAAATATTTGGATTAATTTTTATAATTTTATCGTCATTAAAACGCATGGTACCCCGACCATCGGTATTAGAAGTAGTTAAGTACATAAATCCGGCATTGTCTAAAACCACTGCCCTCAACCGACCAAACTCTTGAAAAAAATGAGAACTAAGTTCACCGCTAGCTAAACTAAATTCATATAAAGCTTCGCCACGTAAACCGGCAAAAAAGATACTGTCATTCCAAAAAATTGCTCCGGCCGGGGCCCAAGTAACATCTGGACCAGAGTGAATTCGCGGGGAAATCATTTCGACTTCTTCTTCGTCCCCTTGAACAACCGGCCAACCATAATTCTTACCAGGCTCAATTAAGTTCAATTCATCTAAACCGGAAAGTGCTCCTGATCGGCCATGTTCGGTAATCCATAGTCGATCAAATCGATCCCAAACTAACCCTTGAGGATTACGGTGACCATAAGAGTAAATCTCTGTACCAAAAGGATTATCTTCAGGCACTGAACCATCAGCATTAAGCCGTAAAATTTTACCACCTAAGTAATCTAGATCCTGAGCCTTGTCACTTTGACCGGCATCACCAGTAGTGATATATAATTTATCATCAGGGCCAAATTCAATTCGACCACCATCATGAAAACGAGCCCCGGGAATATTATCAATAATTATGGTCTTATTTTCTAAACTGTTGCCAACTAATTGATAGCGTTCAACTCGATTGATCAAACCATCTTTGGTCTTGGTGGTTAAGTATAAATAGATTAAATTATTATTAACAAAATCAGGATGTAAGGCCAATCCCTGTAAACCACCTTCACCAACATGCTCTACCCCAGAAATTTTAATCACCGTTCTGTCTTGGCCAATTTTTAATAAATTACCTGGTCGTTCGGTAACTAATAACTCACCAGTTGGTAAAAAAGTTATCTCCCAAGGTATTTGAAGGTCACTGACAATTATTTCGATATCTTCGGTTTCTGCCATTTCCTCTGAACTGACACCAATGTTGCCACTTGGACCAGTTGGTGTAAAAACTTCAACTACAATTTTTTGACGAAAAAAATAAGCACCTGTTAAAATAATGGCCGCCGAAATAATTATAATTAATAAAGCTTTTTTTCCGCCAGAGGCGGATCCGCCTTTGGCGGACATATTATCTTTCATAGATCTTTATTCAAAAATTACTGGCACTTCAAGCTGATCATCAAGTTCTCTAAGATCGGAAGGATTATCTTTTTGTAAAATCAACTTTCCTTTACCGAAACCAGGAGAACTAAAGTCAAGCTCTGCCTCAAAAGACACAAAATCTTCTGTCATCCATTCGCCTTGCGCTGTGGCAATACCAACAGCAATTTGCTCGCCAGCGGCGTTCAATAATCTAACTGGAAAATCTCCTTCAAAAAACCAAACCCCACTGGCACTTCCGATAATTTTTAAAGGACTCCTAATAACTTGACTTGGTCGTGGTGATTCAATCCTGATTAAATCCATTTTTTCCAGTTCATTACCAATATCCTCGACGAAAATTTGATCACCGGCTCGACATTGCCTAGGGTAACTTTTCATAATAGAATTTCCAGCCGCTACACAATCTTCAAAACTTAAAATTTGGTCATTATTAGTGACAAGATCATCTTTAACATAATAAAAATAACCAACAATCAAAATTGCTAATGCTAAAATAATTAAAAGAAAATATTTTTTCATCTATAAATTAAAACCAAATACATAAAATGCTAAAAAAGTATGGATCAATACTGAAACAAAAAAAGCCCACCAATAATAACAATGATACTTATATACTTTCTTAAACCATGAGTATCTAAACAACCAAGTTGTAATTTTTTGGCCGGCTAAACAACGGCAAGAAAAAAACACTAACAAAATAAAAATTACGTTAGCAATACCAGCCCAAAATAATATTTTTACAGCCAGAGCAGTATCAAGCATCATTATGATTTAATCACTAGTTAACAATCAAAGTTCCTTCCATGCTACCATGGCCTGAGCCACAAAAAACTGAACAGAAAAACCTGAAGCTACCAGATTTATCAGCCACAAACTCAATAGTGGTTATTTCACCAGGATTTAGATCTGAATTAACCCCAAATTCAGGAATGGCAATGCCGTGTTTTACATCGATACTGTTAATAATCATTTTAACGGTATCGCCTTTATTGACCGTAATAGTTGATGGTACAAAATCCCACTGTTTGGCTACCATGTCAAAGGTCTTTATGGTTGATACTGGATCATTATCACCGGCAACATCTTCGGGGTCAGGTGGCGGTGGCGGTGCTGTATCAAGATTAGCATCACCATCGGCTTCGGGATCAGGTGGCGGTGGTGGATTATCAGTTAATGGAAAATCACCGTCTGTTTCGGGATCAGGTGGCGGTGGTACATTGTCGAGATTACCAGCTTGATCGCCCCCAGTGCCGGTAGCATCATTATTCGCCGTTCCCTGGTTTAAACAACCACTGATCACCAATCCAGTGATTAATAAGCTGAAAAGTAAGAAAAATTTTTTCATATTTTTTTAATTAGTTATTTAATTTATATTAAGGTAATGTTTGACGGTCAGCAATTTCAGCTATTACATCACTTTCCGTCTGGGCTTGCTTACGGGCCATTGTCTCCTCATTAGATAAACGCTCGTCAACAATTGACCTAATATCTTCAACAACATCTCCGTTACCACTACCAATTGCTTTAGCCAACTCATCAAATTTATCTTCTTCTAGTCTCAAAGCCCCTTTGCTTAAATATGGAAGATTCTTTTTCAAAACCGCTGTTTTGCCTTCGGCAATTAATGTGGCCATCATCATAATCCGTTCCTCGGCCTTAGCTCTTTTAGCCCGACGGTCAGAATATTAATCATAAAATCTTGCAGTTTCTTTATTAAGACATCTTTATCTTTTAACATTTCAGCTTTCATCTCAGCGGGTATGGCTTTAACAAAAACCTCAGCCGCTTCTTGAATGCTGGCCACACCATAATTTAAAACGGGATCTAAATCTACCGGGACAGTTTCACCATCATCGCCTTTAATCTCAATTTTGCTATGACCAATTTGAACTTTTTTTAATAAGTCATGTACCTCCTCGTCTGGCTTTGGAGCAATGATCGCAAACTCATCCCCGCCAATACGGTAGGCAACACTTTTAAGTTTATCGTCGCTCACATCTGGTTCCTCTTCGGCAATCACCTCAGTCATATCATTGGCCATTTCTTCTAAAATTTTATCACCACCACCATGGCCACCACCGAAGTGCTTGGTAATTTCAGGATCTTCATTATACTTACTCAAAAAACCTAGATCGATTGAAGTTACTGAAAAATCGATTTTTCCTAAATGTTCTAAATCTTCATCACTTAATGAATCCTGTTCAAGCAATTTTAATAATTTATCATCATTATCTAAATGACCCTCTAAATTATCATATAACCTATTAAAAAAGTTACCTCTGTTTTCCAGCCCCGTTAAGGTGTCTCGTTTTAACTTCTCAATCTGTTCTTTAAGATCTAATACTTCGCCTTCCAATTCTAATTTTTTTCTTTCGGCGGCATTAACTCTTCTTTCTCTGCGTTCATTCTCTGTTTTTGATTCAGCAAGCTCTTGCTCTAAACGAGCAATCTTTTCCGCATCGCTTTCTTTGTCTGGTGATCCAGATCCACCTTCCGGAGATACCATAATTTAAGAATTATTTATAAAAAAGAATGCAAGGGCCGTATAGATCCTTGCATTTTAAGCAGAAGAGGTAGCGGTAGGTGTTTGATTTTCAGAAGTGACAGAAAAAGCAGAGCAGGTTGATGTCCAAATTTCATCAAAGTCAATCTGTCGTCCGTCAGTAAGACGGTCTAATTCTTGTTCGTTTGTGACGCCCAGGGCTTTCATCAATAAAGACAACGCAGAATCCACACCTCGTGGAGACCACCCTCTCTTTAATCCCTCGATTTGCTCCCTTGCGGTAGCGTGTGTTGATGCCTTTTTACTTGCCATCAACCTTGACGCCGGGTCCGCACGTGTCGGAAACAGCTCTATGGGTGTAAGTTTTTTTGTAGTATCCATAATAACTGTCTCCATTTCCTTCTTGTGCTTAAAAATATAATACAATGGAGACCTAAAATTGTCAATGAATATTTTACATAAAATAAAAAGCCCCATGTTCTTAATTTTGAACATGGGGGTCGTGATGTTTCTCTGCAATGTCGCGGAGTGTTAGAGTGTGTAAGGAACAGCGCCACCAGTTACGGTGTCAATACGGATCGCCTCCGGTGGTTCAAAGCCAGTGGCTCCGGCTATTGCGACGATCTCGTCTTGGTTAACACCGTCACCACTTACGCCAAGGCCACCGACCAATTTTCCATTAATATAGAGCGGAACGCTTCCGGGAAATTCGATGATCCCGTGCTCGCGGTTACTGTTGCCGATCTGCCACAAATCTCCGTCAGGCTGTGAAAGTAAGCCGATTGAATGGGAGGTTAAGGCATTTTCATCGCTAGAAAAAGCCATGGCGGTAAAAGCTTTAGATTTGGCAATACTTATGCTGCCAAACCAAGCACCGTCCATTGATCGGTGATCCATTGTCATTTCATCAATGCGAGAGACACAGAGTTCCATCCTGCAAGTCTGAGGCTTGCCCTCGGCATCCACGCGCAGTAGCGAAAGAAGACCGTTTGCCGTCGATTCCGCCTGATCTAAGATCTTATTGACCATCTGTTCCGACAGAACATTTTCCTTATCTTGACTCGAAACACTGTTGGCCAATGCTGTCAGAGGTAGCACCACGAGAAACGTGATTATGATGCTGGACTTTCGGGAAAGTAAGAGCTTCTTTATTGGTAATCCTCCCTTGCAAAGTTTTTACACAGTTAATATTTCTGAAATATTACTCTGTTTAATTTTCCTCCCTTTTCTCCTTTCGCTAATTGGCTGAGTGCTAATTAGTTGTTGTTTTACACTATTTTTTAAAAAATGTCAATAATAAAATAAAGGACCAAATAATCAAGGTCCTCTATTTAAAAATATATTAAGCTAGATAATGCTTGTGTACTGATCGAGTGTTAGCATAGCTCTGGCAATCATCAATTTCCTCCAACACAATATCAGCATATGCCTGGTGCATGGTGCCAAGTTTATCAGCCAAGCTCTGATTATTTGAGTATTCTTGATAAGCCTCCCAGAGATTACGAGGTAACATGGTAAGTTTTTGTTCTTTAATCTCCTGTGGGCTAAGTGCCGAAAAATTTATATTTACAAAACCGGGAAATGGCAATTGTTGTTCGATACCACCTAAACCAGCAGCAATAAATCCGGCTGACATTAGATAGGGATTAGTTAAGGGATCAGGAAAACGAAACTCGGCTCTTAAAGCTTTACTCTTAGTTGTGGCATCAGCGATGGCCGGAACTCGACAAGCAGCTGATCTATTATGGGCACTAATAGAAGCTATGACTGGTGCTTCAAATCCGGGAACTAACCTGGCATATGAAACCTCGGTTGGATTAGTGATAGCGGCTAAGGCTCTGGAGCTACTTAATATCCCAGTTAAAAATTGCAGCCCCTTAACGGAAAAATTCATATCAGTGCTTTCGGCATCATAAAATAAATTTTCTTTATCACTTTGGACTGAGACATGGCAGTGCATTCCCGAACCGTTTCGATTATGATATGGCTTTGGTAAAAAAGTTACATCGTAACCAAATTTTCTGGCTACTTTGTGTACCATTAATTTGTAGTACTGAATTCTGTCAGCATTTCTTTCCGCACGATCATATTTCCAATTAGTTTCAAACTGTTCATCTCCAACTTCCGTATGAGCTCGTTCAATCTCAAAATTCATCTGGTTAAGGACATTTGAAATTTCAGTAATAATCAAAGTTCGAGGATCTTTGGGGTTAAAATAATTTGAATTTCCACCACCTTTAGTAAACCCCTGCTCATGAGATATAAAGTATGATTCTGGCTCACTGCCCATAAAAAGTTTACCACCGCCCCAAACCCGTTCAAGTTCTGTCTGTAAACGTACCAGTTGACTTCTGGCACAATTAGGATGTGGTTGATGATCAACCGTCTGAATATTACAAATAATCATATATTCGGCTTTCTCCGAATCGGCAAATTTTTGTGGTATTTGAACTAAGGTTTCTGGAACACCAACCAAGATAGAGTCCGAACTCTCAATGCTATTAATGCCAGAAAAGCTGGAACCATCGTAAGCCATCCCTGAACTGACAATCTCGTTTAACCTTGAAGTATGAGATATAATCTCCTTAAAACTGCCTGATAAATCAGTAACCATTACTTTTAGAATAGCGTCCTCCTTAACTATCATGTTTATATCTAGTTGTGACATAAAAATATTTGAGTTTAATCTTTAAATAGTTTATTATCTTACACTAATTAAAGATTCAAAGCAAATAAAAAAAATCAGCCGTCATATGTTGATTACAGCTAATTTTTAATTAAGCTAATTTTTAAGAGAATCTTTGATATAGGAAAAAGCCATGGATTCGGTCATAAATTCTACGGGTGCTTTATCGTCGGTCAAAGTTATCAGCTTGTCACTGTAATTTATTTTCTCGGTTTTTTCAATCATCACTAACGTTAAGTCAGATAATTCCGGATTGACTGTTTTATTACTGATCGAGTTAAAATCAAGCTCCGTCTGTGAGGCAGTTATTAAATAGTTCCAGCTATTGTCCGATAGCGAAGTTAAATAAGTATGATCGAAAACACTGGCAATAGTATTAGAAATTGAATTTAATAAATCTGACTGCCTAACGATAGAATTAACATTAATCGTAATCAAACCATTATCAGTTAGCCTGTCTTTAATTAGAGTCCAAAATTCTTGGGTGGTTAAAGTCCAGGGTATATACAATTCCTTTTGATAAGCATCAACTATTACTAAGTCATATTTGTCTTCGCTAACAGAATTACGTAAAAACATCCGTCCATCTTGATTATAAATATTAACTTTTGAGCTATCTAATCCAAAATATTCTTCGCCAGCATTAATTACTTTTTGATCAATTTCAACTCCATCTATAATAATTTCATCTTGAAAAAAATAGTTTAACTGACTGGCAATTGTTCCACCAGCTAAACCAATGACCAAAACTCTCTTTTGACTATTTGTTTCTATTAAATATGGCAGTAGATTAATATTATCAAAATAGTTACCGGTTAAAATACTGCCATGACGTTTAACTGACTGGACTCCGCCACCTTCATTATAAACCAAAAATCTGTCTCCCTGGTTGTTCTGAAAAACACTAATATATTGATAGGCTGATTCATCTTCAAAAATTAAATCGGCGTTATCTTTAATACCAAGCTGGGCCGAATAAAATGCCAGAAATAAAAATAGTAATATACTGCCTAAACGAAACTTTATATTAATAAAACCTAAGCTTCCTAAAACAATTAACACCATAGCAAAAATATTAATCGTCGCCTTGGTGCCTAAAACCGGAATAAAATACAAAGTTGGTAAAAAGGTTCCTAAAATACTACCGATGGTTGAAACGGCAAAAATTGTACCGGCCATTTGTCCAATATTTTCTTTCTCTAGGAGAGAATATAATTTAATTATAAAAGGACTAACCATTCCTAAAATAAACAAGGGGATTGCAAAAAGAATTACTGTTACAATTAACGATGAAATAAAAATTACTACAGATGCTGTTTGTAAATTAGAAATTCCTAAATCAACAAATGAGGTCAGTGGCTTTATCACCATTGGAATGACTAAAAGTAAAATTCCAGCCAGCAGAATTAATTTAAGTAAAATATTAATCTGGGGTTTTTTATCAGCTAATTTTCCACCTAGGTAATAACCCAAAGATAAAGCAATTAAAACTACGCCAATAATATTTGTCCAAACAAATAATGATGTCCCGAAGTATGGTGCTAACAACCTGGAAGCTGATATTTCCATGGCCATAATCGCAAAGCCGGCAACAAAGCTGATAAGTAACAAAAGACGAGGTGATGATTTAATCATAAGTTAATAATATAAATCTTCATATTTTAATATTAAACTAAAATATAATCAAAGTAAAAAATTTTTAATATATGACGTCGGCAAACCGCAGTCTTTGGCTCCTTGAACCACTGTTTTTCGGTACTGGTGCTAGGTAGATCAATCTTTTCCTGATTTTTTTTGAAATAAACAATTGCTTCAATCACTTTACCCTCGTTGTTTTTTATTTTGAAATTATTTCTACCATAATAACCAGGGTAGCCTTCATGAAAATCAAGAGCGTCTAAATCATTTTGACTAATATCGTAAACTCCTCCCCAAACCACATCACCAGGAGACTTTATAATATTTGCTACTGAGCCATCCCATTTTTTAGCATAACCTTCATAAACAAATTTAAAATCTTCAAGCAAGGCCGGCATCATAAATTTACTGTCAAGACAACGCTCTTTGATTTGCTTATGATTTAAATTTGATCCGTAGGCAAAATATAACATAAAAAATATAAAAAAAGAAGAACTAAGCTCCCAACTACGGTCTAGTCCACCCACATCGGCGTTTTTGGGAGGTTTTTGGGGTATAAATTCGGAGTGAAATAACGCAGTACGGTCGGGGTAAATGAGACAAATGAGACAGTATAAAAAGGAACAAAATATAAATCAAAAATGTAATACAACAAAAAGCCCCAAATAAGCGTAATTTGACAGTATTTAAAAAGTGGTAGATAATTAATACAACGGTAGCGATGTCCTCTTTTACGAAAGAGGATCAACATCAAAAGCCATTCTGATAAGTCAGAGAAATTTCTCGACTTTTTAGTTTGGCTTTTTTTCGTGGAGTTTTTTCTTCTCATTAATTAAGTCATCTAAAAAGACTAATTAATAACTTTTTCAAAGATATGAAAGAGAAAAAACTTAAGGTGGTGCAGGTATCCACCAACCAACTAAAACCTGCGACTTATAATCCAAGGAAATGGAATCAAAGTGCAATTGATCAGTTAACCGAAAGCGTTAAGCGATTCGGATTAGTTGATCCAATCATCTGTAATTCCTCTCCTAAACGCCATAACATTGTTATTGGCGGACATTTTCGTTTAAAGGTCGTCAAAGATTTAAAAATCAAAGAAGTTCCAGTTGTCTATTTAGACATCCCCGACATTAAAAAAGAAAAGGAACTTAACCTCCGTCTTAATAAAAATGTCGGGGAGTTTGATATGGATTTGTTAGCCAAATTTGATGAGAACTTCCTATCCGACCTTGGTTTCAACAGTGAAGATTTAGATGAGATATTTGAGATTGAAGATAATCCGGAAAAATTTGATCTCAAAAAAGAGCTAGAAAAACTAGACATCAAAAAAATTGAGATTAAAAAGCAAGATATTTGGAAACTTGGTAATTCAAAATTAATGTGTGGTGATAGCACCATAGAAGCTGATGTGTTAAAGCTCATGGCTGGCGAAAAAGCGGTTATGTGCTTTACGGATCCGCCTTATATTTTAGATTATCTTCGTGGGAAAAAGAAAAATGGTAAGGTGACGGAAGGATTTGGCCTAAAACGAGATCGAAAGTATCTTGAAACTGATGTCCTGCCCGACAATTTCACTGAACTTTGGATGAATAGTATTTCTAAAATTCAGAAAAAAGATTTCTCAATTATTATTTTTGAAAATCCTAAAAATCTCCGTACTATTTGGAACGAAATGGAAAAACACTGGAAGTATCGCAATACTATTGTTTGGCATTTACCAAATCGTGTTCAGGGATTTGCCGCAAAGTATAAATTCTTCAATAAGCACGACATCGCTCTTGTTGGCACCAAAGGCAAGACGCCAATAAATATTGAACCCGAAGATCCTTTATTTCAAGAAGAATATGAGAATGCATTATTTGCCACCTCGGGTACTCCTACATGGGAATCATATAAAAAAGGAAAGAAATATTGCCCAACTGATTTCATTGACTATAAAGCCAGCGATGAAAAAAGCTCCGGCCAAGGAATTATCTTTGGTACTAAGCCAATAGAAATATTAATTCCCTATATCAAAGTTCTCACTAAGAGAGATGATTTAATTGTGGAACCTTTCGGCGGAAGTGGATCAACTCTTATTGCGGCCACAAAAATGAAACGGAGATGCTATATCATGGAGAAATCCCCTGTCTATGCTGAGGTAATTAAAAAACGTTGGGAAAAACTAACTGGTCAAAAAGCAAGGAGGGTTAAATAATATGGAAAAAGAAATAAATCCTACAATTCAAAAACGACAGGATAAAAATAAGGGTTTAATTATTGAGCAGTTAAAGAAAACTCCAGTGATTGAAATTGCTTGTAAAAAAGTTGGTATTGGTCGAGCCACCTATTACAGATGGAAAAAGGATGATATAGATTTCGCCGAAAAAGCAGGGATATCCCTTGAAGATGGACTGGGCATGATTTCCGATTTGGCTGAATCAAAACTTATTAGCGCTATTCAAGATGAAAATATGACAGCGATAATTTTCTGGCTTAAATCACATCGCAATGCTTATAGGAACAGGGTTGAACTAAGTACTTCTGAAAAACCAAAAGAAGAACTAACTCCCGAGCAACAACAAGCAGTAGAAAAAGCTCTTACCCTAGGTCAATTGACCGACGATCATAAAGAAAATCAAGATGACAAAGATAATATCCCCAACAAATAATATCCTAGAAAAAATATATAAGGATAGATTAATTAGGTCATCAGTAACTGAAAAAAGTCATCAGTGGTTTTTTCATATTTATTTTGGCAATTATGTTAAATATCAGACTGCTCCATTCCAGCAAGAGATATTAAAATTAACTGAGGATCAAACTTTACCCTTGGTAGCTATAATGGCATTTCGTGGATCAGGTAAATCAACAATTGTTACCTGCTCCACGGCCATTTGGTCTGTGCTTGGATCACCAAATAAAAAATATGTGGTCATCCTAACTAAAACCCAGCAACAAGCTCGACAACATTTAGCTAATATAAGGTACGAGTTTGAAAATAATGAGTTACTAAGAAATGATTTTGGCCCATTTGAAGACAAAAATTCTGAGTGGACTTCTTCATCTTTAACTCTGCCAAAATACGGAGCTAAAATCATTGCTGTTAGTGCTGAGCAAGGAATTCGTGGATTAAGACATAGAGAGTACCGACCAGATCTACTATTGGTGGATGATGTTGAAGATGATCAAAGTGTTAGAAACAAAGACAGCAGAGACAAAACTTATGATTGGTTTGTGCGAGAAGTAATACCTATTGGCGATGAAAATACCAAAATTATAGTTGTGGGAAATTTACTTCACCGAGATTCACTGATGATGAGAATTAAAAATGATATTAGTAAAAAAAATAGAGAAGGAATATTTAAATCCTACCCAATTATAAATGATGATAAATTAATTAGTTGGCCAGCAAAATTTCCATCATCAAAAGAAGTGGAAGATCTTAGATTAAAGATTGGTGATGAAAAAGCTTGGAAACAAGAATATGTTTTAAAAATTGTCTATGATGATAGTAGAGTAATACGACCAGAATGGATTCAGTATTATAATGAAATAAAAGAACATGAAGATAGTCTAAGATACAATGCTATCGGTGTTGATCCAGCTATATCTGAATCCACTTATGCTGATTACACCGGCATCGTATCAGCTAAGGTTTATGGCAATAGAGAAAATCTGAGGATATATATCCTACCCAATCTAATAAACCAAAAGATGAATTTCCCAAAATCAGTGGAAACCATAAAAAGCTTATACAAAACCATGAGCCATTGTGAAACCACTAAAGTTTTTGTTGAAAGTGTAGCTATGCAGGGAGCTGTTGCTCAAGCACTTAATCACGAGGGTATCCCCGCGGAAGAAATTAGAATCAAGGGTGATAAGAGAGCTAGACTAAGTGTATTGGGTGGAAATATCCAAAAAGGCCAAATTCTATTTCCCAAAATTGGAGCTGAAGAATTAATAAATCAAATGATTGATTTGGGAACACATGGCCATGATGATTTGGCAGATGCATTTAGTTTGTTGTGTAATAAGCTAATAGAAGAAGATGAGAATTTCACTATGCCAGATTTATATATTCTTTGATTACTTATAATCATAAAGACTTTTTTATATCTTCATCAGACCAACCAGCATTTACTAGATTCTCTTTGATTTCTTTTCTCTTCATTCCAGAGGCCTGTGCCTTGCTAACATAATCTTGAAGTGCGCTTGAAATATTTTCCTCTCTATTTAAAAAAGTTGACCCGGATTGATTATCATCCTTAAACTTATCAATAATACTAAAAAATATTGAGCCAATAGCATATGAAATAAAAATAATAACTACCCCTCCTATACCAACAGTACAAACAGTAGCTATAAATAGAAAACCAAAAACACTTTGAATATTACCAAGAAATATTAATAAAATAACAACGAGAATTAAAAATCCAACAAGGGTTTTTAATAACTTACTCTTTGGCTTATTTATGGAATTCATATTTTATATATTAATTTTTATTATCTAATATAATTTCCCAATACCTAACGAAAGTAATTACTAGTGCCAAATACAAAGGAATGGCAAATAAAACCTCAAATGCCAATACGGTCCCCGGAACCATAAAACCCATAAAATTATTTGTTAAACTTTCACCATATTGCCTAACTCCAGTTGCAACTAAAAAATTTTCAATTGGTATAGTAATAACAGTTAATAGAACAAGGTATGCTATAAATCTTTTAACTAAATTTTCCTTAATCATAAAATAATCAACAATAGAAGTTGAAACATAAATCAAAAACACCCAACCAAGTGTGATTATAAAGCTAATATCATGATAGATATATGACCAATTTGGTAGATTGGCATTAATCACCATTGGTTCTATCATAACCTCATATAACAACACACCAATTATTGCAATAATTAAATTTCTAATCCACTTATTTTTATTGATTGGTAAAATTATTTTTTTCGATAAATGTAAATCCCAATACTTATAAAACGCAATTATTAGACTCATAAATACTGGAATATAATAAAGTGACTCAATTGGAAGTTTTAAAAGTGGAATGTTAATATTAATTAGAATATTAGCCACTTCTGGGGCATAAGTTCTAATCCCAATACCAACAACCCATGCCTCACCCAATAAACCCAAAATTGTCGCAATTACTAAATAAACAAAAAATCTAGTTCTTTCTTTAATAGTCTTGAAAAAATAATCACCAGCAATTACTGCCAAAGATATCAAACCAGTCCATCCTAAAGTTAAAATCCAACTAACATCATAATAAACATAAGCAAAACGACCCATATTATAACTATAACCATGACATTAGCGGCAATGTCGACTGGAACTAAATTAACATACCCACTGAGCTTAGGGAAACGCACTACATCATTAGTGGAGTTTAACGCTTTAATAAAGGCTCCTAAAGCAAGATAAAAGCCGCTAAAATTAATAATTTCACCAGTCCTGCTGTGCCCGGTTAAAATTGATGGTCTAAAAATTGTACTCGAAACTTTAGAATTTATGAGAATCTCTTCGGCCTTACTTTTATCTTCCTCATACTGGTTGCTAAAAGGCTCTTGATTTGGTTTATAAAGATACGCTGTACTAGCATAGGATAATTGTATGTCGGAATTATTAATGTGCTTAATAAGATTCATCATCATTCTTTGATTAGAATCTTTGGCGTCATGAAAATGAACGATACCAGCGCAGTGAATAATTGCGCTGGCATTTTTTATCACAAAAGAGGGCAGCGGGTCTTTTACAAGGTCACAAAAGACAACTTCTTTAAAACTGGATAAATTATTAAAACTAGTCTTTAACTTGCCTAAGCTCTCCTGAGAGCTTAACACGGGAACTACTCCATAGTTTTTAGATAGTAGCTTTCTTCCAATCTCCGCTCCAAGGTTGCCCGTCACTCCTGTAAGAATTATATTCATATCTGTATATTTTACCAAAAAATCGCCTTATTGGCGACTTATCTGGCATTTTTAGATGTCGGGTTAATCAAACTCGCGAATTCTTTTTGAGAACTCCTTACCCACAACTTCATTGCCCAGTGCACGTGCGCGGTCATTAACATAGTAGTAATCTCTAATTTTCTTCCACTCTAGGTCACTATCAATCATGTCTAAATTGTACGCCAAGTGATCGGAGTACCCAGGAAAAATTGTTCCAACATGCCATTTAGGAACTCTACTCGGCAGCAAATCATTAACGTGTTGAATTAAAGTGCTAGTGCAGTTATGAGTCAGCGTATTATAAAATTCTGGTTTTTGCCTTAATTCATTTGTGCGTTCCAACATGGCAACGAATACATGACGCATTCTCTCCGGAGTAGTTTTGATTGGATAAAGATGAACAGCTTCATTTTCTCGATAATTTGTACGAACTTTAATAATATCATTTTCATCACCAATTTGGTAAATAATTTCATAGGCGTTAGCCAAACCAGTCAACGGTGAGTACTCTTCTCCTTCTTCCATTCTGGTCTCAACTGAAACGGAGATATATTCATCATCAGTAAATCCAAAACTAACAAAAGTGTGAGCAATACCTCTCCATGACTTAAAAGGATTTACTCCGAGCCAAGCTGATTCAATGTTACTTAAATCAAAAGTCTTATCGTAGTAATCGGGAGTAATATCTAAATGATCTTTGCCATACTTAAAATTACGAATATTGTGGATTGTCACCAAATCTCCGTCAAAAGTAGTGTAAGGCATTATTGAATCTTCAATCGCCCAATTGCGATCATTGGATGGTCGCCTTAGAGAAATAAAAAAAGATCCTACAATGACTCCTACTACCAAAATTAACATAATGGAAACAATTGTTTTCTTCATAATTCTATTTTACCAAAAAACCCATGATTAAGCGATTTGACCGTTGATTGGACTCGAACCAAAAATTTTTACTAAAATAAGCCATCCGCTCCGAGGGCCGGATTCGAACCGGCAACCAATTGATTAACAGTCAACTGCTCTACCATTGAGCTACCTCGGAGCACATGGCTCATTTTTTACTCTATTGCGCTATATTCTAATTTTAAAGTCTTTGACGGAAACCGGTCGGTCAGAAACGCTTCCGGTCTCCTCCGGGGGTCGGATTCGAACCGACAACCAATTGATTAACAGTCAACTGCTCTACCGTTGAGCTACCCCGGAGCACATGGCTCATTTTTTTGCTCTACAAACTATATTTTAAATTTTCAAGCCCCTGACAGGAACCGGTCGCTTTGGAAAGCGTCCGATCTCCTCCGAGGGCCGGATTCGAACCGGCAACCAATTGATTAACAGTCAACTGCTCTACCATTGAGCTACCTCGGAACTTAATTCTCCTTAATTACTTTTACCTTCTAAACCTTGATTAATAATCTTTTAATTTACCAATCAAGTGATGTTTTTCAATCTTTTCTAGAGCCTTGGCCTCAATTTGTCTAATTCTTTCGCGAGTAACATCAAATTCTTGACCGACTTCTTCAAGGGTATGAGCGATTCCATCTTTCAAACCAAAACGCATTTCTAAAATCTTTTGTTCTCGGGGAGTTAAGTCTTGGATAACATCAGTGACATAATCACGTAAAAGTTGTAAGGCCGCTACCCGGTCAGGAGTAATTGTTTTAACATCTTCGATGAAATCTTCAAGCGTGCTGTCTTCATCGTCTTCACCAACAGAAGTTTCAATTGAAATAGTATCCTGACTAATTTTAATAATATGTAAAATTTTATCAAGTGGCTGGCTCATCTCAGCGGCAATTTCTTCTGGCAAAGGTTCCCGACCAAGATCTTGAATCAACTGTCGTTCTGCTTGCTTGAATTTATTAATCGTTTCCACCATATGCACTGGAATCCGAATTGTTCTTGATTGATCAGCCAAGGCTCTAGTGATCGCCTGGCGAATCCACCAGGTAGCATAAGTGGAAAATTTATATCCACGCCGGTAATCAAATTTTTCTACCGCTCGAAAAAGACCAATGTTACCTTCTTGAATCAAATCTAGCAATGATAAGCTTTTCCCGGTAAAACGTTTAGCAATAGAAACTACTAATCGTAAATTTGCTTCTATTAATTTTTTCTTAGCTTCCTTATCACCATGCTCAGATTTTTTAGCTAAATTAATTTCTTCATCTGCTTTAAGTAAAGACACTTTACCGATTTCTCGTAAATACATCTGGATTGAGTCAGCCGAGATATCTGATATATCAATTCTTTTTTTACCCTTTTTAGCAAGCCCAATTTTTTCTAATGCCTCAGATCTTTTTTCTTCAGTTTCTAAAAGTCCAGCTTCCGTTTCTACAACGCTTAAACCAAGTTTATCAATAGTAAATAAAAAATCCTCATACTGGTCAACATACTCCTCAATTTCGGGAAAAGCATGTAAGACCTCTACTTCAGTAATAAATCCTCTGGTGTTACCTTTTTTAATCAGTTTGTCAATATCTTCTTGATTAGAAGAAACTTTAACTTTAGTTCTTTTAGTAGAATCAGGCTTCTTTTTTTTAGCTGTGGTTTTTTTAGCTGTGGTTTTTTTGGTAGCTTTTTTTACCTTGCTTTTTGTAGTCTTTTTCAAAACTTTCTTCTTTTTAGTTACCTTTTTTGCCACTTTCTTGGTTGTATTTTTAGCAGGCATAAATATATTATTCTAAAACATTTAACTGAGCAATGACTTGATTAAATTGCTCAATTAATTTTTTTACTTCTTCACTCTCTCCTTTGTTTTCCGCCGTTTTTATCTGTCCTTCAATTTCTTTAAGTTGAAAATTATAATGATTTTCTTTACAAAACTTAGTTGCTTTAATCAACTCATCTCTAATTATTTCTGAATCGAAATCAAAAAAATCCTTCTCTGCCAAGAGAACGAGTTTATCAGCAATGACATCGAGGCTGTCGGCTTTAAGTTTATTATGAAATTCTTGATAATCAAAATTATCTATATTATTATCAATGTCTTCAGTATAGTAAATAATGAGCTTTTTGTAAAGGTCATTTAAACTATCATCAATAAATATTTCTGGTTCTAGGTTATCAATTAGATAAGGCAGATTTATCGGATATTTTAAAACCATGGCTAAAACCTGCTCCAACAACATTGTATTACGACTTTTAGTTACCTGAACAGTGGCTTCAGTTTTTTCAGGAGATTTTTCTGGTTCTGATTTTGGTAAAGACTCACGTAAGATTGATTCAGTAACATTTAATAAGCTGGATAATTTTTGTAGCCAATGGGTCTGTTCTATTTTGTTACTTATTTTGTTGATGATTGGCAACAATATTTTGGCGGCTTCTTTTTTACCCTCAACATTACCTAAATTAATACGGTCTAAAGTTTGATCAAAGTAATAATCCATGATTGACTTAGCATTTTTATTAGCTTCTTCCCAAACCTTTTTATCAGCTTTAATAACATCGTCTGGATCTTTACCGTCAGGCAACACAATAATTTTAACATTTAGATCTTCAGATAAAGCTAAAGCAATGCCCCGCTTAGCGGCTGATTCACCGGCAACATCAGTGTCAAAAGCAATTTTAATATTTTTAGTATATCTTTTCAATAATTTAAGTTGATCTAAAGTAAAAGCCGTTCCTGATGCTGCAATAACGTTCTTTGTTCCAGCCTGCCAAGCAGCTAAAACATCCATTTGACCTTCAACCACAATGGCGTAATCATTTTTTTTAATATACTCCTTGGCTTTATCTAAATTATAAATAACTAAACTTTTATTATAGACTAAAGTTTGTGGCGTGTTGATATATTTACCACCTTTTTCATCAGTTTTTAAAGCTCGGGCAGAAAAACCAACTGGACTACCATGAGCATCATTGATCGGAAACATTAAACGACCACGGAACCGATCATAAAATCCTTGACCTCGTTCTTTCTTAACCGTTAAACCAGCTAAAAATATTTCTTGCTCATTGAAACCTTTACTCTTCAGATGGTTAAACATGTTACCCCAAGAATCATGAGCATAACCTAATTTAAATTCTTCCGTTGTTTCTTTATTAAGTTGACGATCATTAATTAAATATTCATTAATTTTCTTTGCCGATTCTGGCTTTAAATTCTCAGACCAAAATCTGGATGCCTCTTGGCAAATATCTAAAATCTTATTCTTCTGACTGGCTAGCTTTGGATCTTGCGCTACCAACTTGACTCCAGCTTTTTGGGCTAACAGTCTTAAAGCCTCTGGAAAATCCATCCCTTCCATCTTCTGGACAAACGTAAAAATATCACCGCCTTCACTACAGCCAAAACAATGAAAAATTTGTTTGTCTTTAGAAACAACAAAAGATGGAGTTTTTTCATTATGAAAAGGACATAGCGCTTTCCAGCTATTTGTTCCCGCTTGTTTTAGCCTAATATATTCTGAAACTAACTCAACTATATCAAGTCTATTTTTTATCTCTTCACTTTGATTCGCCATAAAAGTATTGTCATTGTACTCTAATTATCGTTATTTAGGCAAGAAGACTTTGACTAATTAGTGATTTTCTGCTTTAATAGTATAGTATTAAAAACTTTTCATAATAGAGTGGAGGGGTGCCCCCGGCAGCTTGCCCCGTTGAAGAACGGGGCCGGGGCAGGCTCCGTGGTCTATAAATATTTATTAAGAACAAAGCGGAGGGGTGCCAGAGTGGTCGAATGGGACAGTCTTGCCCGCCAGAGGCGGGTCCGCCTTCGGCGGAAAAACAACTACCTTGAGTATGCCTTGCACTTATATTTTATATAGTAGGTCAACCAACAAATTTTATACTGGATCAAGCAGAGAAAAAGCCGCTAATAATCGTTTAAAATCACATAACGCCGGAAAAACTAAATCGACAAAAGCTGGCCGTCCCTGGATAATTATTCATCAAGAAAAATACCAAAATTATACTGATGCCAGAAAAAGAGAAATTTTTTTAAAATCAGGTCAAGGACGCAAATATATTAAAACTTTAAACAGCAGAGCGGAGGGGTGCCAGAGTGGTCGAATGGGACAGTCTTGAAAACTGTTGAGGCAGCAATGTCTCCGTGGGTTCGAATCCCACTCCCTCCGCTCTGCTGTTTATTTAACTTATAAGAGGAGAGGTCGCATAGTGGCCTAGTGCGCCTGCTTGGAAAGCAGGTATACCTTCACCGGTATCGCGGGTTCGAATCCCGCCCTCTCCGCCAAGTTTTACATTCAGCGAAATATGGTAGACTCAGCAATAGAACGCGCGCAAAACGAAAACGAAAACTACGATCGCCTTATTGGCGAGAAAAAAATATTAGAATACCTCAATACTGTATTGAAAGGAGAAAAACCTGAATCGTTTATTGCGCGGCCAATGAGCCAAGATTGCAAAGTAGCTGTAATGATTCCTGCCTATAATGAAAGTGCGTCAAATATCTTGCGTTCTTTGTCATCTTTAGCAGAACAAGAAGAAGTCGACCCTAATTTATTTGAGGTTGATTTGGTTGTAAACAATCGCAGAATTGATGCCGAGCAAAACACTCCTGCGTTTTTAGCAAATCAAGAATCAATAAGATTAATAAAATACATAAATGGCGAATCTCAAGAAATACCAGAAGGTTTAACTACTGAACAAGCTGAACAGATAGAAAAAATAAGAAAGGCGGAAATAAAAATCAACGTCATTGATAAATCTTCAGTAAATACATCAGATGAAGAAAATAATGTTGGCGTCGCAAGAGATAGGGCTGGGGCTGAAATCCTTGATAGGTTTATGAAATCGTCTGGCAACACAGAGGGCGCTCTTGCAATCACTGATTGCGACTGCACATTTTCCCGCAATTTTATAAAGTCGTTAATTCAGTCATTTGAACAACATAAAATCAACGGGGTTTCTGGTAATTTAGAGTTTGAAATTGATTCCTCATTGCCCAACCAAGAGTTGATTAAAAAAGCTTTTGATATTTATATGGGTAAGAACGGGCCCAAACAAGATTATTCAGGTGAGCCTAATTTCAAAATTCAAAAAGAAGGTGCCCTGCAAGCCGGTGCGAATATGGCTGTAACCGCAAAGGCGTGGGCAATGGTTAATGGAATGCCTAGAATCGCTGGCGGTGAAGATATTCGCTTTGGCAAAAATATTGAAGATTTACGGGGACAAGTAGCAAAAAATTACGACTACACTATTACATCCCTTATACGCGTTTCAGAGCGTACCGGCTTGCAGGGCAATGGAAGAATAGTTAAAAAAATAAAAGAATCCGTGGACGATTTTGTTGCGGGTAAAACAGATAGAATCGTTGTTGAAGATAGAGAAATGGTTGATAAATTTTTTAATGGAGTTTTACGAGCAAATGAAAGTAAGGCGTTAAAAGGAAAATTATTTTTAGATTTAATGAAAGAATGCAATTTTAAACAAAATAATATTCCTGAGGCAGAATACGATGAACTGGCAAGTGAAATTAATACAGAATTGGAAAAACCAAGGTCGGAGCAAGAATTGAAAAAGATTGAAAGATTGATTTTAGAGAAAATTTATCCTTACTATCCAGAAAGAGATGTAACTGATAAAATAGTAAAGAAAGAATCTTAGGCGGCGCGCCAACTTCGTTGGCACGAAATTCGGCGACGGCGGAAAGCGAGGGCGGGCAAAAATTCCTTCCCCCCCCCAACCCCCTTCCTTTTTGCCCGCCCGAGCGTTGGGGTGGGAAGCGGCTCGTCTCTGCGTCAGCAGAGAAGCAAAGCTCGCAAAAATTGTTTCCTTAATTAAAATTTGCGCGCGCCCATTAAAAGAAAAAGAAATTTTTGCGAGCTTTGCTGGCCGCCGTCAGGCGGCGAGCCGATGGGCGGGTTCACTCAGCGAAATCCGTAGGATTTTGCTCAAACATTGTTCGAACTTCGTCCAAAAAACACCGCCACTATTAAAAATCTAAAAAATTATTTTTAATTAAAAAAATACCCGCTAGATCAATTCTAGCGGGTATTTAAAATTAAATTTTTAGTTTAACAAACCATCAATAATTGTAGTAAAGGTGGCCAGAGGATAAGCTCCTTTTACTAATTCACTGTTAACGAAAGTTCCCGGGGTTCCAGTGATTCCAGCTGCTTGAGCTTCGGCTGCTTGACCATTAACTTTACTGGCATACTTATCTGAATCAAGACAGCTATCAAACTGACTTTGATTTAAACCAAGATTACCAGCGTATGATTTAAGATTAGTGATTTGTAAAGCAGTTTGATTTTCAAACAAGGTATCATGATATTCCCAAAATTGGCCCTGTTCACCAGCACATTCAGAGGCCTCGGCCGCTTTTTGAGCTTGAGGGTGAATTGAGTTTAAAGGAAAGTGTCGGTAAACCAATCGAACGTCACCTTCATACTGTTCTAATACTTGTTCAAGGGTTGGGATGTGTCTTTGACAAAATGGACACTGAAAATCAGAGTACTCTATTAACGTTACCGAAGCATCTACATTACCTCTAATGTGATCAGCGTCAGTCACTTCAGCCACCTTGGAACTATCTCCAGTAGAAGGCGGGGATGGAGGTGTTGGTGAAGGCGTTGGAGCAGTGTTAGTACCGGCTACTGAATCACTGGTAGTTCCTGGTTGATTATCGGTTAACATAACTGCTAGAGCAATAACACTAACAATGGCAATACCTCCTACCAAACCCATTACCAAACTTTGCTTGGACGACATGTCAAAAAAATCTCGTTCAGACATAAATTTCAAATTAATCAATAATTAAATCTTTTTTATTATATGATAACTATGTTATTTTAGTCAACATTGGGCTTTTTGGTGTGCCAATCAGTTGCCTGCTGATATTGATGCCCAACTCTTAAAATAGTTCCTTCGTCAAACTGCTTTCCAATAATTTGCAGACCCACGGGTAGCTCTTTTTCGCCATCTTTTGGTTTAGCCATGCCACACGGCAGAGAAACTCCAGGCAGCCCAGCAATATTAGCTGTTACTGTAAAAACATCATTTAAATACATAGTGATAGGATCTTCAATTTTTTCACCTAATTTAAAAGCTGGCGTAGGAGTTGTGGGGGTTACCAAACAATCAACCTGTTTAAAAACATTTTCAAAATCTTTTTTAATTAGAGTTCTAACTTTTTGAGCTTTTAGATAGTAAGCATCATAGTAACCAGCAGATAATGAATAGGTTCCAACCATTATGCGTCTCCGTACTTCATCTCCAAAACCAGTTGCCTTAGTTTTTAAATATTGATCTAAAAGATTTTCTGCTGGTTCAACACTACCATACCTAATACCATCATAACGTGCTAAATTTGAACTTAATTCGGATGGCATAATAATATAGTAAACCGGTAAACCATATTTAGTATGAGGTAAGCTAACATCAACAATTTCTGCTCCTAAATCTTTTAATTGATCAATTGCTTGTTTAACAACTTTTTCAACTTCTGGATCAATACCTTCAATAAAATATTCTTTTGGTATTCCAATTTTTAATCCTTTAATGTCTTTATTAATTTCGTTAACATAGTCAGGAACATCTTTATTTACTATAGTGGAATCTTTTTTATCCAAGCTGGCAATTTGTTTTAAAACAATAGCTGCGTCTTCTACCGTTTTCGTTACTGGACCAACTTGATCTAAAGATGATGCCATGGCAATTACTCCATAACGGGAAACTCGTCCATAAGTTGGCTTTAGTCCTACCACGCCTGTCAGAGAAGCTGGCTGTCTAATTGAGCCTCCAGTGTCAGTACCAAGAGCATAAATACATTGATCAGCTGACACCGAAGCGGTTGAACCTCCAGAGCTGCCACCAGGAACCCTCTCTAAATCCCAGGGATTTTTGGTCTGGCCAAAGTAAGAAGTTTCAGTTGATGATCCACAAGCAAATTCATCCATATTAGTTTTACCAACAATAACTGCATCATCCCCTAAATTTTTAACCGCTGTTGAAGAGTACGGTGGGGTATAATTTTCTAAAATTTTTGAAGCGGCCGTGGTTTTAATATCCTTAGTACAAAAAATATCTTTTATGCCGACAGGAATACCGGACAAGGGATTTTCAAAATTTTCTGCATCATCAACCTTCTTGGCCTTAGCCAGGGCTTCATCTTTAGTAACCGTAATAAAAGCTTTTAGCTTTTCGTCTGTCTTTTCAATATTATCTAAACAAACTTGGGTTAACTCAACTGAAGAAAATTCTTTTTTCTTCAAACCTTCATTGGCCTGTTTGATTGTCAGTTCGTTTAAATTCATACTATTCAAACACTGCTTTGGTCTTAATTAAATCATCTTCGGTTTTGGGTGCTTGCTTAAGTAATTTATCACGGACTTCCTTGTCAGTTTCTTCAACTGAGTCTTCACGCATCACATTTTCCAACCCAGTCACTTGAGCACTTGGCTCAACACCATCAGTCTTAACTTCTTTTAACTGTTCAACATAATCTAAAATAGAGGAAAGCTGAGTAGTAAACTTCTCTTTTTCCTCTTCAGTTAAGCCCAGACGGGCTAATATGGCTATTTTTTCGACTTCTTCTTTAGATAAAGACATAAATAATACCTATATAGTATAGCCACAATTTATCCATTTGACAACCTAAAACAGTAATGATATCATTTTTATTATTCCAATAAACTATTTTGTTTTATTGGTAGGGCTTGTAGCTCAGGGGTAGAGCGTCTGAGACCAACATTTTAATCAATCAGTGAGGGTACCCGATCTGTGCGATGATGTTGGAAAATCAGAAAGTCAGGGGTTCAAATCCCTTCAGGCCCACCATTTTTTGTTCTTAAAGAGCTGGGGTAGCTCAGTGGTAGAGCTGTTGACTTCTTCGGATAGTTGATGGTCGGGGGTTCAAATCCCTCCTCCAGCTCCAATTACTTTTGATCCGGTCCCCGCTGAAAAGTGGCGATACGTCTATTTGACAGAACCGAGGGGTTCTCCAAACAGAGAAGACAGGGTAATGTCACCGGATCTTGGAACGGATGTCCTCGGACATAGTGTTCTCCCCCTATCTAGGGCGAACTAATGCGCAAGCATTATTACTTCAGACTTTGGTCTGACCGTTCCGCCAATGTTTCAACTTTGTCTCGAATTCGCAAGAGGCGAGACGAGTTGACCCCGGACACTCAGACTGCACCCCCAGCCTGAGTGTCCACTCTACATTTTTTCCAGCCTGAATCCCTTGCGGCCAGGCTGTCACCTGGGGTCACCTGGATAACCCGAGTCTGGGTGACCCCTCTATTACAATGTCCCGCGCTCAAGCGCTTGGCATAGGCACATCTTTATCTTCAAAAGCCCAAACAAACTCGACGAGACCATGATTTGGTGCAACCCTTCAAAAGAGGATCCCGGGATTCTCTGGCGCTAGGCGTTCAATCCTTTCATGTCTTTCGAAAAAAAATCGCTCTTAGCTGTGAGCGGCGTAACGGGCTCCTAGAAGGTGATGTGCCTTCTTTTTTTACTTTAATAATTTTAAAAACTCTTTCTCCTCAATAACCTTAACTCCCAAGTCCTTGGCTTTTTGTAACTTTGATCCAGGGTTTTCACCAACTACCAGGTAATCAGTATTCTTAGAAACCGAAGATACCCAGTCCCCTCCAACTTGTCGGATTTTCTGTTTAGCTTCATCGCGAGATAAAGAAGAGAGTGAACCAGTAACCACAATTTTTCTACCAGTTAATGGTCCAGATTTAATTGAAACTTTTTGATTCTGGACATCAACTCCAACACTTGCTAAATCATCAAGTAACTTTAAATTATTTTTATCACTAAACCAATCGGCGATACTTTGTGCCACAATCGGACCAATATCTTCCACTGATTCTAAGTCACTGTCTGATAATTTTTTAATCTTGGCTAAACTGCCAAATTTATTTGCCAAAGCAATCGCCGTTTCTTCACCAACGTTAGCTATTCCTAAAGAATATAAAAATTTAGGTAAAGTTATTGTCTTAACCTGGTTAATTGAGTCAAGCAAGTTGTCAGCAGATTTTTCAGCAAAGCGTTCTAAGCCAACCAGGTCATCTTTTTCTAATCTAAAAATATCGGCCGGAGTTTTTAGTAAACCTTCCTCCATTAATTGAACCACAATTTTTTCTCCCAACCCGTCAATATTAAAAGCCTTCTTGGATACAAAATGAATTACTCCTCGTTGTTGTTGAGCAAAACACTGTTTATTGGTACAAAACAGATCAACGCTATCACTACCTTTCTCAGCGCGTTTTTGAGTTATTGCCGAACCGCAAGCCGGACACTTATGAGGCATAACAAACTTCTTTTCTTTACCTGTTCGTAGCTTTGTTAAGACAGACACCACTTCGGGAATAATTTCTCCAGCCTTACGAATGACTACAGTATCACCAATTTTCACTCCCAAGCGTTTAATCTGGTCTTCATTATGTAACGTTGCACGCTTGACCGTTGTTCCGGCCAGTTTAACCGGGCGGAGGTGGGCCACTGGCGTGAGGGTGCCAAGCCGACCGACTTGAACCGTAATATTTTCAATGACCGTTGTAACTTTTTCAGCGGCAAATTTGAAAGCAATGGTTGATCGAGGCGCTTTGCCAACAAACCCTAAACGATCTCGATAATCAACACTATTAATTTTAACCACCACCCCATCAATCCAATATGGTTCTGACTTCCGTTTTTTATCCCAAGTTTTCCAGAAACTGATCACTTCCTCTAAATTTTTACACACCTGGTAATGCTGATTAACTTTAAAACCTAATTTTTTTAGCTCTTCAAGTTTTGCCAACTGATTAGTTGGTATTTTATCGGTACCGCCAGACCAGGAATAAATAAAACAGTCCAGTTTTCTTTTAGCCGCTACTTTAGGGTCTAATTGTCTAATGGTACCGGCCGCAGCGTTACGAGGATTAGCGAATTCTGGTTGGCCATCTTTCTTTCTTTGTTTATTAATCAAATTAAGCTGTTTTTCTGACAACCAAACTTCTCCTTCAACGATAATGTTAGCTGGTTTTTTTAATTTTAATGGAACGCTTTGAATAGTTTTTATATTTTTGGTAACATCTTCGCCAATCTGGCCATCACCACGTGTAGCCGCCGTCACTAAAACTCCATTTTCATAAGTGAAAACAATGTGCAAGCCGTCAATTTTAATTTCACAGACATATTCTAGCTTTGGCTTATGCCCTAAATTTTTAATTAATAATTTTTCAATTCTTTCTTGCCAATCAAAAAGTTCCGCTTCCGAAAAAGCATCATTAAAAGACCACTGACGTACTTGATGTTTTACTTTTACAAATTTATCAAGCGGTTCTCCGCCAATTCTTTCCAATGGAGAATCAGCACGTTTTAAATCCGGAAATTCTTTTTCTAACTTAGCTAATTCTTGCTGCAAAGAATCATAAACCTCATCACTCACTGCCGGATCATCCAAAACATGATAGCGCTTCCGCAAATCATCAATTTGTACAACCAGTTTGTCTATTCTGTTTTTAGCTGACTTTTTATCCATAAAAACTAATTAATTTTTTTCAATTTTTTCTTCGGAGAATAATACAAAATCATAAAGGCCAGAAAGTGACGGACGAACTGGAGCTCTGACTTTTACTCGCTGAAATGAGTTACCAAAAATTGACTCCGAATCAATTAGCAGTCGGCCGGGAATTGGTAGCTGAGCACCTGAAGTTTTATTAAATACATTTAATACAAGCGAGACAGGCCCATCATATTCATCTATAGGATAACCAAACTTAAATGTATAAGAGCACTGTTCTAAAATACTTATCCTATCAACTGAAGTAATTGGAAAAGGAGAGAAAGATATTGGTGTTATTTCTTTTAAAACAGGCGGTTTAGTTAAACAATCGGAAGCTTGAGGATTTGTAACATTTAAAATCTTAGTTAAGTTAATCAACTCAGTATTCCAATATATTTGAAGATTATCGATTACTAATTCTAGGCGGCCAATGTCAGATTTGAATGATTGGAATGGATTAAATAAATCAATTTGAAACGAATCACCCTTTTTTAAAACAATAGAAAAATCAAAAGTGTTAGTGGCATTAACCGACCAGTCACCCCGGGCACTTAAACCACTATCATCTATATTAACACAGGGAGCTGTTGGTTCATTAGTACAAAATCCCGTATTTTGACAAGCACAAAGTGCCGGAGGGTTACAAGCAATATCGGGAAACTCTTCAATAATTCGACAGTCCCTAACTGCTTCACGGTGTCTAATCTGTTGCAGTGCTCGCTCTACGCCACTTTCTGCTAAGTAGCGAGATTGGATTGACTGATCTATTAAGCGTGATTGCAAGATATCCCTAATAATCAAATTAGAAAATAAAACCGCTCCGCCAATGGCAACCGCAATCAAAATAACGGCTAAGATTAAAATCATTCCCGATTGATTTTTTGGTTGAGACTTTATTTTCATAAATTATCTTTTATAAATTCGGCTTAAAACCGTAGTTTGCAAAAAAACTATTTTTCTGTCTTCTGGTCTAACGGTTACTGACTCAAACCCTACGACAATAGTTACTCGAGGTTGATTATCAAAAGGTAGACAAATTCCAACACCGCCAGGATCCGGACAATTGTTAGTGGAACACTCTGAATCTTGACTACATTGACAAAATCCAATTTCGGCAACATCAGAACATTTTCCACCTGGACATTGAATATCGCTGGTACAAACATTACCGGCATTACTACCACCTTCACAAACTCTTTTTAAAGTACATGAATTACTTAGGCAATCGGTATCTTCATTACATCGATCGGCTGTGGAAAATGGGTTAGTTGTCGGGTCAATATAAAATAAAAGTTTAACGACATTTATTTCACTTGGATCCGTAAATGAAGAAACTTGTTCCTTAACTTTTATTTTCACCACACCTTTACCACTACCGCTGTCAGTTTCTAGAAAATAACTAAACTCATTATTACTTTCATCGACAAGATGTAATTCTTTTTCATCATCCTGGATTCCGGCAACAGTATCCAAGTCATAAGACTTAGTATAATCAATCTCTGATATTCTAATTTGTTGTGCCATACTTTCCATAGTAAAGCGTAAGTTATCAATTGATGTTTGCCTGAAAGAGGCTTGACGTTGAGATTGCAAAGATAAAATAAAAACTGTAATAATTACGGTCACCAGAACAACAAAAATACCCATGGCAACAATAATTTCCATTAAGGTGAACCCCTGTTTATTATTATTCAAATTATTTCCAAGCATAAAGAAAACTTTCTAAAGTAACTTGTCGATCTCGGCCCCGCTCCAGCCAGCTTACTTCCGAGGTAACCTTAACACCAATTTTCTGTCCTGTGCTACATGGCGGTGAAACTTCAATGGTTTCACCATCATCTAAACAAATATCGTCTAGAGTTAAAATACGACGAAACTCTGATGGCTGACCACTGCCATCATGACTATAAAGACCTCGGCTAAGACCACTGGATATATACAGCAGATCATCGGTAAAATCAAAATTTAAACTCCAAGTATTAGTAACAATATCAAATTCGGCCGTAGCGACATTTTTAGTCGCGTCAGTCAGACCTTCATCCCAAGCTACTCCGGCCAGCCAATTACTGTCACGAATACTACGAACAACTTCAATACCTTCACGCGCCAAATTATTAGCCACTATCTGAAACTCACTTTCTTTCTGCCCAACAATGTTAGATGTTGTCAGTGCTAAAACAGCCGAGAGTGCCATAACTAAAATTGTAAGAGCAATAACTACCTCTAATAAACTTTGGCCTGATTGTGACTCTTTCAAATTTTTCATAAACTAAAATCACTAACCACTAATCCAGAGAGAACCGACACATAGAAATAAGCCTCTTGGCCAGTTTCCGTATGTCTAATTTTTCCACCAACAAAAATAAATTTAGTACTAAAATTATCTTCAGACGGAACAGCCGTAATCTCACCTGGTGCCGAAAAAATTATTTCTAGCGGATTGATTGATTGACTTAAGGTGTCCCAGTTTCCCTCACAGGGAAGTCCGCTAGCAACTGTATCATCTGTCAATCCACAAAATTCTATAAACTCAATCTTGTCTAATTCAAACTTATCAATTTCGATTTCACCGGTAGTATCAACGGCAAATAAAGTTACTTCATCGGGTGTGGGGCTTGGTAAAATTTCAAAACGAATACCATAGCCACCATCAGGAAAAATTTCATTCGGTGGTGGCACTGGATTATCGATCAATTGCCCACCTAAATTCATATTACGCACAGTGGTCACTCCATTTACAATTTTTTTTACAATACCTTCAAAATTAACAATATTTTCAGCGGTGTTAAAATTGACCAACACAAAACTAAATAAAATTATAATAATTGATATTGACACAATCAAATCAATAACCGTGAATCCTTTATTATTTTTTAAAAAGTTATAAGACCGTCTAAATTTAAACATAGAGCAAACGTAGATACCAATTTAATATAACCTGACCATAAATAAGGCTAACTAAAGTTGCCACAGTTAGAAATGGACCAAACGGAACTTGGGATGACATCTTTTTTTTATTAAGAGCAATTAAACTTAGGCCAAAAATTGCACCAATTAAATAGGCCAAAAATAAAGCCACTAACAAGAGCTGCCAACCAAGTATTAAACCCATTAGTATTCCTAAGCGAATGTCGCCACCACCAACCCACTTACCTTTAGAGATAAAATACTGAGCTGCAAAAAAACCTCCCCCAATTAAAGCACCAATAATCAAATTAAATAAACTCAACCCAAGGATTAAATTTGCAACAAATGCCACTACCATCGCCGGCAGCGAAACCTTGTCCAGAATTAAATAGTGTTTAAGATCATAAACAAAGATGATAATCAGAAAACTGACAAAGACTACATAACTAAAAAATTTAAAAGACAATCCAAAATTAAAATAGAGTAAGACAAAAATTAAGGCCGTAGCTATTTCAATAACTAAATATTGCCACGATATTTTTTTATCACACTGGCGACATCGAGCTTTTAAAATTAAGAAACTTAAAACCGGAATATTATCGTACCAACTAATTATTTTTTTGCAATTTGGGCAGTGTGATCTGCCTCCTAAAAATGATTTTTTTGTTCCTAAACGTAAAATAACTACATTTAAAAAACTTCCGCTGGCTAAGCCAAAAAGAAAAATAATTAAAAATATCATGCCTTAATTTTACCTTGAGGCATTAAATAAGGCAAACTTAAATTTATCTTAAACTAAACCAAAAACCCTGCAAAAAAAGCAGGGTTTTTAATTGAATTTATTTGTGAAATTCTGAATCTTCTGTAAATTTATGACCAGAATAATAACGTTAGCTACTACGGGCAAACACCGTCTGAGATACCTGAAGGTGTCGCACATTTATCACCACCACTTAAATCACCCGCTCCACCTTCTAAGTAAAAGTCTATTGTATAGGTGACACATTCCCCAAAATCTTCACAAGCTATAGGTACCTCATCACCAGTCTCGGCCGCGTAAACAAAATCATAAGTTGGTGATTGTGGATCATCTGGTACTAAACCAATATATATCGGATCACTGCAACTTGTATCAAATCCACCACCATCAAGACAATCTACATCTACTCCTAAGGTATAGCTGCTACTAGCACCGAGATCTGGATAGCTGGTGTTAGAATTAAAAAATAGCTCAAGGGCTGTCTGAATATTTTTAACGTCAGCGACCCTTTTGGCATCTCGTGATTTCTCGCGAGCTGAGTCTAAAGCAATAGCGGCAAAAGTTGCTAACAGGCCAATAATAGCAATAACCACTAAGAGTTCTATTAAAGTAAACCCAGCACCTTTTTTAGATGTTAAGTGGTTAGATTGTTTATGTCCCAGCAAAAGGTGCTGGGTAAAACCTTTTTTCTTCATGTTTCCACCTCCTTTCAAGCCTTTAATATAAATAAAGGCTTTATTTTGATGTTAATTTATATACTTAATTATACTAATTTTTCACAATTTTAACAATAAGTTATTCACTATCTTCTAGCCAGTCCCCTCGATAGTCAATATACCTACGATACTCATGATTAAATGGTAAAGGATCAAAAGCGATTGCTTTAACTAAAAACTCTTGAGATTTTTCTATTTGTCCATCATTTAAATAAAAGGTGGCTAAGTTGTAATAATAATGAGAAGCCAAACCAGTGTCCGGATAACTACTAAACTCATCAATTTCATCTATATTTCTTAAGGTCACATTATAGCCATCCAAATCCCCTTTTTTGGCCTCAGCAAAATTAGAATAAATCTTATGAACATAACCATTAGATCGACTAAAAATATCCAGAGCAAAATCATCATTAGTTACTGAAAAATTTGTATATATCGGTCTGTCTTCAACCTCCTGCAAAAGACCAATAATCTCATTTCTTTTTTCATCAAACGTAAGAGCATAGTGATCCTTAGGTACGCGCATCGCCACATCTTTATAAAAAAAGTTATGCTCAGAAATAATATCAATGTCTGACCTTAGATTTTCCACCATTTTGAAATAAATTATACTAAATATTTCTGAATCCCCCTGTAAAGTTTCGTCATATGCAAAATAATATAGACTATCTGGTTCCATACTATTTAGTAGGTTTTTACCATAATCATAGGCCAACCAATAATTACTTAGATCGGATCTTTTATAATTCATTATTAAAAAACTTATTGGTAGCGAGAACAAAACTATAAAAAAAACTATTTGAAAAAATTTAAAGGATAAGACAGAACTTTTTTTCAAGGCTTTAACGAAAAAAGTATAAAGATACTCTGCGGTATGAGCAAACCAAAAAATAATAATCATGAATACTGGCAAGTAATAAACTCGGTAGGTGTACTCAATACCAATAGTCCAACCAAATTTTCTTAAATATATGATGGCCACACCATTAAGTAAAAAAATACCGATAGTTAATACCGCCAAAGCCCTGGACTTTTTTAGTAAATAAACTGCTCCACCAAAGGCTAGCAATAAAGTTGGCAGAAAAAATTGCTGATAAATTTCAAAGAAAAAAGTTATGACCACACCAGTTTTACTGTAAGTGTTAACTAACGGTGAAAAATCATCATACTGAGCTCGACTAATATGATTCCAAACGTCCGGCCAAGCAGTGATAGGTCCCCAATTAAAAACTGGTGATTGGGAAGCCCTGAGTGGTAAATAAAGATAAACTGTTAAACCTAATAGAAATAAAAAGAACATTTTAAAAATTAATTTCCAATTGGTATTAAAACTTTTGTCGCTCAGTAATATATAAAGTCCAAAAGCCGGGGCCAACAAAACTGACATTGTGTGATTTGTTAAACTCAAACCAAATAAAAAAGCAAACCACAAAAGATATTTATTTTTTTTATTTTCTTGCCAAATTAGCAAGATTAAAATCAGTAAAGCTACGAAAAAAGTGTTTAAAGTATAAACTTCCGCAATAAGACTTTGAGACCAAAATACCGGACTAAAAGCAAACATTAATGAAAAACTAAAAGCAATAATTTTATTTCTTGTTGTTTTATGAATTATTAAATACAACAAGGCAATAGTCAGGGCGCCAAAAAAAGCTGACATCAAATTAACTCTCCAGGCAATTGATCCTAAAGGAATAAAGGTAAATAATTTACCTAAAATAACATACAAGGGGAACCCCGGGGGATGAGGAATACCTAAAGTATAGGCAGCTGCGACTAATTCACCGCTATCTTCCATAGTGATACTAGGGGCTAAAGTAAATAAATAAACAACACCAGAAATCAAAAAGATTATTGATGATAACAAAAAATTAATATTAAACTTTTTCAAATTCATAAATTAATTTTTTTTACTCTAAATACAATTATTTTCCACATATTAAAAATAATATTTTTTTCTCCTACAATAGAAAACCCTTGATCTTCAAAAAGCTTAAAACCTTCTTTCTTAAAATCATGTACATGAATATCGTCCCAAACTTTTCCTCTTAATCTAGTCCAAAAAAACCAAGCTAATTTAAATAGAAAATTCTCACTTGGTATACCTACTACTAGATAGCCATCTTTATTTAGCAATCTTTTAATTTCTGCTAAAACATCTGGTAAGTCTGGAACATGCTCTAAGACGTCAAAGGCTGTTACGGCCTGAAAATAGCTATCACTAAAAGGAGAATTTCGTGGAAAATCATTATAAATAAAAGTAATTTTGGAAAATCGAGATTTAGCGTAATCAATTGCTTGAGGAGAAATATCTATGCCATAGACCTGACAGTCAGTAGCTTTATTGATAACATTGGTACGATCACCGCTGTGACACCCTAAATCTAATATCTTGCCATTCAAATTCAAATTTTTAACTACTCGGCTAATGTGCTTAATACAACTGCCGTGCCAATATTTCTGAAAAATATTTGTTTTAACACCTCGCTGATAATAATCAACTGGGACAGATTGATGCTTGTGATCCAACTCTTCTTTAGTGATCATGATTATTTTTAAGCTTAGGCAAGACATCAAGTTTATAAATTTCTAAAACAATTAGAAGAATCAAAATACCTGATATACCAAAATAATAATTAGTAAAACCTCTCTTAATTAGATAAAGGGACAGTAAAAAAATTGTCCCCGAAAAGATAATTCCACTTAATGTTCGCTGAGTTTTAATTAATAAAAATAGCAATAAAAATATTAGAGCAATAATCATAGCAGTTAAAGGGATACCGTCATAAAAAATAATTTTATTTAAAGAATTAAAAGACAAAGAATGAAGAGCGTCTTCATATTGTAATTGATCAAGGAACACATCATAGATAAAATCATTAAAATTCCATACCGCAAATGGTAAAACAATAATAACCAAAGTAATAAGTGTTAGAAAAAACTTTTTAAAATTTAATTCTTGAAATCTGGCCAAAAATGGTAAAAAAATTAGATAAGGTTGCTTGGAAGATAAAAATAATCCAAACACTACGTAAGGGACATACTTATAGCCACGCAATACTAAAAAAACGAATAGATAAAGTAGGAATAGCGACAACGAATCAACCCAGGTTTGTTCTAAAACATATAAACTTAAAGGTAAATAAAGAATAAGTAAGGAGCTTAACTCGGCAATTTTTAAATTATTTGAAAATTTCTTCTTAAGTAACGAATAAATTATGGCAGCGGTACCAAAAATAGAAAAAACAAAAGTAAATCTAATATCACCAAATAAAAATTTAAAAAAAGTAGTGGCGACCATGGTTGATGGTAAATAAGAATAATTATCATTCTTGCAATCAGGATCCTGGTACAGGGCTTCACATTCTGCCGGTGAATAAACATTATAAAAATCACCTGAATATGGGTTATTACCAGTGATTAATGAATCACTAGCACCTTGTAAAAGCCAAAAAATATCAATTCTTGGCTGAGGTGAATAAAAAATTGTAGCCAGACGTAAAATTAATGCTAAAGATACGAGATAAACGAATTTGTACTTTTTTAAATGGATTAAAAAAATACTAAAAAAATTTTTCTGTTTAAAACTAAAATCAACCAAATACAAAAAAAATAAACTTATTGCAAAAAACTTCAACAAAACTGTATTATTATAAGCCTGGTTTGAGATTAAAAAAATTCCACCATCAATGAAATAAAATAAGACAAAACTGATTAAATTTGCTGTCAGTAATAAAGTTAATGGATTTAAGTTAAAATTAAAATTCAACCAAAATTTTTTTAAAAAAATCAATACTAAAACCAGTAAACCTAAAAATAAAAACCAAAGCTGAGCTTGATGAATAAATAAACCTTTGTTCATTGAATATCCTAATAAAATTAGAATATGAGCAATAATGAGATATGATAAATTTTTTGATTTAATTTCCATGTTTACTGATTAACTTGCTTCTTCTGATTAATAAAGTAATAAAGTAAATATAAAAATAAAATAAGAATAGTTAGCAAAGTTAGTAGCTTGCCAATAAAGTAGGGCATTGATTTAAATAAAAATTTTATCTCGTGCTGTCCAGCTGGAATTTTAATCGCTGTAAAAGCGTAATTAGCTCTAACAATTTCTACTTCACTATCATTAATATAGGCTTGCCATCCAGGGAAAAATGCTTGGCTTAAATAAAGATATCCTGGATCAGAAAAATTGGCTGTTAGCTTAAAACTGTTATCAGTTTGTTTAATTATTACAACCTCAGCCGTAGACTCTGAAGTCTGATCATTTAATAAAGGCTGGCCGGAAGCAATCACTGTCTGGTGTTCCGGGTCAAAATTTTCTTCAAATAATAGACCGAGTGCCTGATCGGTACTTGATGATTCTACGACATCAAATATTCCAAAGGTAAAGGGTAAAAAGTACTGATTTTCGTAAATCTTTAATGATGGTAAAAAATCTCGACGTATCTCCTTAACAAGCTCCAAATTTTCATTTTTTAAATCTTTATATGATAAAACATATTTAACATTTCCTAAACCAAAAACTTTTAAAGCTTGATCACTGATAGTAATTTTACCTTCGCTATCTTGATCAGACCAACTAGCAGTAACTAAACGGTTAATTAATAAATGATTTTCCCTGACTAACATCCCTCCCTCAGATGACGCCCTGTCTTGTACCGAATTGATGCCCCAAAAAACATTTAGGTTAGGGGGGATTAACTCTTTTCCCGAAACAAAAAAATCTAAATTATTTTGCCAACCGCCTGATACTTGATAAAGTGAGTGCCAAGCTCCCGGCCAGTCAATGCTATAAATTCTAAAAATATCATTGTCTTGTTTTAAAAATTGGGCACTGTCTGATGGTGTAAAATATTTTTTGTAATCCATCGAACCAAGATAGTTAAAGGCAACAAAAAATAAATCTACAGCTACTATTAAAATTATCAAAGATGGTAATAAAGTAGAAAATAACAATTTGGATTTTAACATTCTTTTAGATCGTTTTTGCCAATCTTGAAGCTTTTGCCATAAAAAATCAAAACCAAAGCCAGCCAAGACAGTAAAACAAACAAGGGCTAACAATAAAAACCGTTGAGGAAAACGAAACATTTGAAAACCGGGAATTACATTCCAAAAAATTATAAACAACGGACTAAAGTCACCAAAAGCAAATAAAAAGGATATAGTCAATAAAATGAATAAAAATCTAACCACTTTATTTCTGGCGAAAAGAAAAAATATAGCAATGAGTGACAGGGCAAGTGGTGCCAACCCAAAATATATATTATTCTCCCAAAAAATGCCAAAAATATTTATTTCAAGAGGGTAAGTATTAAAGGCCGGGTTGCCCCAAAAATAGGGAGCAACAAAATTAATTATACTTGATGCTGGATAAGGAAAACTGGTTATATCCCCGTAGGTCATAGTTTGACTACGACTAGAAATTGCTGAATAAAAAAAGGTTGGTAAAAGTTGAATGGCAACTAAACCAAATAGCATTACCGCTAACAGCAGCCACGGCAAAATTATTTTATGAAAAATTTTTTTTAATTTAAAATTATCTTTTCCTTCAAAAAAAACTTTTAAACAAAAATAAATAAAGGCGGAAACTAGTGAAATGTATGTAAATGGTGGCGAGCCAGCAAAAAATTGTATGGCAAAGACTGCACCAATAGCAATTAAAATTAAAGATTTTTTCTTAGAACTAAAATATTTTTCTACTAAATAGAAAATTAATGGCAACCAAATGGCAGCATTAATATAATTTAGGTGTTTAAGACGAAAAATAAAAAAACCACTAAAGCTAAATGCTAAAGCGGCTAGAGTAGAGCCAAACCGGCTAATCTTTAAACTCCGGCTAAATAAAAAAGTAAAGACACTGCCGAGGAAAAAATTTATTAATAAACCAACATTGACTGCTAAAAAAAACGGCAAAAATGTATACAGAAGAATGTTTAATGGATAAAATACCCCCGCCTGACCTTCAGCCAACAAAGGAAATCCATTAGCTAATGAATTAGTCCATAAAGGTATTTCACCTTGCTTTAATGACTCGGCGGCTAAAAATCTGAACGGTAAATTAAGTTCCGTTAAATCACTGCCTGTAAAATCTCCAATATAAGGAATTGTTTGGTTGATAAAAAATGGTAAAAAAAATAAAACTGCAATTGCAAGTAAAAATAAAATGGGGAAAAATTTTCTCCACGTAATATTCATAATAATCTAATTATACCATTTTTAGCAAAATTTTATTAATATTAAACCCCGCCTCTTGAAGAGGCGGGGTTTTTAAGAAGCTTCTAACTATAAAAATCTAGCGAATTCCCATTTCAGACGCTGTGTGTGGACCTGACCCAAGTCCACCAGTAGTACCTTCTAATTCAAAAACAATAGAGTAGGAATCACCACCATCTGAACTATAATAATAGGCAGCACCATTAGGGTTTGGGTTAGATGGAACTAGCCCCATGTAAGCGCCAGTACAACCAAGAGTTTGAAATCCTCCTGTACCGCCCAGACATTTTGTATCACTTTCAACACCTAACGTAAGTGTTCCAGCGGCGTACCCACTATTATCATTATAATAAAGCTCTAAAGCAGTTTGGATTTGTTTAACATCGGAAATACGCTTAGCGTCACGAGCTTTTGATCTGGCAGAGTTTAAAGCTACTACGGCTAACGTTGAAAGTAGACCGATAATAGCAATAACCACCAACAATTCGATTAATGTAAAACCTTTTTTCTTCATTTCTTCACCTCCTTTCTTTGTTTTGAGTCGCTAATTTAGCGAATTTTTTTATTTTTTAAGTTATCAACAGATGACTATATTATACCAAAAAAATATGATGTCAACAAACTTCTTAGTGCTAATTTCTATAACAACAAATAAAACTTAACTTTAAAGACTTGAGGCCAAATTATACATTGGTAAAATAATCGCCGAAACTAAAATACCAACCGCCACTCCCATCATAATCATTACCATTGGTTCTAATAAAGTGACTAGATTAGAAACTAAGTTATCTACCTCCCGACTGTAAAAATCTGCCAGTTTATCTAAAATCTCATCAATTCGGCCAGTCTTTTCTCCTAAATTTAACATTTGGGAAACCATGGCTGGCACTTCTTTGCTATCCAAAAAAATAGTAGCAATTGGCCGTCCGTCTTCAACTTCGGTCACTGTTTCTTCAATTAATTTCTGATACACTGAATTACCAACAACGGCCGAAACAATTTCTAAACTTTTGGTTAAGGGTACGCCACCAGTGATGAGAGTGTGTAAACTACGGGAAAACCTAACAAGTATGATTTTTTGAAATAGGCTACCAAACACCGGTAAACGCAAAATAAAAGTATCCCAATATTTTTTTCCGTTGACTGTTTTAATGGCCATCCTTAAACCAACAATAGCTAAAACTAAAAATATTAATAGCAACCACCAAAAGGCAGTCATAAAATCACTGATGCCAATTAAAATTCTGGTAGAAAGTGGTAGAGTAACTCCTGTTTCGGTTAGGACTGACGTTAGCTGTGGTACAACGACAACCATCATTAAAGAACCAACTGCAGCTAACCCACTAATAATAAAAGCCGGATAAATCATTGCCCCCTTTATCTTGGCTGACAAGTCATAATCTTTTTCTTGCTGATCAGCCAGATATATTAAAACCTCATCAAGTTTACCAGAAGTTTCTCCAGACTTAACAATGTTAATAAAAAAATTGCTAAAAACTTGTGGGTGACGAGCCAGGGCTGATGAAAGTTTAGCTCCGCCTTCAATGTCATCAGAAATTTCTGAAATGATAGTTTTTAAAACTGGACTTTCGGTTTGTTCAATTAAAATCTTTAGACCTTGAACCAACGGGATAGTGGCCGAAATTATAACCGAGAGTTGCCTAGAAAAAATTACTAAATCTTTTATTTTAACTCTGTTTAAAAATTCCAAGGAACGCTCGGCCAAAGGAACCTTTTCTTCTTTCAATGACAAAACTACCAAGCCTTCATCAGCTAACAAATCGGCACCTACATCAGCTGTAGCTGCCTGAATAATTCCTTCATGAGTTTGATCGTCCTCATCTTTGGCGCGATAACGAAAATTAGGCATAAATTAAGTTTTGGTTTTAGCCCTAAATGTTTCTTGATCTTTTGCAAAAATCACTGCCTGATCTGCTAAAACTGTTCCCGACTTAACCAACTGTGACAATGATTGATCCAGCTCAATCATTCCCTCTCCTCTGGAGCTTTGCAGAATAGTAAAAATTTGTTTAACTCTACCATCTCTGATTAATGATCTTACAGCTTCTGTGACAATCAAAACTTCAGCTGCCAAAACTTGCCCACCACCTGTTCGAGGAACTAACCGCTGTGAGACAACAGCCTGTAAGCTTTCAGAAAGTTTCAGTTGGGCTTGTTGTTTTTCCGGGGTGGGAAAAACTGATAAAATTTCTTCAATACTTTGAATCACTGAACTGGTATTCATCACCATAAAAGCTAATCTTCCAGAATTAGCAAAATCAACCACAGCTGGAATTACTCCTTTTTCCATAGTAGCACCGACGGCAATGGCATCGACGTCAGACTGTTGTGCAGATTTTAAAGCTGCCGTAAATGAATTAACATCACGCCCAACCTGACGTTGCTCGATCAAACTTTTTTTGTTAATAAAAAGATATTCAATCGGCTTTTCAATGGTAATAATATTCTCTTTACGATTATTATTAATTTCCTCTACCATTGAAGCCATGGTCGTTGTTCGTCCAGAACCAAATGGACCAGCAATAATAATTAGCCCTGATTTTTTAGCAATTAAATTGTGTACTGACTTAGGCAGACCAAGGTTTGCTAATGGTGGAATTTGTGATGGAATTAGAAACCATGAAGATGACAAGAACTTTTTTTGGTAAAAGAAATTTATTTTTATTCTGAACTTTTTTGCAATTTCCTTAACCAAAATAATTTCTTTGTTGGCAATCAATTCTTTTTTTTGATCCTCATCTAGCCAACCTTCAGCTAACTTTGCAACAAAATCATTAGTGATAACAGTTTCATCTTTGAGTTCAACCAATTCATCATCTATCCTAAAAGATGGATAAGCACCAACGGTTAAGTGAACGGTTGATGCCCGGCGTTTAGCGGCAGCCACTAAAATTTTATTAATAAAAATATTTTGAGATGAATCCATATTTCATTATTACTATTTCTTGATCGCCTGTTTAATTTTTTTAACTACCTCAGAAGGCATAAAATGAGCTTTAATCAGGTAATCATCAGCACCTAGCTCCAGACCCTTTCTAACTTCATCTTTTTGACTTAGATTAGTCAAGAGAATTACGGGTATAGTTTTAAGATTTTTATCAGCCTTAGTAGCCTTTAAAACCTCAAAACCATCCATTTTTGGCAAAATAATGTCGAGCAAGATTAAATCCGGTGGATTTTCTTTGATCATTTTTAGTCCTTTTTCACCATCAGAAGCTAAAGTCACTTCATAAGCTTCTAAGTCAAGCTTGGTGGCGTAAAGTTCGGCTAAAAATTCATCATCTTCAACCAATAAAATATTCTTTTTGTTAGCCATAATTTTATATGTTATTTTTTAACTATTTTAATACAAAATCTAAAGATGGGCAATCCTCATCACTTCCTCAACTGTGGTAATACCTTGAATGGCTTTAATCAGACAATCTTGATTTAAAGTAATAAAATTTTGTTTGACCAATGATTTTCGAGTAGCGGCATTATCACCACCCCGATTTATAATTTCTCTGATTTCCGGGGTAACACTAATGATCTCGGCCGCGGCTACCCGACCCTGATAACCTATGTTACCACAGTGAGCGCAACCCTCGCCCTGATAAAATTTTAAATTGCTGGTGTCAATACCCTCAAGATAAACTGCTGGAATACCTGAAAGTTGATCTTTCAGCTTAGCCAACACTGTTGGTTCAATAGTTGTTTCTTTTTTACAATCCTCGCAAATTTTTCTGGCTAAACGTTGAGCAATAACTAAATTCAATACCGAAGATAATAAAAATGGTTCCGCATCAAGATCAATCAACCGAGGAATAGCTCCCAAGGCATTGTTAGTGTGCAACGTTGAAAGGATTAGATGACCGGTTAAACTGGCATGCACTACCAGCTCGGTAGTTTCTTTATCTCTTATTTCGCCAAGCATCACAATGTTGGGATCCTGCCTTAAAATTGATCTCAGCCCAGAGGTGAAGGTGTAACCAATCTCGGGATTAATTTGTGACTGATTGACACCAGGAATATAGTATTCAATCGGATCTTCCAGGGTAATGATATTAATTCCGTCTTTATTCAACATGGTTAAGATAGTATATAAAGTTGTAGTTTTACCAGAACCAGTTGGACCAGTCAGCAACATCAAGCCGTGTGGTTTTTTAATTGCTTTGGTGATCAGCTCAATGTATATTGGATTAAAGCCAAGCTGTTCTAAAGTTAAAACTTCATTAGCAGTATCTAAGATTCTTAATACTACTTTTTCACCTTCAAAGAGTGGCAAGGTAGAAATTCTAAAATCAATTTCCCGATTCTCAAAATTAAGCCTGATACGACCATCTTGCGGTTGGCGCGTTTCATCAAGTTTAAGATTTGACAGAACTTTAATCCGAGCTACAATGGCCGCATGAATATATTTTGGCAACACCAGTGAAGTTCTCAATGTTCCGTCAATCCGATAACGAATTTTGGTATCTTTCAAGGTCGGTTCAATATGAATATCAGATGCTCGTCCGTCAATAGCATGTCGTAAAATTACTAGCACCATTTTTGACACCGGAGCACTTTTAATCACCTCTTCCATTTTTTCCTTACTGGTAGGTAATTTTTCAAGAGCTATTGATTCAGCACTAATACCTGATAAAACATCTTTAACCTCATCACCAATAACTTGATACTGGCGAAAAGCTGATTTTAAGCTGGCGTGAGAAACAATAAAGTACCTAATTTTCAAATTTGCTTTTTTGGCTAAAAATTCAACAGCCTCGATGGCTTTAAAATTTTGAGGGTTTGTCATCCCGACATGCACCTCTTTATCAATCTTCTCAAAGGCAACCATTTGATAATTGTCAGCTACTTCGCGAGGAATTAGATTAAGTATTTTTTTAGAAATTTTAATTCCCTTTAAGTCGGCGGTTGGTATATTCAAAAGTTTTGACTTAATATCTAATAATTTTTTTTCGGAAATTATTTTTTCTGATAATAATAATTCTTCTGGCTTCTTCTTTAGTTGCTCAGCCCTTTTTACCAAATCAACCGATGTTTCTTGAGATAACAACTTTTCATCAATTAAGGCCTGAACTAATTTTTTTTGATCTTTATACATTAATTTTCGTTAGATTTTTTGCCAACTACTTAAAAAGATATTTCCTGAAAAGGATTTGATCGTCCCATATTATCAACGGTGACTGGTAATTTAGCACGTGGAGGCAAAACTAAATCAGTAAATGGTGATTGATTGATAAAATCGCTCTCAAACTCGGTTATCAAGACCTGAGGAATAACAATTTCAACAGCTGGAGACCTATCTCTTCTGGTTAGCTTCTTATCTTCTAGAATAAAATTAGTAATAAGTAGATATCCAATAAGTACCGCAATCAAAATACCAATTACCGCTAAAGATGTTTTTTTAGTTTTAGTTATCTTTTTTTTGACCAACATATTTTTTATTAGTCCTTGGAAAAATAAGTAAACATACCAATTGAATAAGCTGGAACTCCTGGGATAAAATTAACAGCATTGATATCAAAAATTCTTAAATTTAATTCCAAAGCAGCTAAAAAGTCTTTGAGCTCATTATAGTCATCACCCTCCCTGCCAACAACATCAATATTAATATTCAATTTACCAATGGTATTGAGATTATCTCCCCGAACTGATGGATCTGGTGCTTCATTAATGCTGATGCCGGTTAACGATAAATTATAGTCCTCAGCTAAAGTTTGAAATTGTACAAACAGTCCCGGTATGTCCTCGTCATCGGGTAAAATATTATTAAATTTTGTTAATTCTGTTTGACTAATGGCGTTATAATTATTAACAAATTTTTGTAAATTCTCGAGATAAGTTTGTTGCTTATCAAATTCTGCATTAAGTGCATTTAAATCTTTGCCCCCAGCCCTACCCACTTCGTCATATTTTGGCTTTAAGATAAAAGAGTAACTTAGACCAAAAATAATAATTATTAAGATTACAGTGATAACCTTATAATATCTAACAAAAACTAAACTGAGTTGATGATTCATTCTTTTATTGTCAGTTTTCTTTTTTGCCATATTCAATATCTATTTTTTGATAAAAACCCCATCAATAAATTCTAAGTTAATACTAAAACTAACTCCGGAGTAGGCGTTTGGGCCTGTAGCTGTTTCGTCATCAACGGCGGCATTAGCAGAAGCGGCATCAATACTGACAGTTTTAATAAAATCATCAGCTTGTTGAAAAGCCACCAACTGCTGAGCGACGGATTGATAGTCCCTGCCCACGGCTGAAAGAACCAAACCTTCAGTACCGGCCATTGAAAAATTAGTGTAATAAACCTCACTGATTGTATATTTTTCTAACATCGCAAAAAATTGAGTCCAGTAGACATGCTTGTCCAGCAACTGCTTAATGGCTTTCAAATTTTGTTGTAATTCTAAGGCTGCAATTTTATTATTCTCATAGCTGGCAATTTGTTCAGTAATACCGCTTACTTGTAACAGTTGGTCTTCAATCTGTTGCTCAATCCTCAATTGGTACCAAATGATTCCTAAATAACCAACAACCACAACTAAAATTGAAATAAAAATTCCCAAACCACTGCTAAATAGTTTGTTAGGCAATTCCAATACTTGCCTTCGGGAAAGGTCAGCTGGAATTAAATTAACATCTATCACGGACTCATCTTGACTCTTCTGATTTTTTTTAGTTGATGATTTTTTATCCTTCTTGGATTTATTAAACATACTGAAAAAACCACCTCGTTTTTTATCGTCCTTGGTCTCTTTAGTTGATTTATTCGATTTACTAATTTCCAGCTCAACTTTCTCTTCACGTGGAGAAAATTTAACCTCTTCTTTTTCTTTATCTTTTGCTTTGCTGTTGGCATCTGCCTCTATTTCAGTATTATTAGCTCCTTTTTTACTTCCTTGCTTAGGAGATAAAAAATCTGGGCTTAACTTGCCTAAACCACCAGCTGGAGCCTTAGGAATATGCGCTACTTTTTCAACTTCTTTACCAGACTTAATATCGCCTGACTTAAACGTACCAGCATGTTCTGTCTTAGACTTTGCCTTAGGCCCTTTTGTTTTTTTAGAAAATAAACGACTTAACAAAGATGGCCGAGAAGTTTTTAAAGGCTGCTCAACGCTTTCCTTAGTTGGTGATGACATTGGAATACTAAAAACTTTCGGCTTTTTACTGGCCGATTTTAGTTCTTTTTGTTCCTTATCCCTTAACTCATCAGGGAGTAAATTTATTTCTGGCACAAAATAAAATTAATTTATAAATTATATCTAGCCGATATCTCTCATTGCTAAACCAATGGCTACGGAAAATCGTGATCCAACTTCGTCCAGTACTGGTTTTAGTTCTTCGGGATATATCACCCGAGCCCAAGGATCACCTAAGAATACCCTTAAATCCAACAACCCAGTTAAATACTCTGGTAAATTCAGCAGTAACGACGAACCTCCAGTAATAATTATTTTCTCAATACTGGCCTGACCCTGATTTTTATAAAGATTCAAACTGTAACGCAATTCATCGACAATGGGGGTTAAAGTAGTTTCAATTGTTTTAGGCACGCTACCCTGACCACGACGTTGCTGGCTCATCCCAATATCATATTTAAACTGTTCTGCTCTGGCTAAATTAACGTTCAAGCTGGCGGCAATTGCTTTAGTAATACTTAAACCACCAACATCAATACTACGATTTAAAATCGGAATACTGTTCACCACCACTGAAATATTGGTTACCACCGAACCAATGTCAACAATCATGACCGACGATTTGTCATTACCAACCAAGGAACGAATTAAGGCAAATGATTCAGTATCTAAGCTTAATAAATTAAGTCCAGTTGTTTTAAAAATGCTGATATAACGTTTGACTAAGTCCTTAGGGGCAGCGGTTAATAAAATTTTAGTGTACTTTTTTTTAGCTCTAGGACTAATTTTTAAAAATCCTTTCTTCTGATACTCCTCGGCGTTATCGTCACCGTTCTCTTTATCTTTAGCTTTGGCCTCTCCATCACCAGCTACTGGAGCAACAGACTTAGTGGTGCCATCGGCCGAAATTTCTTCCACCACTTTCCAGTCTAAAATCATTTCTTCCAAGGGCATCGGAATAACTTTTTTAGCTTCCCACTTAACGGCACTGGCCAAATCTTTTTTAGACATCGTCGGTAAATTCAAAATGGAACTAAATACCGAAAAAGCCGGTAACGAAGTTACTGCTTTAGTGGTGGTAATTTTGGCCTGACGGCAAACATGTTTAATTAACTGAGCAGTCTGGGAATCATCACCATCATCTTTCTTGCCGGAAGCCTTGTCCATTTCTTGATCGATGTAGCCATAGGTAACCAACTGTGGTCGACCACCTTCGTTTTTTAATTCAACTACTTTGACGCTGTTAGAATCAAAGTCGATACCTAAATAATTTTGGGAGGGAGAAAAAAATGCCATATCCGGTAGTAGAACTTTGATATTTAATTATCAAAGTTTATTTATATTAATTATTTAAATTTGTTCATTAATCCACTTAATACCCGGCTGTTTTGTCCCGACTTGTCGGGACTAATCAAAGTTTCACTACCGGAATAAATTTACTGGGTGAAAACTCCTGGTCGCCAAATTGGTAGGGCTTGGGCAAAATCACCAAGACCTGGCGGAATATTGGCCAACAACCGACCATCATAAATAATTACTTCTGAACCTCTAACCGGGGTTTCTGTATCATCACTAAAGGTTCTTTCAAAATAAAACTTACGTGCCATCATCATTCCAGAAACTGTTAGACGGTCGGCACTACAGTTACCAGCCCCTTCACAACTGTAAATCTGGCCACAACCGGCAATTGCAATATTGGGATCACAGCCAACAACACATTTACCAGAACAATCCGTATCATCCGAACAAGCTGTAACTTCACCGGCACAATGTTTAGTACCACTGCCTAAGGCAATGTAATTACCGGCTAATTTCTTAACATTTGGTCTAACTATTAAATCACCAGAAATAATCCAAGCCACCGAAGCTAAATTTCTAAATTTTTCTAAATTATCGCTGTCATCATAAGTAATATCTGCGGCCACTGTTAAATCGCCGTCAACAATAATTGTACCAGCACCATTTTCAAAACTATTTACTGCGCCATTTAAAAATTCTTTGGCAGTAGTAATTGATAAACTACCATTAATATAATAGATCTTGCCTTCCAGAGATGCCGGCGTTGAACTGTCTGGAATATCATCCTGGTCAGTAATAGTTACCACCTCATCACCAAATTTATTGCGACACGGTATACCGCTACAAGTCTTTAAACTATTAACATCAATTTGTCCTAAAACATTTGAATAGCTGGTTTCCGGACTGGGAAAAGCAATCGAACCAAAGTCATCATCCACAAAAGCACTGCCTCGGGCCGAGCTGAACTGAGTGATAGTGTCATTGGCCAAAATTTGGTAAGTAGCGTTATAAGTTGGCGCTTCGGTAGCTCCAGTCAATCCCCCTAAAGCGTAAATATCACCAAACTCCGTCTGAAGAAAGGAAAACAAGGGAGATAAGGGCGGATTAAAATTTATCCAACCGAGACCTTTGTCATTACCACCGCCGCCATCAACACCATTCCAACCCCAACCATTCAAGGCCAAGTGCTGTTCAACAACATTGCAAGATTCACTGCCGGGACAATCAGAATCTATTGAGCAAGTCTGACTAGTGGCGACACTACATTTTCCGTAATCAGTTAACGATACCCGAACTCGGTAGTCTGATGTGCCACAACTAGAATCATTTAAACAGTTTAAAGAAATCCAAGTATCTTCTCCTAAAGTATTAGTAAGATTTATCGCCCGAGCCCAACCTTTAACTTGAGGATTTTGGGGATCATCAAAATCTAAAGTTGCTGCTAGAGTTCCAGCTGGCGGTGTTACCGTACCTCCTATATTACAAGTTGTCCCAAAACAGACATAACCAATATTATCTGAATAGGCAAAACCAATTACTTCATTGTTTGATGTTAGTTGTACAAAATATTGATTGGGTGTACAAGATACTCCCGGTTCACCAGATTCACAGCTAAGTGATAACCAACCAAGGGTGTCTCCCCAAGCCCAGTCATTAAATTTCTGTCCACACTGGTCAGTGCACCAGGTGGTATCACCACCTTCGTCACACTTTTCATTTTCTTCATCATCATT
>NYZP01000002.1 GCA_002687175.1 Parcubacteria group bacterium
ACGGCTTCCCGAAACTTTTCTGGCAAGCCCAGATTGAGAGCGCGAACGGTCAAGGCTTTTCGCGGAAGATCTGCGAGTTGTCCAAAAAAAGAAAAAACTGATGAAGAAACAGAAAAACTGCTTAATAGTTTAGAAGACAAAAATAATCATATCAGAGCCATTTTTACAGTAGATAGATTGACAGAAGGTTGGGACGTCTTAAACCTTTTTGATATTGTCAGACTTTATCAAGGACAAAACACAGGAGGAAGCACAAAGAAAACCCCAGAAGCAACGACCAAAGAAAAACAACTTATCGGAAGAGGTGTCAGATATTGCCCTTTTGCTTTCAATGACAAAATCAAAAATAAAAGAAAATTTGACGATGATTTGAAACATGAATTAAGAGTTTTGGAAGAATTGTATTATTACACTTATGACGAAGAATCAAGATATATCTCTCATCTCAAAGAAGAATTAAGAAAAGATGGTTATATTAGAGATTATAAAGTTATCAAAACATTTGCACTCAAAAAAGATTTTCAAGACAGTAAATTCTACAAAGAAACAAAGATTTGGTATAACAAGCAGATTGATAACCCAAACAGAAAAAAGAAGTCTTTGGAAGACATTAAAAAAGACTTTTTTGTGCCGTATAAAATCAAAGGTTTAGAATTTACTGAGCAAGAAATTGATTTTGAGAAACAAGAAGATTTACAAAGACTAAATTTGCAAGAAAAAGGATTACAAACAATTTCAATTAGATTTAAGAATATTGAAAAATATATCGTTCAAAAAGCTATCAATATCAAAGCAAAACAAGAAAATTCATTATTTCAATTTGAAAAACTAAAAGAAGAACTGGAAATTGAAGGCATTGAAGAATTGCAAACGGACAAACTTGCTGATTTTGATGTAAAAATAATTGTCAGTAAAAATACAAATTATGATGATATTGATAATAGCGACAAATTAGGTTTAGTGATTAAGTTTTTAGACAATATTTTTGCTGAATTAAAAGATAAAATTGCTCCAAAAATTGGAAGTGAATTTATTGCAGGAGATTTTAAAAAATTCTTTGCAGAGCCAAAAACAAAAACTATTGAAGCAGATATGGATTCTGAAAGAATTGCCAAAGAATTAGAAACGGAAAACTGGTATGTTTTGGATTCATTTCATGGAACAAGTGAAGAAAAAGAACTGATTGAATTTATCAAAGAAACAATCGGTAATTTAGAGCAAAAATACAAAGAAGTATATCTTTTGAGAAATGAAGAAGTTTACAAGATATATGATTTTGAACAAGGTAGAGGCTTCCAACCTGACTTTATTCTCTTCGTAAAAACAAAAGATAAAAAAGAAGTAAAGAACGGATTCAAAGCAGAGTTATACTATCAAATATTTATTGAGCCAAAAGGAAATGAATATATTGGAGAGGATGGAACTTTTAAAACTGGAAAAGAAGGCTGGAAGGAACAATTTTTAGAAGAAATATCTGAGAAATACGGATTTGAAAAAATCATAAAAGCGGAAAATCCAAATTATAGACTTGTTGGATTACCATTCTTTAATAAGGATCATAATTCTAACTTTAAGAATGAATATGAATTAGTCGTAAATGAATAAGGAGTTTTAAATTTTTGGCATTCACCCCTTAACCCCCTCTGCCAAAAATTCAAAACAAAAACAAATTTATACTTTTAAGATAAAGCCTATCAAAATGATATTGATTGAAAAATATTTTTTGAACTCAAGCCACGTTGCACTCTCGCTTCACTGCGTTCCGCTCGGGGCGTATAACACAGTATATGCGGTTCGCTCGTTGCACTTCGCTCTCTCATATTTTGCTCCGCTCCGCTCCGCAAAACATCGCATATACTGGAACGTTGTACGAAGTTAATTATTTATAAATATATGTTCAAAAAATCAAGGATTAAATTAATCTTAAAAATCTTATGGCCTTTATTACCAATCATCTTATTCCCTTTAATTGTAATTATGGTTGATTTCATTATGTGGAGTGATTATGGTTACAGCGAAACCTACGAAACAATCAAAAAAATATCAAGCCCGATTCTGATTTTTTATTTTCTCCTTATAATTCTATATATTCCATTTGCACCAATCTTAAATTTTTTTGATTTCACTCTCATAGAAAAAACTGGGTCAGGGCTGGCTACTGCTGGTGATATTGTACCTCATTTAACTGCACCCGGTGCCTTAATTGTAGGGATATTTTACTCAATAACAATATATATAATCTTCTTTATTCTTAAGGCATTAATAAGAGATATTAAGGAGCGTAGACATAATAATAAATCAACAACTGAATAATTAACTTCGCATAACACCGGCTATACAGTTCGCTTCCGGTAAATAACATATTCCTTAACTAATTCCGCCAATATCAATAAGGCGGGTTTTTTGTTATAATTGCTAAAGAGGGATAAATAAACACTTGTGTTTATTTAGACCGAACGACGTAATTTCAATTTAATTAAACTATTATTCTTTAAAAATATAGTTAAAAAACCAGAATTGGTTTACTTGATATACGACAAAATTAAATGGAGGTTTGTCATGTTGCCTGACGGTTCAGATCCTTGGTATACGATTCCAGCTATGCTTCTGCTTATAGGAACAGCATACCTTACTAACGGTTGGGGTATTATTCCAACCCTGCTCATTATGCTCATTGGGGCATACTACTACGAGAAACGGAGAGAACAAAAAGAAACTGACAAAAGTCAATGAAGATCTTTTGCGAGAGCGTAAAACGCGCTCTCTCCCAATTCTGATTTTTTAACTAAAATTATGTTATGAAGTATTACATTGGCCTTGATATTGGTGCTACAAAAATCGCGGCGGCCTTGGTATCAGGCAAAAAAATAATCAAAAAAGCTAGGGTGGAAACTCAGGTTAAAAAAGGCCGGCAACGGGTTTTGAAAAATATAAACTTAGCCGTAAATACTGTTTGGTCACCAAAGGTAAAAGGCATTGGCATTGGTATTGCCGGAAAAGTTGATCGAAAAAAAGGCATATTTGTTAAAGGACCAAATTTTGACAAAAATTTTAAAAATGTTAACCTAAGAAACTATTTACAAACTGCCTTTAAAGTACCGCTAAAAATAGAAAATGACGCCAACTGTTTTGTTTTAGCCGAGGCAATTCACGGTATAGCTAAAAATTATAATCATGTTGTGGGTCTAACCTTAGGCACTGGCGTTGGTGGCGGCATTGTGATTAATAAACAGGTTTATCACGGCAGCACCGGCTCAGCTGGTGAGTTGGGTCACATTACTATTCAAAACAGCGGCTTAAAATGTAGCTGTGGTCATCGCGGTCATTTGGAAGCTTATGCCTCGGGCAAAGCGACGTCTAATTTGTATAAAAAACTTTCCGGTCGCCGCTTGCATCCCCTGGAAATTGAGGCCAATGCCAAAAAAGGTAATAAAAAAGCCCTGACAGTTTTTAATACCATGAGCGACTCCTTGGCCGCCGGTCTAAGTAGCATCATTTATAGCTTAAATCCTGATATCATAGTATTGGGTGGTGGGCTGGCAAAGGTAAAAATTTATATTTCACCGGCAATAAAATTGGCGAAAAAAAAATTAGTATATAGTTCGCTCAACAAAACAAAAATTGTAACCAATCCCAACAGTAGCAACATGGCAATTTTGGGTGCCACGTTATTATTTAAAAAGTAGTAATACAATTCATGCCAATCCCCGGACTATCAACTAAAACTAAATCTCCCCAAGACTGGAGAAAAAAAAGTCCTGTTCGTCGTCGTAAATCGTCGGGATCTTTTAGCAAAAAACCAATTTATACCGGGGGTAAGAAAAAGAAATTTAAATTACCTTCCAATATAAGTAAAGGTGTTATAACCTTAATTGGTTTAGCTATTGCCATTGGCGGAATTTTAAGTATTATTATGTTGGCCTGGATCGCTAAAGATTTACCAAATCCCAACCGAATCATTGAACGATCAGTAGCCCAAAGTACTAAAATTTTTGATAGTACTGGCGAAAGTTTACTTTACGATGTTCATGGTGCTGAGAAAAGAACAGTGGTGGAGCTGTCTGACATCCCTCAATTTGTTCAACAAGCAACATTAATAGCCGAAGATAAAAAATTCTACGAGCATGGAGGCATCAGTTTTACTGGTATTCTTAGATCCGTGATCGTTAATTTTTTAAAGGGCGGTAAGGTACAAGGTGGTTCAACCTTAACCCAGCAGTTAGTTAAAAATGCCGTATTAACTCCCGAAAAAACTTACACTCGAAAAATCAAAGAAATTATTTTATCCTATCAAATAGAAAAAAAGTTTTCTAAAGACGAAATATTAAAACTTTACTTTAATGAAATCCCTTACGGTTCAGTGGCTTATGGTGTTGAAGCCGCAGCTCAAACCTATTTTGGCAAAGGAATCACAGAGATTACTCTAGCCGAGGCTGCAATTTTAGCATCACTACCCAAAGCGCCAACTTACTACTCCCCTTACGGTAGCCACCAAGACGATCTTTTAGGTCGACAACAATTTATTTTAAATGGCATGGCCGATGCTGGTTATATTACTCAAGAAGATGCCGACAAGGCTGCTGAAGAAGAACTGGAGTTTAAGAAACGAACTGAAAACATTGTTGCGCCTCATTTTATAATGTATGTTCGAGAATACCTAACCGAAAAATATGGTGAATTGGTTGTTGAACAAGGCGGATTACAAGTTAAAACCACGCTGGATCTTTATAAGCAAGGATTGGCTGAAGAAGTAATAACTGAAATAGCTGAAACAAACGCTGAAAACTGGGACGCTAATAATGCAGCCCTAGTAGCGATTGATACTAAAACTGGACAAATTGAAGCCATGGTTGGTTCCAAAGATTATTTTGCTGATCCAGCCCCCGAAGACTGTAATCCAGGTATTGATTGCGTATTTGATCCACAGGTGAATACTTCGATACGCTTAAGACAACCCGGTTCATCATTCAAACCAATTGTTTTTACTGCCGCTTTTAAAAAAGGCTATACTCCGGAAACAGTCTTATATGACGTAAATACTGTCTTTCAAAACTATGATCTTAAGGACTACGAGCCTAAGAACTACGACTTAGTTGAACATGGCCCGGTTACTATTAGAAAATCCCTGCAGGGTTCTTTAAATATTCCAGCGGTCAAAGCGATTTTTTTAACCGGCGTTGATAACGTTATTGATCTGGCCGAAGATTTGGGCTATACCAGTTTAAGCAACCGAAGCCGGTTTGGTTTATCTCTGGTTTTGGGCGGCGGTGAAGTCAAACTACTGGAACACACTAATGCTTTTGCGGTGTTAGCTCGTGAGGGTGAATGGCACCCACCGGTGGCAATTTTAGAAGTTAAAGATAAAGATGGAAATATCTTAGAAGAGTACGAGAAAAAGGATAAAAAGGTTTTGAGCACCGAGTTAGCTCGGCAAATCAATAATGTTTTATCAGATAATAGCGCACGAGCCTATGTTTTTGGAGAAAACAATTACCTAACTCTTGGTGGGCGTGATGTTGCCGCTAAAACCGGAACAACCGATGATTATCGTGATGCCTGGACTATTGGCTATACTCCTTCTTTAGCGGTTGGCGTTTGGGTCGGTAATAATAATAACGAAACCATGCGTCGCGGCGCCGCCGGTGGCGTGGTTGCCGCTCCAATTTGGAATGGCTTTATGAGGCGTGTTCTAGGTGACACGCCATTTGAAAGCTTTAAAGGCCCCAAAGAAATCACCACTGACAAACCAGTATTAAATGGCAGTATTACCGAGGGGATTAAAGTTAAAATTGACAAAATCACTGGTAAGCTGGCCACCAGCTTAACTCCGGAGAATCAAGTTGAAGAAAAAATATTTAGACAAACTCACTCTATTTTACATTACATTAACAAAGATGACCCCCAAGGCAGTTCCGGACCAAACTTAAATAGCGAACAGTACACCCGCTGGGAAGATGCTGTTCAACTTTGGGCCGAAAAAAATAATTATGTTTCCGAAGAACCACCAACCGAATTTGATGATATTCACACCACCGCTGACCGACCAACCATTAAAATTACCTCTCCCAATCAAAACCAAACAATCACTGACCGCAGTTTAACCGCCGAAGTTAGTGCCTCCGCTCCCCGTGGTGTCAAGCTAGTTGAGTACTACATTAACGACCGACTATTAAAAGAAGTAGCTTCTCCGCCATTTAACTTAAATGTCTTTATTGAAGATCCAAATATCACTGCTGGCTTTTATCAATTTACCGCCATTGCTTATGATGATATTGGTAATAATAAAAGCGTTACCATTAACCTTAATATGCAGCTACCAGCCTTACCGTCGGCATTGGTTTGGACAGTACCGACTGATAATGATTCATTAACGGAAAGTGACTTCCCTTTGATCATAACTGCTGATTTAGGAAATCCAACAGGAATTCAAAAAATTGATCTCTACTATGAAAATTCCGAGGGTGCTGTTAACTATATTAATACTGCCCGTCAATTCCCGGGTGATAAACTGATTGCTCAGTGGTCTACTCCACCATCAGCTGGTAGTTACTCAGTCTATGCTGAAATTACAAATCAGGATGGTTATAGTTACGATAGCGAGAAGATTAGGGTTGAAATAAAATAAACAGATTGCCCTAGCGCTTGAAAAAGGTTACAATTTATACAAGAGGAGAGGCTGAGTATTAATAAAATTAAACCTATGACAAAAACCAATACCGCAGAAAAGCAAAATAAAAATAGTGATGGAAGCTATGCTGTTTCTTCAAAAAATAAAAATTCGGTATAGCTTTAATAATTGGGCCCTTTATAGGCCTACTATTTGTTTTTATATCTTATGACATTGCTACTTTTACCATAGCCCAGGTGTATGGTCTGTCAACTGAAGCTTCCTTAAATACTCCATCCAACGAAATTGGATCCGGAGTATTAAGTATAATTAATGTGCTCTTAGGATTCATTGGTATTTTCTGTTCTATAGGAATTATTATCGGAATTCCGCTTGGTATTATTTTGCTCAACAAAAAAGTGTTGGTATCAGGAACCTTTGACGATAGATCAGGCAATGGTAAAAATTCAACTGTCCCAGAGGAAATAAAAGGTTGGAATTGGGGCGCCGCTGGCTTACACTGGATTTAGGGAGTTTGGCATGGAGTTTGGATATCGCTGCTGGTTTTTATCCCGGTGGTTAACTTGGTGATGGTTATAGTTTTGGGGATAAAAGGAAATGAATGGGCCTGGAGAGCACAAAAATGGGAAAGTGTAGAAAAATTTCAGACTTCTCAAAACAAATGGAAACCCTGGGGTATTGTATTTTTTGTCTTAATACTGCTGAGTATAATATCAAATATTCTGTTGCCAGATACTTCATAGATTCAATAAAAATTTAATTAAATAATAATTTATATATTTAGATCATAAAAGAGACCCACGCCAGAAGTATTTTCAAAACTATCAGCTGGCGAGTTATTGCGACCCTAACTACTACCATACTGGTTTACCTTTTTACGGGCAGTTTTAAAATCGCTCTAGGCATTGGATTTTTTGAAGCCAGCCTAAAACTTTTATTTTATTACTTACATGAACGCGCTTGGGACAAAATTAATTGGGGAACAGCTTTAACAAAAAAATAGAGTTGTATTTTAAAAATTACTACTTGTTTGACAAAACAGCTAACTGTAGTATTATTGAGTAACAAAGAGCCTAAAAAACCGTGCTAACGGTTCTTTTTTAAGCTACTAAAATCTTTTTTAAATAAACTTGCAATAGTCCATAAAATCAAAAGCCGATATTTCATCGGGGGTGTTTTTTTAAATAAAAAAAGACCCCGGGAACTAAAAGCTCCTGGGGTATAGAAAATTTCTTAAGATGCAACTGACCTAGTATGACTACCTGCTAGGGGTTGCCTTTTTTGTAGTTCCTCCAACTGGTCAATGACCTGGGACACAAAACTTTCAGAGCCTATGGCGTGAACTCTAATAGCCAAAGCACGATACTCTTTGAGGGCATTCTCAACGGAATGGTTGCTCAAAATGACATGAATAAACAAGGTGTTGGCTGAGGCACTCTTAACAGCATCAGATACCTGGCGTTTCTTGTCAGACTCAATAAACGCTACTTTCTTGGCACCAAGGCTACGAATATCCTGAAGCAGTCTGGTCTTGTGTGGAGCCACCTTCCTGCCACCGATAATCACTACCTTAGAAAAGATAGACAACGGAGGTTGCTCAACAGGCTCAATCTCAGGCTCTGCTGCTGGCGCCGGTACACCCTGAATATCCAGAATTCTGATAATACCTGCTGAATCTTTAGCTCTGACTGAAACAATCAGAGGAGAGTCAGGAGCCAGCAAGGCCTTCAAGGAATCAGGTTTAGAAAACAGGGATTGAGCAATGTTTAAGCCCATCTGTTTGCAGACATTAGCGATCTCTTGAAGTCGCAGAAGGTCTCTCCGGGAAAAAGAGTTCCAAAACTTTTCACTGTCACTGTCACTAAAGACTGGTAGTGTCTCGCGGATTTCAGCAATCAGTACCCCTCTGGTTGATACGTACTCCTCGTCCCCTTCAGGTCCTGTTGCTTGAGTAATCCGAGCACTTTCTGCTTGTTTACTTAAGAATCTGTTATATAGATCCTCAAGACCCTTAAGGGCTTGGCAACGTACTGAGAGTTTACCGGCACTCATTGCCTTGGTATACATTCCCTTAACGGCCCGCTTGGCATCACCCTGAAGTCTTTGCCCCAAATAACTCCAATACTGCTCGGCTTCATCCTCTATCTCCTGAGCTATCCAAAGATCCTTTTCCTTCTTGCATAAAGGTCCCAGCAGTCCACGAACAGTCTTCTGACCACGGTCATAAAACGGCAGGGGCTGCCACAACAGTCTCCCAGGATAATTACGATAGAATACCCAGGTGGTTCTCCTGACTGATTTCTTTGTGGGATAAGCATTCATTTTACTTTCCAGCTCTTCCCTAACAATCCGCGACATGGACATAGGCAGTATCTGAAGACCAAGACCAAGCGCCAAAACGACAATTCCCCAAAATACCGGTTTACCCCAGTGGCTTAACCAGACTTCTTGAGCGACCGCATCAGCTATTCTTTGCTGTTCCGGCAAACGATGGGTGTTGAAGTAGTACGAACCGTAAGCCAAAGGCCAGCTGAGCGCAATGCTATTAGCTTTTTGCTGAATCGTCGTCATCATCAGCTGTCTGGTGCTACGGGCGACGGTTGGTGTGCCTGGCCTGGTTGGCCTCAACCGTTCTGGCATTACCCCACTTTCAAGCTGTTTATTCACTTCGGGGGAGAGTGAACGAACACCGACTCCTCGTACATCTTTTTCAACTGTCCTTTGGGCCATAGAATATAACACCAGGCACGGACCAACCATTGACCGTAGTTCTCGAACCTGGCTCCTGGAAAAAACAAAATTATAGGACTCGTACGGTTTAGACTCAAACATAAAACCCTGGTCATCGTTTGAGCTGTAATTATCAATGGTCTTCTGAAGATTAAGAGCAGCCTGCTCCGCCTCTTGTCGCGCCGGGACTGAATTCATCAGAGCTTCATATTGCCCAACCCGCTGCTCATGACTCTTGGGCATCTGGAAAAATGAGCCCATACTCAATATGGCCGGGCTAAAACGAATGGTTGTGACAATTCGTAACATTTCACCTTCTTGCTCAACTTCCTCGTAGTAAAAGTTGATCAAGTCTCCGGTGTAGCTTCGATCCCAATCAATCAATCCTTCAGACTCAATATTGGCCACTGGTTGAAGGATTTGGCCCAGACTCATCCTTAAAGTTTCGGCAATATGCTTTTTGCCGGAAATCATAAGGGCGTCTGTCATCTTCCTAACTTCGTCAGCTTGGTGCATAATCTCGAAAGCTGACACCTGCTGGTTCGCCAAAATGTTGATACGCTTTAGTTCAATCTCTGCTTCGATTTGCTTATTACTGGTGAAACCCTCCTGTCTAAACGAAAAAGCGATGGCCACCGAGCATGCAAGCAACACAAAAAGCAATACTTGTCTCATCTCTTCTTCTCCCAATTTTTGGACCTAGTTGGTCCGTTTGTTGTCAACGATCTATTATCTATATAAAACAAGTATAGTCTAGACCATACTTGTGTATCTAATTTAATATTAAACCTTTTTTGTTTAGCTGTCTACCTGATTAATAGACTGACTAACGAAAAATTCTCAACATTTATTTACTGCTTGATCGGCATGATGATATATAAATAATCAGCATCTTTTTTTGCCGGTTTTAAAACACAGGGGCTATTGCTATCAATCAAACTAACTTCGGCCTGTTCAGTATTAATGTTTTGTAGTCCGTCAAGCAAGTAACGATAGTTAATAACAATACTGTTGCTGTCACCGGAAACTTCGCCGCTCATCCGGGATATATTTTCTCCTAGCTGATTGTTGGCCGAAGAGACAACTGTCTCTTTCTTGTCTGGTAAAAATTCTAAACTAACATCATAGATACCGCTTCTGGTAAACAAGCTGGTGGTCTTGGTGGCATTGATAAATTCAGAAACATTCAAGGTGGCGGTGGTGTTTTGTTGCTGAGGAATAATTTGTTGGTAATCTGGATACTGTCCTTCAACCAAGCGTGAAATTAATTCAATATTACCAAGGACAAATAAAATCTGATTTTCTGCTAAATAAATTTCAACCTCATTAATATCTGAGATAGCGGCCGGATCTTTAAAACTTCCTAAAATCCGTTGGAGTTCTTGAAGGGTTCTGGTTGGGACAATTACTTTTTGGGGGACACTTGTTGATTTTTTTCCAAGGGCAACTGATTTTTCTGCCAAGCGATAGCTGTCAGTAGCTGCTAAGGTTAGCTTACCGTCAGCAAAGTTAAACAAAACTCCATTTATTTCTGGTCGTGTCTCGCTAGTAGAAACAGCAAAAATTGTTTGGCTTACGGCCTGGTGAAAATCTTGATAATCTAGGGCGTAAACATTTTTTTTATCAATTTGAGGAATTAATGGAAAGTCGGTAGCCGGGTGCCCCTTAACCTTAGTAGAATTATTCTTGCAACTAACTCCAAGAACTTGGTCCTTGCTTTCTTTGGGGTCGCTGTTTTTAGCAATTGACAAATCAACACGTTCTTTTGGTAATAGCCCGACGTAGTCGGCCAGTAATCGTGACTGAACAGTAAAATCTCCCTCTTCCTCAACCTTGCCCCGAACAATACAGCTTACTCCAATCTCTAAATTTGTGGCTGAAAGTTTTATGGTGTTTTCTGAAGCTTGAATTAAAACATTATTTAAAATTTGTAGAGCAGTATTTTTCGAAGCGATGTGACTAACAACAAATAACCCCTGATTTAAGTTCTCTTGCGTACACGATATCTTCATAAACAGTTATTAATTATTAAGTTATATATTTAATTAATAGTATATAGTAATAGGGTGGATAAGTAGGATAACTATATAATTTACTTTAGCTAAGCAATTTTTAAGTACCTTGGTATGTTAGTCTTATGTGGACTAATCTGTCAACAAAAGCTTAATAATTTTTAGTAGTAATTTAGTGGTAACCTTGTACTCAGTTCATACCTATTTTATCCAGCCAGTTTTGCTAAATTATTTCCCCGTATTTTGATTTCTTTTCAACACCTTTTCCAAATTATAAAAAGGTGGTTGTGGGAAACTTTAATTGTAAAGTCGCTCCTTAATCAACTTAACATCTTGGTTGATTTTCTCGTCTTCATCTAAAATTTTGGTAATTTTTAGATGAGCATGCATCGCGGTGGTGTGATCACGGTTTCCGATCTCTTGACCAATTGAGGGAAAAGAACTTTTTAATTCTACCCTCATTAAATACATGACAATTTGACGAGGCACCGCTAAATTCTTTTTTCGGCAGGAACCTAATAGGTCATCAATTTTAATATCAAAGAATTCAGCTACAATGTTAATTATTTGTTTAGGGGTTACTGATTTTTTACGCTGGGCCGAATAGATTGAAGACAAAATTTTTTTTACATTTTCTAAAATAGGTGCCGTACCATTTAATTGATGGTAGGCAATAATTTTATTTAAAGCACCTTCTAGCTCACGAACGTTGTTTTGCACATTAGTGGCGACATAAGCGATAGTTTCCTCATCAAGCTGGCAGTTCTTTTCCTTACATTTTGCTTTTAAAATAGCGGCCCTGGTTTCTAGATCTGGAGCAGAGATGTCAGCGATCATCCCCCACTCAAAACGTGAGATTAATCGACTTTCCATGGCTGGGATAGCCTTTGGTGCACGATCAGCAGTCATCACCACTTGTTTGTTGTTTTGGTGAAGGGCATTAAAGGTGTGAAAAAATTCTTCTTGAGTACTTTCTTTGCCTGCTAAAAATTGAACATCATCAACTAACCAAACATCAGCTGAGCGATAAATATTTTTAAACTTATCAACTTTGTTAGTAGATATTGATTTTATGAAATCGTTGGTAAATTTTTCACAAGAGACATAAAGCACTCTTTTGTTAGGGGAACTTTCTAAGATTTTATTACCAATAGCCTGGGCTAAGTGAGTTTTACCAAGACCAACACCGCCATAAATAAATAATGGGTTGTAAACTGCGCCTGGTTTCTCTGATATAGCTATGCTGGCAGCCTGAGCCAGCTCATTTCCTTTACCAATTACAAAATTATTAAACCCGTAGCGTTTATTAAGGCCAAATTCATTAATTCGGGGAGTTTCGGCAACAAATGTCTTGGCAATTTTCTCTTCAGCCTTTTTAATAATGATGTCGGCTTGATTTTTACCCTTAGTTTCCACCTGATAAGTAATAACCTTAACCTGATTATCAGTAATTTTCTGCAAGGCCTTGAGAATGGCGGAGTGGTACTTTTTTTCTAACCAGGCTTTAGTGAAAGTATTGGGTACACCAATGGTAATATTTTCACTATTGTAGGTATAGATAAAAGTATTTTTGAACCAAGTGGTAAAATTGGCTCGACTTAGGGTCAGCTCAAGCTCTCCTAGAGCTGCTTGCCAAATTTTTTGCTCCTCCATAAGTTTATGAGATGTTTATCGCATTGTCCCGCAAAAAGCGGGACGATGAAGTAGTTTAAATTTAGTGACCACCCTATTATAGCACAATGAGGTTATCCCCAAAACAGCTTTTAGTTAAATAAAATGTTAATAAATTGTTGATGAAGTGTGTATAATAATTTAACCCTTTTCTATATTTTGGTCAAGACCTTTGACTAAAGGATTGAAGCCTGATATCATATATTAGTAATTGCTAATATATGCCAAAAAGAACTTATCAACCAAAAAAACGTAAGCAAAAAAGAAAGCACGGCTTTATGGCGCGCTCTTCTAGCGTTGGTGGTAAAAATATTTTAAAACGCCGAAGACAAAAGAAGCGAACTAAGTTATCAGCTTAATATGTTGCCGGCTAGCAAGCGTCTAACCAAAGACAAGGATATAAAAAGAGTTAATAAAGCTGGACAGTCATATTTTTCTCCACTTTTCAAACTAAAATACCTTGCCAATGATAAAAGTTTAAGCCGCTTTACGGTAGTGGTTTCTAATAAGGTTAGTAAGAAAGCTGTTTTGCGGAATCGTTTAAGACGACAGCTTAGAGAAATAATTAGGTTAAATTTAAAGAAAATTAAATCTGGCCATGACATTATCGTCTCTGTCAAAAGCCAATCATTAGGCAAGACTTATCAGGATTTAGAAAATAGCCTTAACCTAGCTTTAAAAAAATCTAAATTATTAAAATGATTAAAATATTTAATCCCGCTAAACTTCTCGTCCTTAAATTAATAAGGATTTATCAAAAGACAATGTCTTTTGACCATGGTGCCATGAGGCACTTTTTTCCTTATGGCTATTGTCGTTTTTATCCAACCTGTTCTGAGTACGGACATCAAGCAGTCTCCAAGTACGGAGTCATTAAAGGTGGGTTAATTACTGCTTGGCGAATTTTACGGTGTAATCCTTGGAATAGCGGTGGCCACGACGAAGTATTATAATGCTAATTACAAATGTATGCGAATGCTGCGAATGGTACTAATAAACTGATTTACAATATAGTCAACATGGCGTTAACTACTCATAAATGCTATGTTGCAAAAAGTAATCTATCCTGAGTTATCCTATCAAATTATTGGCACCTGTTTTCAAGTACATAATGAGCTGGGTCGCTTTTGTAAGGAAAAGCAATATGCTGATAGATTAGAACAATTATTGAGAGCTAATCAGCTAAGGTATAGCCGAGAAATAAAAATACCATTTGAATTTAGTGAAGGACAAGTTGGTGGTAATATAGCCGACTTCTTAATAGCTAATAAAATAATTTTAGAATGTAAAGCTAAAAAATTTGTTACTAAAGATGACTATCATCAGGTGCAAAGGTACCTGAAAGCGACAAAAATAAAATTGGGTTTAATTGTAAATTTTAGAACTGTCTATTTAAGTCCAAAGAGAGTCATTAATTATTATTTGTAGTATTCGTATAAATTCGTAAATTAGTATTATATTTTTATGATTGAGCTATTTAACACATTTCTGGTAGTACCATTACTTAACCTTCTAGTATTTTTTTATAATGTTATTCCAGGCCAAGATCTAGGAGTAGCGATTATTTTTTTAACCGTGGCCATTAAATTAGCTTTATATCCCCTGTCTCATCAATCAATCAAGTCACAAAAAGCTCTTCAGGATCTTCAGCCTAAAATGGAAGCGATAAAGAAACAGTTTAAGAATGACAAGGAAAGGCTGGCCAAAGAAATGATGGCGCTGTATAAATCGGAAAAGGTTAATCCCCTATCTTCCTGTTTACCACTTTTAATTCAGTTACCTTTCTTGATCGCGGTGTTTCATGTATTTCGTACCGGAGTTGATTCAGCCAGCCTGGACTTACTATATTCATTCGTCGCAAATCCGGGAGAGTTAAATCCAATCGCTTTTGGTTTTTTAAATTTATCTAATCCTAATATAGTTCTGGCAGCTTTAACCGGTGGAGCTCAATTTTGGCAAACTAAGATGCTAATGTCTAAACGACAGCCAAAAGTCCCCGGGGCCAAGGATGAAGACATGATGGCAACCATGAACAAACAGATGCTTTATTTTATGCCAATCATTACAGTAGTGATTGGGGCAACACTGCCAGCCGCCCTAATCTTATACTGGTTACTGACAACTGTTTTAACGGTGGCACAACAAAAATTGATGTTTTCCAAGAAGGGACAGAAGGAGAAAGACGATAATCAAGTAGAAATAATTGATAAACCTAATGAGAATCCTCAGCAGTGAATTAATCAATTTGCCAGTGTATGCCCAAAATGGACAAAATTTGGGTAGAATAGATTCTTTTGAGGTTGACGTTGATGCTCACACCATCTTACGTTATCATATTAAAACAGGCTTGATTAAGGGCTTATGGCATGAACAGTTAGTGGTTGCTCAAAGCCAAGTTATCTCTATTTCAAAAACTAAAATGGTGGTAAAGGACGGAGTTATTAAAAAACCGGCCCTTAGTCTTAAAAAGGCGAGGTTGGCATCTCCGGCTACTAAGTAACAGTTTACAAACAAAAAAGCCGAGACATTGAATTGTCTCGGCTTTTTCTATTCAGTTTTATGGGTTAAAACATTCGATTCTTGCCGACTATTACCCTTAATTTTTTAGGAACGATTTCAATTTTAACCGGAGTTTTTAGAATTTTTTGTCCATCGGTGACTACTGGCAATGAGTCTCTACTTCGTATGGAGATTTTTTTAAAAGGGATGACACTACTGTTGGCCGAAGTTGTTTTTTTAAATATTTGTGAAAAGCCAGAGGCTAGGGGTTTAATCAGAATTTCCAGTAGACCATCTTGGGGGTTGAAATAACTGCCCTGGCCTGGCGCGGCCACTAACAATGGACGGAGATTGCAAATACTAATTTCATTATGGTTCTGCGGAGTAACTTTAAATTTATCTTCACACTCGATAGTTACTTGCCCGCCAGAAACTGTTATGCTGGACAGAAAATAAGTATTATTAACTTTGCCCAAGTCAATTTTTTCAATAATTCTGGCCGCTAAAACGTTGCAGGCATCCTCTTGGGATGGAATACCCAGTATGGTGGCTATTTTATTTTCTGCCCCGACTGGAATATAACCAACAGCGGTATTAAACTGCGCAGCCAGATTGATGATCTGACTAAATGTTTTGTCATTGCCTACTACCACTATAGTTTTAATACCGTTTCTCACCTCTTCAGTTAATAGCTCGCCAATGTTTCTTAATGGCGACAGGCGAAATATTTTGCCACCAATACCAAGATCAGTTAATCTGGTTTCTATTTTAGCCAGAAAGCTGTTGTATTTTTTATTATTTAAAAAGGAGTCGTAAAGATGCAAGTACATAAGATTTTTATATCACTAGAGGCTATTTTACTTTTACGGGAGTACTAATTGGAATTTCTTTAATTTTTTGCTTAACGATTTTTTCTTTATCATCAATTTTTTCCAATTTAGTTTTTTTGTCTTCGCCAGCAATGCATTTACCATTAACGCTGGCTCCTGGCGCTATGGTTAAAGTTTTGGTTTTAATATCACCAAATACCCTGGCCGTATTAGTCAGCTCTAGACTCTCTTTTATCTTTACGTTGCCTTGGATTTCTCCAGCGACCATGGCGTTAGTCGCCGAGATCTTGGCGTATACTTTAGCGTCCTTACCGATATGTAAATTTTTCTCGGTTTTAATGCTTCCCGACACTACCCCCTCAACGATGATATCTCCATTAGCCACGAAGTTACCCTCGACATGTACTGAGGGACCTATCATTGTTTCGACGCTATCGCCTTCTTTTTCTTTAAACATAGTTTTTAGGTTATTTTTAAAATATTTGTTTATTTACTTTTCTATTTTAGTTTCTTTTATGGTAATTGTCAAAGCCTTGATTTTTTGAGATTAATCTGCTAGACTAGATTAATCAATAAAATTAAATCACCATTAATATTCTATGCCAATAAAAAAGTCAGCTTTTAAAGCCCTGACTCAATCGAATAAAAAACAGCAACTGAACAAAAAGGTTAAAAGTGACCTGTCGGCTTTGGTTAGAAAAGTTCGTAAATCAGTTGATGCCAAGGACAGTGCTAAAGCCGCAGACTGGCTAAAGCAAACGGTAAAGAAGATTGATCGAGCTGCTCAAAAAGGGATTATTAAAAAAAATACCGCTGCTCGGAAAAAATCTAGATTATCCAAGGTGGTTAATAATTTAGCAAAAAAGTAAACCAGTGGCAACAGGGCGTTGTCCTGCCTCCCCTACTGTTTTATAACAAGCAAGTCAAATAACACCTCAGGATTAGTTTGACTTGTTTTTATTTTATAATCAATGGTCATCAAGTGATGATAAATTTTTTTCAGGTCGGCGACTTGATGGTTTCTGACCTGGGCAACAGTTTTTTTAATAACAAAAGGATGTAGGCCTAATTGATAGGTTAATCTGTTGGAGACATAGCCACTACCGTTCTCTTCAACAAAATTTTTGACTAAAAGTAGATTTTTGAACTGCCAAATAATTTTAGATAGTAGCTCGGTTGGACTGGTACCGCTCTTCAGCTGGTCAGATATCAATTTTAAGGCCAGATGTTTATTTTTTTGGCCCAAGGCTTCGGTCAATCTAAAAATATCATCATCAAGCTTAGTTTTAACTAACTGCTCAACATCCTCTACGGTAATTTGTTTGTCTGGTGAGTAGGCTATCAGTTTATTGATCTCCGAATTCATCTGCCACAAGTTATTGCCCACTAGATCAGTAAGTAGTCTGGCGGCTCGTGGTTCAATTTCTCCGCCTCGGCTTTGAATTTCATTTGCCGTAAAACGATAAACCTCGGTTTCATCAAGTAGCTTAAACTCTTGGGCAAATTTTTCTTTTTGTAGTCGAGCTAAAAGCAGACCACTGCTTTTAGTACCAGCCTTGGACCTAGCTTTTTTGGTCTTGTCATTACCCAGCCCCCCTTCCCAAAAAACAATAACAGTATCCTTTGAACCATCTTTGTCCAAGACCTCCAGGACTTCTTCCTGGATTTTTTTCTTTTTGTTTTTGGAAATTAAGTCCTCCACTATTATTAACCGTTTTTTGGCTAAAAATGGTGGAGCGGCGACTGATGTAGCAAATTGAGCAGTATCCAGTTTTGGACCATCAAGCGTTTCAATATTTAAAGCTGACTTATCAATATCAGCAATAAATTTGCCCTTAATGGCTTTAAGTTTTTGTCGTGATCTAAAGGTATCAGGGCCGTAAAGAAAGATAATCATAGTAGATCTATTTTAGCAAAATTTATTATAAAATTACAGGGTAACTAATTTTGGCTAGTAATTGATTAATGGTAAAATGATTGTATTATGACAGATTTAATAAAGTTATATACCGATGAGCAGGATAAACTGAAAAAATACCAGGAAAAAGATCCTGGTCTGGTAACCCCTCAAAGGAATTTTAGTTATCAAGAGATTTTAAGTTATATTGGCATTAATGTTGATTTTGGTTTTTTACCCCAGGGGTATCTTAATTTTTATCATCAAGATTTTATAGTTGAAGAGGTTGATAGTAAAGGTGAGGCAATTACCATTGAGCCAGGCAGTCTTGATTTAGTTACTGCTAAACCAGGTGATAAAACATTATATGCCCAGATGGTTAAGGTTGGCCTGTCAACCCTGGAAGCCAGAGAAAATTTAGCTCAAGCTTTAGGGGTACCCGTTAAACAGATCAATTATGGCGGAATTAAAGACAAGGTAGCTATTACCTCCCAGCAGATTTCTCTGAGGGGTATAAACCCAGAAAAAGGTGAGGAGATAGTTAAAGGACTTAAAGTTTCAGGTCTTTATTTAAAAAATTTATCCTGGGGCAAAGGTATTATCGAAAAAGGTAAAATTAGAGGTAATCGGTTTATCATTACGGTGAGAACGCCATCAACTCTTGGTCAAGGTTGGCTTGATCAAGCTCTAGATCGAGTTAAAGACGGGTTTAATAATTTTTATTATTTGCAACGTTTTGGTTCTCCTCGGTTATTAAGCCATACCTTAGGTAAGCTGATCCTTCAGCAAGAATATGAAGCGGTGGTTAAAACTTTTTTAACAAGCACCGGAGTGCAAGATGTGCCACTGTTAAGCCGTATCAGAGAACAAGCAGTTAATGATTTTGGCAATTGGCAAAAGTTAGAAGAACTGTTCTCTGAATTACCCTATACTTTTCGTTTAGAATTAGGCTTGATCAGATATTTAGCCAAGAAGCCCGATGATTATTTAGGGGCCTTGAAAAGTATTGAGGACCAAACAACCTTATGGGTTTATGCCTATGCCAGTTATTTATTTAATCTGCATTTATCCAGCTCAGTTACTAAGGGAGAAACTTTGGTAGCAGAATTGCCCTTATTATTAAATCCTCAGCATACGGCGATCAAAACTTACGCTCAGAAATTAAGTGAGGACAATATTTTGGATCTAAAGAAATCAGCCCAGGCCTTTTTTGGTCGTGATGTTTTACATCAGAAAAATGTGTGTTTAACCAAGGTACCAGTTAAAGTTATTAATACTAAAATTATTGAAAAAGGAGTGGTCATTGCTTTTGAGTTACCAGTTGGTGCTTATGCCACCACCTTTTTAACTCATTTATTTTCCCTTTATCGAGGATTGCCAATTCCCGAGTGGTTGGACAAGACTAAGCATGACGGTAAAAAAATATTAAACCTTGGTTCAGTGGCACCAGTTGAAGAAGTTTTAGGAGAATACATATTTAGTCAGGACAAAGGCCAATAAAAATTTTATAATTTATTTTTTACAAAGAGAAGAGCCGACCTACAACATTGTTGCAAGTCGGCTCTTTTTGTTCTTTTCGGGTTATTCGGTCTCGTTTTCTTCGTCTTCAGAGACCGAGGTTTCCACGGCAATTGCCTTGAGGGTTTTGTCCCTCACTACGATCGCGTTTTGAGGAGTGTCGTAACACTGCTCCTTGTCATTCCAGCTACGGCCAACCATGTTGACTGTCGCACAGCCGTCGGGGTTGTTCCAGACGTGGCAGTACTTCCATGTCGTGTTGGCCAATTCGCGGAGCGCTTCAACCGTTTTTCGCAGCAGTTTCGGAATTTTTTCCGAAGGCTCAACTGCCCGATAGGTCAGACAAACCACGAATTTCGGTTTCGGCGAATGCGATTGGCCGGCCCGTTTGTTAGGCTGATGCCTAAACCAATGGGCGTCGGCGATGACGAAATCATTGTTGGCAAAACCGCTTCGCAGGGCCGCGACCTGGACGTTGAGGAGATTGTCAATGACATGTTCTCCCGAGTCCACTCGCTCTTCACGCTTTCTGCTAACCTGAGCCTTCTCCGCCATTCCGTTAACCGCGGCCCAAATGGCGTGTTGGGAATCAACTTCCTTGTCGCCTTCCCTGGCCTTTTCCGGAATGCCGGCCGGGATGTGCTTGGGGTTAGTGAAGTTAAACTTCACTAGGACACGGTCGGGCGCTCCTTTGACTGCGCTAAGGCTTACCGTTCCGGTTCCTTCATCCTGCTGCATGGCTGTCGCCTCCATTTCAGATCTCCTTCGTTGTTTTTCAGTAATGGTTGGATTTTGAGTTTTCCGTGAACCACAGTAACTAACACATTTTTAGCACAAAAATTGAATTACCTGCCAAAAATGTGTTAGTTAAGTAAGATAAATTTTAACGAACAATACATTAGAATAGCATATTCTGGTAATTTTGTCAATCCCCCCACCTTTTAGTTAAAAGGTGGGGGACTAAAAAAATAGCTAGAATTAGCTATTTTTAATACTTAGGCTAGAGGTATTTTTATTGGATAATTAGATTGGTTATTGAATTGGGTTAAGACTGCCCCAATTGTTCCCTACTTCTATATGGGTCTCTACCGGAGTTTTTAGTTTATAAACTTCTTCCATTTTAGTTTCAACAAATTTGGCTACCTTTTTAAGGTCTTGGTCAGGCACTTCAAAAACCAGTTCATCATGCACCTGGAGAATCATTTTAGTTTTTTCTGATATTTCTGGTAAACCTTTATCTATTTCAATCATCGCTAACTTCATCAAGTCAGCGGCAGTTCCTTGAATGGGATGATTAATGGCTGCTCGCTCGGCTCCAGCCCTAACTTGTTGAATATTAGAATTTATTTCTGGTAAATAACGACGACGACCAAAAAAAGTTTCAACATAACCTTTTTCGGTCGCTAGATCTTTAACATCTTCTAGGTAGTCGTTAATTTTAGAGTGAACATCAAAGTAACGACTAATAAAATCTCGGGCGTCTTGATAGCTGATGTCAGCGGTTTGGGCTAGACCATGAGGACCCTGGCCATAAATAATTCCAAAATTAATTGCCTTGGCGGCATAGCGCATTGGTTTAGTAACTTTTTCTAAAGGCACCTCATTAATTTCAGCGGCGGTACGGCTGTGAATGTCTTCACCTTTTTTAAAACTATCAATCATTCTTTTGTCATTAGCCAGCGAAGCAATTATTCGTAGTTCAATTTGTGAATAGTCAGCCGACAGCAGTTTGAATCCTTTGGGAGCAATAAAACCTTTTCTAATTTGTTGTCCCAGCTCAGTTCTGATAGGGATATTTTGTAGATTTGGGTCTGATGAAGATAACCGACCAGTGGCAGCGACGGTTTGATTAAAGCTGGTGTGGATTCGATTGTTTGAATCAACCAGCTTTGGTAGAGCATCTAGGTAAGTTGATTTTAATTTAGCCAGCTCACGAAATTTTATAATGTGATCAACAATCTTATGTTCGCCCTGGAGTTTAATGAGCTCTGAAGCAGCAGTAGAGATACCAGTCTTGGTACGGGCCAGACCCTCGGTTGGAATTTTAAGTTTATCAAATAAAACCTCCTTAAGTTGTAGCGGTGATGCAATGTTAAATTTGGTTTTGGCCAGTTTATGAATTTTGTTTTCTAAGGCTATTATGTCCTTGCCAACCTGGATACCCATTTTGTTGAGGAAAGCTGTATCAATGAGTACACCATTTTTTTCGGTGTTAGCCAGCGCAGTAATCAGTGGGACTTCAATTTTTTCCAGTAAGCCCAAGTTATTTTTACTTTTTAATTCCTTGGTTAAACCAGCAACTAAACGCCAGGTAAAGTCCGCGTCTTCGCAAGCATAGTCGGCTACTTTATCAAGTGGTACTTCCTTCAAAGTAATTTGGTCTTTACCCTTACCGATAAGATCAGTAATTGGTTGCATTTCATGCCCCAGTTCAGTAAACACTAGACCATCCAGGTTATGCTGTCTACTACCCGGATTAATTAGGTAAGAAGCAATCATGGTATCAAAAGATATCCCTTTTAATTCCAGCCCTGCGCTATTTAAGACTTCCAAATCAAATTTTATATTATGACCAATTTTTTTTATTTTCTCATCAGCTAAAATGGGGCTGATTATTTCTAGCCAGGGTTTCTGAGCCGGTTCGCCTTGGCTCGCGCTCGGCGAGACAGGTAAATAATAAGCCGTACCATTTTGCCAACAAAAACTGAGGCCTAAAAGTTCTGAATTAAATGGATCAAGACCGGAAGTTTCTGTATCAACAGCAAAAACCTTCTGGCTTTTTAGATCATTAACAAATTTGGTAAAGTCAGCCTCTGTCTTGATCAGTGTATATTTTTCATTTTTTACAATTTTTGATTCAGCAGGTTTAGCAGTAGAGCCAAAGTTAAAACTGTCTTGAGCTTTAGTTTTGCCAGTTTGTAAATCTTTGGGTAACTTGGCAATGAGTGTCCGAAATTCTAACTCCTGAAATAGTGGCATTACTTTACCAATATCATACTTTTCTATTTTGGCGTCAGACAACTTAAATTTAATTGGCACATCATCAACCAAGATGACTAATTTTTTTGACATCATTGCTTCTTTTTTTTGATCCTTTAGTAAACCACGATATCGATCAGATATTTTTTCAGAGTCAATGTTTTTATAAATATTGTCCAAAGTCTTAAACTCACTAAGTAAGTTAATTGCCCCCTTGTCACCAATACCGCGAATCCCAGGAATATTGTCTGATGGGTCGCCCCGCAAAGCCTTGTAGTCAATCATTTGTTCCGGACCCAGGCCACCATAACGACGCTTCACCGCCGCAATATCATAGGTAATGGTGTCGGACATCCCTTGGCGCATAGTAAAAACCTCGGTGTTATTATCAACTAGCTGTAAAGCATCCATATCACCAGTCACAATAACCGACTTTATTTTTTCAACATCTTTGTCTTTAACTAAAGTAGCAATGACGTCATCAGCTTCATAACCTTTCTTTTCATAAATTGGTATATTAAAAACAGAAATTATCTCCTTCACTCGAGGCAGTTGATCATAAAGCTCGTCTACTTGTTCAGCTCGGTGAGCCTTATAGTCTTCAAACTGTTTATGGCGAAACGTTGGCGCCGCCAAATCAAAAGCCACGGCCATGTAATCTGGTTTCAAATCTTTTAAAACCTTAACCATGATCATTGTAAAACCATAGACAGCATTTACTATCTCCCCAGATTTCGTGGAAAGGGTTGGCGGAATGGCATGCCAGGCGCGATGAAGTAAAGCATTCCCGTCTATTACTATAAATTTTTCTTTATTTTTTGACATGGTTTAGGTTCTTAGGTTTTTAGCTCTTTAGTTTATTAATCAAATCCCTAAGAAGCTAAAAAGCTACTACCTAGCATTATAACATTCTTCGGAGATTCAAGCCTATTTATAGGGTAGTTATAGGTATTTGACACTATAGTATGGTATAGGTATAATTAAAATACTAGTAATTTAATAGGATTTATGTCTTACCTAGGAACAATTTCATCTAGAGAATATAATGGATTAAAGCTGGCCATGCAGTTAGCTCAGACTTATTATGACCAAAAATCAATTTCTTTGGCTGATATAAGTAAATCTGAAAACATTTCTTTTAAATATTTGGAACAGTTAATTACCCCTTTTCGTCAGGCTGGCTGGATTAAAGCTCAGCGTGGACGAGGTGGTGGCTATGTTATGACCAAGGATCCTAAGACCATTTCTTTAAAGGAAATTATGAAGATGTTAAATGATGAGCCCAGGATGTTAGTTTGCCTGGAAGATAATTATAAACATGATTGTCCATTAGATAGTGATTGTTCCTCTCAGTTAGTTTGGAAAGAAATTAAAAGTTCAATTGATAATTCATTAGAAAAAATTACTTTGTCTAAAGTTTTAAAAAAATAATTCATTAAGATAATAAAGTTGGTCACTATTACGTTGGCCAGCTTAAATTAGTGGCAACAATTTATGGCAAAATCAGTAAAAATAGTAAAGAAGAATTTAACCATTCAAAAGTTAAAGACCAGCATTAGCGGGAAATCAATTTTGCAAGGAGTCGATCTAGTCATTAGGCCAGGCAAGGTAGTGGCTTTGATGGGTACTAACGGTTCCGGCAAATCAACTCTGGCTCAAGTCTTAATGGGAAACCCAGAATATAAAATTGATTCTGGAAAAGTAACCTGGCAGGGAAAAAATATATTAAAGTTAACTCCTGGAGATCGGGCCAAAATGGGACTGTTCATGTCATTTCAGTATCCTCATGAATTACCGGGAGTAAACATGTACGAATTTTTATCAACTTCTTATAAATCTATTTTTGGTGAAAAGATTCATCAAGCCAAATTTGAGACTGAGCTTAAAAAGGAAATGAAGACCTTAAAGTTATCAGATAAATATCTTGATCGTTCAGTTAACGATGGATTCTCTGGCGGGGAAAAGAAAAAGTCAGAAATTTTGCAGTTAAAATTGTTGCAGCCAAAAATGGCTATCTTGGACGAAACCGATTCTGGATTAGACATTGATGCTTTAAAATTAATTGCAAAAAATATTACTGCTCTGAGATCAAGCAGCCGAGGTTTTTTGGTAATTACTCATTATCAAAGATTGTTAAACTATATTAAACCTGATTATGTTCACGTAATGATGGATGGCAAGATTGTTAAAAGTGGTGGCCCAGGGCTTGCCAAAGTGTTAGAAAAAAAAGGGTACCATTGGTTAAAAAAATAGAAATTTAGATATATGCAAACAAAGACAATTAACATCAATCAAGCTAAATACAGTTTTAAAGACCCTCAAAATTATGTCTTTAAAACACCAAAGGGTTTAAATGAAAAAGTGATTAGACAGATTTCCAAACAAAAAAAAGAACCCAGCTGGATGCTAGATATTAGACTTAAAGCTTTTAAGGCATTTTTGAAAAAACCAATGCCTGAATGGGGTGGTAATTTGAAAGATATTGATTTTGATAATATTACTTATTATATAAAACCATCAGATAAATCAGCCACCAGTTGGAATAAAGTACCCAAAAAAATTAAGAATACATTTGAACGTTTAGGAATCCCTCAAGCCGAACGTAAGTTTTTGGCCGGGGTTGGAGCTCAATATGAATCAGAGGTTATCTATCACAGTTTAAAAAAACGTTGGACTAAATTAGGTGTTATTTTTGCTGATATGTCCGAAGCCCCCAAACTTTATCCGGAGTTGGTTAAAAAGTATTTTGGTTCCTCTGTCCCCTATAATGACAATAAGTTTGCGGCTTTAAACACGGCGGCTTGGTCTGGTGGTTCATTTATTTATGTTCCAAAAGGTGTTCATGTTGAGGCGCCACTGCAAGCTTATTTCAGAATTAATGCCCCATCAATGGGACAGTTTGAGCGAACCCTTATCTTAGTTGATGAAGGAGCTTCAGTTCACTATATTGAAGGTTGCACTGCCCCAACTTATTCTAAAGATTCTTTGCACGCTGCCGTTGTAGAATTAGTAGCAATGAAGAATTCTAAGGTTAGGTATACTACCATTCAGAATTGGTCCAGCAATGTTTACAATTTAGTGACTAAACGAGCCATTGCTCACGAAGGAGCTTTAGTAGAATGGGTTGATGGTAATCTGGGTTCAAAGCTAACTATGAAATACCCAGCAGTAATTTTGAAAGGTGAAGGATCTAAAGCTGACATACTATCAATTGCCTTTGCCGGAGATAAACAACACCAGGATACGGGAGCCAAGGTAATTCATTTAGCTTCTAACACCACTTCTAATATTGTATCTAAATCAATTTCTAAAGATGGTGGAAGATCTTCTTATCGTGGGTTGGTTCAGGTTGCTAAACAGGCAAACAATTGTAAGGTAAAAGTAAATTGTGATGCCCTGCTAGTAGATAAAAAATCTAGATCCGACACTTACCCGCTTATGAAAATTAATAACAAAAAAGTAACCGTTGAACATGAAGCTAGTGTTTCCAAGGTTAACGAAGAGCAGTTATTTTATCTAATGTCCCGTGGTTTATCACAGGAAGAAGCAGAAAGAATGATTGTCACCGGGTTTTTAGAAATTTTTGCCAAAGAATTACCCTTGGAGTATGCTGTTGAATTAAATAGACTTATTGAAATGGAGATGGAGGGCAGTGTTGGTTAAAAATTATGCCTACAAAGACCAAGTCAAAGACCTTAAAATTTACACCACATGATCTGATACAACAGATTGAAGGGTATGAACAGCTTAAAGCCAAAGGGTTAACGGTGAACAGTTTAACCAAGGCCTCGGTTTTAGCTAAGAAAAAAATTGACAGATTTTTACCTAAGAAGCTGAAGTCTGTTTTGGTTATTGAAGTACCGGCCGAAACCGAAGCGGTTATTAAATTTACCAATCCCATTTTTTCTCTTAAAATTAATCTTTGTTTTGTGGTTGGTGCCAGAGCCAAAGTAACTATTTTTGATAATCAGCAACCAGCCCAAGATGCTAGCAATGAAGGCGGTGTATATGCTATAGCAGACAAGGACAGTTTGGTTGACTATCTGATCGTCAACAGTAAGCAACCCAATACCCAGATGTTTTACGCTGCCTACCCCAGCCAAGGTACTAAGTTTAACTGGTATTTAGTGGGTAAGCTTAACGGTGAAAAACATGATATTACGGTGGTAATTAATCATCTATTAGATAAGAGTTGGGGAACCATAACTTCAGCCATTGATTTTGGTAAAAATTCAAAATCAATTGTTAAATTAATTAACAATCATCAAAGTAAAGGGAGTCAGGGTGATATTGTTTTTAAAGGCCTAGGAAAAGATAATGCTCGGGCCAGGATTGACGGCTTAATAGAAATTGGTAAAAAGGCAATTGATACCAATTCTTATTTACAAGAGGATGTTTTATTGGTTTCGCCAGGTAGTAATATTGATGCTCAACCAAATTTAGAGATTTTAAATAATGAAGTAAAGGCCTCTCATGGTGCAACTTTGGGAAGTGTTGATCCTAAGGTTTTGTTTTACTTAATGTCTCGAGGCCTTTCTGCCAGTCAAGCCGAGAAGCTTATCATCGGTGGTTTTTTAGGGAATATTACTCGTGATATTGAAAATGAGTTAGTGGCTGAACAGTTTAAAAATAGCTTGTAGCTTGTAGCTTGTAGCTTGTAGCTTGTAGGAATTTTATGGCTAAGAAAAATATTAAAAATATCAAAAAGGATTTCCCAATTTTTAAGAATGTTAAAGTTCATGGCAAGGCATTTATTTATCTTGATTCAGGAGCCACCAGTCAGAAACCTAAAATGGTGGTTGAAGCCGAAGCCAACTGGTACAAAAAACATAACTCTAATATTCATCGGGGAGCCTACCAACTGGCTGAAGAAGCGACTGAGCTGTTTGAATCAACTAGGTCTAAAGTAGCTTCTTTCATAAAATCTAAAAGTCACGAGAATATTGTTTTTACCAAAGGGACTACTGATGGTATTAACTTAGTAGCTCAGTCGTGGGTTAAGCATAATTTGAAACGTGGTGATACCATTTTAATTAGTGAGATGGAACATCATTCAAACATTGTACCTTGGCAACTGCTAGCCAAAGAAAAAGGCTTTAAGTTAAAGTTTTGGCCAGTGACTTCTGATGGTAAACTGGACATGACAAATATGAATAGTCTTTTTCGGGAAGTTAAATTTTTAAGCCTTATTCATGTCTCTAATGTTTTAGGGACAATTAATCCGGTGGAAGAGATTATTAAGAAAGCTCATCGTAAAAATATCAAAGTGTTGATTGATGCCGCCCAAAGTGTTCCCCACCGGCCAATTGATGTTAGTAAGATGGATCCAGATTTTTTAGTGTTTTCATCCCACAAGATGCTGGGACCAACCGGTATTGGTGCTTTATACATTAAGCCAGCTCGCCATAAAGAGGTTCGACCCTACCAAAGTGGCGGTGACATGATTTTAGAAGTTAAGCAGCAAGGTTCAACGTTTAAACCAGTGCCGGGAATATTTGAAGCCGGAACACCAGCCTTAGCTCAAGTTTTTGCTTTTGGCAAAGCCATAGATTATTTAAATAGCGTGGGGATGCAAAATGTTTTACGTCACGAAAAGTCTTTGGTACAATATGCTTATCAGAAGCTGTCAGCCATTCCGGAAGTAACTATTTATGGCCCTAAACCAGCAAATCGTTCTGGTCTGGTCAGTTTTACGGTCAAAGGCATTCATGCTCATGACTTAGCAACGTTTTTAGACAAAGAAGGTGTTGCTATTCGAGCTGGTCACCACTGTGCCATGCCGCTGCATCATAAATTAAAAATTGATGCTACAGCTAGAGCCAGTTTTTATATCTATAACACTAAACAAGACGTTGATAAGTTAGCTAAGGCATTACAATTAATTCTCAAACAATGGCAGAGCTCTATAAACAAGTAGTTTTTCGACACTACAAAAGTCCGTTGAATAAACGTAAATTGATCAAACCATCTAAGAAATTTAGAGGGGTTAATCCTTTTTGTGGTGACAGTCTGGAAATTTTTGTTAAGTTAGATAAGAGTAAAAAGATTAAAGAAATTGGCTGGGAGGGCAAAGGCTGTACCATTTCTCAAGCCTCGGCTTCTATTTTAACTGAAATGATGAAAGGTAAATCTTTGGAGCAAATTAAAAAGATTAAAAGTGGTCAGTTTTTAAAGAATTTAAATATGAATTTATCACCATCCCGTCGCAAGTGTGCTTTACTTTCTTTGTATACCATTAAAGAACTGGACATTACTGATCAGGAAGCAGTTTAATTAAGTTTATTATAATTCAGGTTTGATTAACCTGTTTTTTATTAAATAAAAAAGCGCGAGTTGATTGTTCTCAAAACGCGCTGTGTATGTCCTGTTGGACAAGACTCTGATTAAGCGTAGAGTCTTTTCTATTCTTCCTCGACCGTAAAGGCCAGTGCTTTTACCATTGCTATGGCCTGGTCAGGGTTTATCCTGGTGCCCTGTACATTTGCAAAAGCTAGGTTCGCTCCCTCCAGATTTGCTCCTCTGAGATCCGCTGAAACAAGACTAACATTTCTTAGATCCGCGTCTCTTAGATCCGCGTCTCTCAGATCTGCGCCCCGCATGGATGGTATCCACCTACGGTCTTTCTTTCTCAAACCTGCATTTCGAGCAGCGTTAAACCGCGGAACGTCCTTTCTCAGTTCGTCAGCCAATTCTTGATATCCAAGATTAACCCAATCTACTTCTGTCGCGGTACCCATTTTTATCAGTCTCCTTTTCCGTTATTTGTTTTAGTTTTCTGAAAAGAGCTTAGGCGCAAAGTTCACTCCAGATACGGTGATCCATCAGACGTTTGGCAATATCCACTTCGTAGAACTCCTCAATTGGCTGAAGGATTTCCGGGCTTTCGGTCCAGACAATGTTCAAAGCACCGCAAACCCTATCAACGGCTGACACGGACATCTTGCCAAGGGGCATTCGGAGAAACCCGGTGTCCATTCCCAGTCCGGCCATCATCGTTTGGATTGGACAGGGGTTAGGGAATTTGTCTTCCACCATGACTTTTTGACCGTGGAATTCTACTTCTCGCTGCACACTCACCCCCACTAAACCGAACAGTGGTTTAAGCTGGCCGGCCAATTTTTGACCTGTTTGACTGTCACCAGATTGAAAGGCCGCCACCATCTTAGCCACTGCTGCTGGGGCAATGTTACTGATAACCGAGACAACACCGTTACCGTTGATGAGTGGGTCAGTCATCATTGATCCAGTGATTGAATCATCGCCACTCATAATGGAAAACTGTCGTCCGTCGATCATGTTTACGAAACGTCGGGTTTCTTGCATGTTTGATAAACTACCAGTGGCTTCTTTGACTCCAATAACATTTGGCCACTGCTCTGCCAAAATTGCCAGATCAACTGGCATAAGCTGGCAGTTGGTTCGTCCCGGTATGGCATATACTACGTAGCCAACATCGGGGTAAGCGTCGGCCAATGTTCCGGCAATCGGACTGTGGTACTGGTCTCGCAGTTGTATTGAGGCTGGTTTGTTATAATAACAATCAACCAACAGTACCACATCGGCTCCGTCTCTGGCAGCCGCAGTTGCCATTTCCATGGCCTCCAAAGTTGAATTTGATCCAGCACCGGCCCAGGCTTGAATTTGCTTGGACGTAATCTCCGCGACAAGCCGGTTTAACTTGATGTGCATTCCTGGATCAACCGTTGGAGAACAAAACGTTGTCCCTAAAGACAGAACTCCAGTGACACCTTGCGCCATTTGAAACTCAACGTTTCTTTCCAGCTGCTTGCAGTCTTCTTTGCCCTCAAGATTCAGTGGACCAATCAAGGCAGTTACTGCTCCATTACAGATCATAACTATAACCTCCTGTTGAATTCTCAACGTTTTTTATTCCTGATGGAATGATTTACCTTAGTTCAAATATGACCTTTTGTCAACCACAGTCGCTCGAGAGCGACGTGGTCAATATCCTTGTAATTTAATGAGTAAACCCGCCACCTTCTACAATGTGACGAGGTAAACAAAAAACTGCCTGTCCAAGCAGATTATTTTGTACCAACTTAGTAAAAAGGTAATCAACCTGGACTAGAAGTCCGGTTTCCTAACCTTTCCGTCGGAGACGAGATGCGCCTTCGGCGATTTGTTGTTAGCACAGTAATTCATATAATTAGATTATCATTACCCTAGTTTTTCGTCAATATAAATGTTAAAATATGAGTAAATTATGTATTTGCACAAGATAGAAATCCAGGGATTTAAATCATTTGCCCAAAAAACTACTTTAGAATTTCCACGGCCTGGAGCAGGCTGTGCTTTAATTATAAACGGTGAAACAACCAACAAAGGCACTCAACTAAAAGACGGAACTTGTGGCATTGCCTGTGTCGTTGGCCCTAACGGTGCTGGTAAATCAAACATTGTTGATGCCATTCGCTGGGTTTTGGGTGAACAAAGTTTAAAAAGCCTCCGTGGTAAAAAAGCGGAGGATGTTATTTTTTCTGGTTCAGAGCAGAAGTCTCGTTTAGGTATGGCTCAGGTATCAATGTATATTAACAATGAAGATGGGGCGATGCCCGTTGATTATAAAGAAGTGACAATTTCTCGAAAGGTATTTCGTAATGGAGAAAGTGAATACCGAATTAACAAAAGTAAAGTCCGTTTGGCTGATGTGTTGTTGCTAGTAGCCAAATCAAACTTTGGCCAGAAAAGTTACAGTATTGTTTCTCAAGGGTCGATTGATCAAGTGATTATGGCTAACCCCCACGAACGTAAAGATTATTTCGATGAAGCTGTTGGAGTTAAACAGTTTCAGTTGCAACGTGATCAGTCTCTCAATAAATTAGAAAGTGCTTGGAATAATTTACGTCAGGTTGATGCCTTATTGACGGAAATCAAACCTCGGCTTAATTCTTTAACTCGTCAGGTAAAACGTTTAGAAAAAAGAGAGAAGGTAGAGGCCGAGCTGAAAGATGTTCAACAAAAATATTATGGTTGGCAGTGGCAGAAATTGAGCCAAGAGATTAAAAAATTAAAGCCCGATCTAGACGAAGGTGAGAAGAACTTGTCCGACCGAACTAAGGAACTCAAAGACTTACAAAAGCAGCTACAGTCTTTAGAGAAAGAAGATTCTCGTAGTAAAGTATTTAATGATTTACAACAAAAATATCAAAAGGTTTTAGATCAAAGGAATAAGCTTAAAGAAGAGCAATTAATTTTACAAAACAAGATTGAGCTGGCTAAACAACGCTTAACCGAAAAAGCCGTTCCCATGGCATTACCGGAGATTGTCAGCAGCCTAAAAGATATCGATAAGCTGGAACAAAAAATAATTAGTAGTTTAGATTCGAAAGATTTAGCTAAGCAATCTCAACTTAAAGAAGATGTTAAAGAGCTGGGTCGGTTAATTAAAGATATTCTGGATAAGTTAGAAAACCCAAAAGTTAAACAACAGGTTAAAGCTGACCTTGATAAAGATTTGGTAAATGATCTTAAAGAAGTAGAAAAAGATTTTACAACGATTGAACATCAGTTGGATCAGGCCAGAAAGGCCGTTGATAATTTTAACCAGCAAGAAGAGCAGAAAAAGGGAAAGTTTTTTGATATCCAGCACAAAATTAACAGTAAGCAAAATCAGTACAATAAATTAGCCGGTGAAGTTTCAGAAATGCGGGTGGAGATGGCTAAGCTGGAAACTCATCAACAAGATTTAAAGCGAGAGATTCGAGAAGAAATGAATAGTACCAGTTGGCTAGAGGGCAATAAAGCTGAAAGAGTGAATGAAGAAGAACAGCACTCAGAAATGATTAGACTAAAACGTCAGCTAGAGCTTATTGGAGGGGTTGATCCGGAAACAATAAAAGAACACAAAGAAACCAAGGAACGACATGATTTTTTGGATGAACAGGCCGAAGATCTGCGCAAGTCCATTAACTCACTGGAGAAAATTATTAACGAACTTGATGATAAAATTCAGGTTCAGTTTGATCACGCTTTTAAAAGTATTAATAAAGAGTTCTCCAAGTTTTTCAAAATATTATTTGGCGGTGGTAAGGCTGAACTGATGTTGATTAAAGAAGAAAATAAACCAGAAGAGAAGTCTCAGCTAGTTAATGAGGGAGAAGAAGGGGTTGAAGGAGATCCTGAAACAAGTTCAGGATCAATTTTACAAACTTTAACTGAGGCTGAAGATAATTTAAGTCCTAAGAGACTTTTAAAGAAAAAAACCGGCAAGGTTATTGCTGGCATTGATATTATTGCCACGCCTCCGGGCAAGAAGGTATCGTCAATCAGCATGCTTTCAGGTGGTGAACGGTCATTGTCTTCGATTGCTTTGATCTGTGCAGTGATTGCTAATAACCCGTCACCATTTGTTATTTTAGACGAAGTTGATGCCGCTTTAGACGAAGCCAACTCGCAGAGGTTTGCTAAGATATTAAATGAACTGGCTCATAAAACTCAATTCATTGTTATTACCCACAACCGGGCCACTATGCACCAGGCCGATATTTTGTATGGGGTAACTATTGGCGATGATGGTATTTCTAAATTAATTGGTTTAAAACTTGAACAGGCCAAGCAGATTGTGAGGCAATAAAGAATTTAATTTTATTTAATAACTAATTTCATAATTAAATATATGACTAAACAATCAAAAAGTATTCTAATTTTTCTTGCAGTTGTTTTAATAATTGTAGCAGCAGTTTATAGTTTTTATTTAGCGCCAAACCGGCAACAAGCGAATAATCAAGTTGAAACGGAAGTAATTCTAGACCCCGTCAGAATTAGTCAGGAAGTTGCTGAGGGAAGTGCGGTATTGCTAGATGTTCGTACAGCATTGGAGCTTCAGGAAGATGGTTTTGCAGTAAGCTCAACTCATTTTGATTTAGTTCGGTTGCAAAATGGTGAGTTACCAAATATTAGTAAAGAGATAAAAATTTATACTTATTGTAAAGCCGGAGGTAGAGCTGGAAAAGCTGAAATTATTTTGGAAGAAAATGGATTTATCGATGTTGTTAACATCGGAGGCCTCGTTGATTGGATTGATAGTGGAGGACAAATTATAAAATAATTTATTTTACAACCTAAACTCCCCTCCCGAGAGTTTTTAGGTTATAATAAGTTAATGAAAAAAGTATTGGTTATTGGTTCAAATGGATCAGGAAAATCTACCTTTGCTAACAAGCTTAGCCGGAAGATAAGACTTCCTTTAATTCATCTTGATCAGCACTACTGGAAACCGGGTTGGCAGAGAACATCTAAGGAGGAGTGGCGCACAAAAGTCACCAGATTACTTCAAAAAGATTCCTGGATCATGGATGGCAACTACCAAAGCTCGCTTGATATTAGGATACCTGCCAGTGATACAATCATTTGGCTTGATTTGAATCGCTTTGTCTGTTTATGGCGAGTCCTGAAAAGAAAATTGTTGCAAGATAGAGTTGATAAGCTAAATGGTTGCCAGGAAAGAGTTGACATTCATTTTATAAAGTGGATTTTATGGAATTACCCCAGACACGATAAACCAGAAATTAGAAGATTAATAGCAAAACATAAACATAAACAAATCTTTGTCCTAAAGTCACAGCAGAACACTAAGAATCTGCTTGACTCCCTTAGTAATAATTAACTATGTCATTTAAAGATAGTCCAGTAATATTTTTAACCCGCAAGACTTGGCAATACTCCAAGGGCAACCGACGTAACGTCGTGCTGTACATGGGGCTTTTTTTGATTGCCAACAGCATAAACTTTTTTGAACCTTTACTAGTTGGCCGATTACTTAATATTATTCAAGAACAAGGTGTCAACAGCGAGAGTTTGCCAAGCTTAATAGGTACTATTTCATTATTTCTGGCTATTACGGTGGGCTTTTGGATGTTTCATGGTCCGGCTAGAGTGATTGAACTTAAAAATGCTTTCCTCGTTCGTGCCAACTTCAAGAAATATTTGTTAGACGGGACCATGGATCTACCTACTGAATGGCACACTGATCACCATTCCGGAGATACTATTGATAAGGTAGAAAAAGCCACCACCGCTCTCTATGAATATGCCGGGGATACGTTTGAAGTGATAGACACCATCATTAGGCTACTGGGTTCTTACATTGTTTTAAGCTATTTTAATCTTCATTCCAGCTACATTGTTGCCTTCATGGTAGTGTTTACGGTTATTTTAATTTTTAAGTTTGATAAGACTCTGGTTAAACAGTACAGTGAACTTTATAAAGCGGAAAATAGAATTGCTGCCAAGATTTTTGATGTTATCAGCAACATCTCAACTGTTATTATTCTACGAATTGAAAGTTTAGTTTCCAAATCAATTTATCAAAAAGTAATGCAGCCGTTTAGACTTTATTCTAAAAACACCATCCTTAGCGAATCAAAATGGTTATTGGTGTCGGTCAGTAGTTCAGTAATGATATTTTTGGTGTTGTCATCTTATTTATATTTTAATGTCACTGCCGGTACGACAATTATGATTGGCACAGTCTACATATTATATGGCTATGTCCAGAGGGTGAACGGTATTTTCTTTAGAGTGGCTTATTTATATAATCGGATTGTTAGACAAAGGACAGCTGTTTATAATGTAGAGGAAATTAGTAGTAGATTTGAAAATAGAGCCGAACGTACGGCTGGAAATTTAAACAAACAATGGTCAGAACTGCAAATCAAAGATTTGAATTTTTCTTACCACACCAAGGAAGGTGAAGATCTTCACTTAGATAATGTTAAGTTAGGCATAAAGCGTAATAGTCACACCGCTTTGGTTGGTGAAAGTGGTAGCGGTAAAACAACCTTACTGAAAATTATTCGAGAATTATATAAAGCCAAGAATGTTAAAGTTTATCTAGATGGTCAAAAGCTTAAAGATGGTTTTAGTTCAATTAGTTCAGACATAACATTGATTCCTCAAGATCCGGAAATTTTTACTACCACTATTTTAGAAAATATCACGGTCGGTGTTGAACACAAGTTGTCCTACGTCAAAAAATTTACTGACATGGCTCGCTTTACCGAGGTGGCTGAAAGTTTGCCTAAAAAATTTAATTCTTCCATTGTTGAAAGAGGGGTTAATTTAAGTGGTGGTGAGAAACAGCGCCTGGCATTGGCTCGTGGACTAATGGCTGGTGATGATAAACAAATTATATTGCTCGATGAACCTACCAGTAGTGTTGATTTTGCTAATGAGTGGGAGATTTTTCAAAATATTTTTGCCGGGTTTAAAGACAAGACCATTATTGCCTCGGTTCATCGTCTTCACCTGCTCCCCCTGTTTGATCAGATCTATTATTTTAAATCCGGTAAAATAATTGCTGCTGGTAGCTTTGATGAACTTATCAAAAATTCCAAGCCGTTCATTACAGCTTGGAATAAGTATGATAAGAACAAGAATAGCTCCAGTAATTAACCAAAGAAAAAAGCTCGATACCTTATGGTGTTCGAGCTTGTGTGATCAGGCTTGAATGTATAGGCCTGTTTTTTGGTCTTCTTCAACGCCGGGAGCTTCGATGATTTCACTTTCTTCAAGAAGCCAGTCAACTGCATCTTGAGTTTTATCGTCACAGTCATTTTGACTGACGTCGGACGACAAGGTCCATCTTTTGGTGCCTACTAAGTAGATCCGCTCAGAAATTTCGGTTACTCCGATGCCGTCAGGCATATTCTCTACTATAATGTCCAGGACAACCGCTTGCCACTCTTCTTCGGTTTCGATAATAAGTGATTTTCCGCTATAACCGCTGGCACCAGAGCTATCACTTGAAGCACCATTATCGTTGGTGCTTGTACCATAATCTTCAACAGCAAAAGGATCAACTTCGTCTTCACCGTTGTCATTCCCGTCATCAAGAGCAAGGCGTTGCCAAACGGCAGGACCCCGGCCATAACTGTCAACCAACCCTTTTCCTTTAAGCACTTGTAAGAGGCTAGAAACTCGGGAACCAATGGTGAATTGTTTACCATTTTTTGGATGGAATGAATCATCGCCAGCCAACTGCTCTACAATTTGAGCATTGGTAATTCCACTCCCATCACTTGGCATCAAGTAGTAAACCCTGGCTTCTTTGGAGTTTGGGTTCAGCCCAATGCCGTTCAAATCAGACTGACCGTTTTTCTCGAGCTGCAGATACTTCTCCCAGGCCTTGGCTTCAGCCCACAAGGCTTGATTTTTACCCCGGCCATTACTTTGAACATCTCCAGCCCTTTTTAATCGTTGGAGGATGTAGTGAACACCGGATTTTAGATCTTCACGATCACCACCTTGAGAATTAAAGGCTTCATCGTCAACTGCCCAGTCGAGAATTTGAGAGGTTGTAGTTTCCTTACCTAGATTGAAAAGAAATAAGTAAAGCAGAGCAGTTCGGTAGAGTTGTTTCCCTGGTTTGAATTTGACGTAGTAGGTCAATTTCTTTTCAGAGGCCCCTTCCTGTTCAGGGGCTAATGCTTTGTCAGTAGCTCCCTTTTCAGGTTGCATAGTATGTTTCTCCCTGGTTGGTTGAGGGTAAATTGTTGAAGAGCTTATTTATTAAAGAATGAACTGGTTTTAATCTAGAACAATTATTTGGTTAAGTCAATCAACATAATTACTTACTGTATTTAAAAAACCCTGACCAATGTCAGGGTAGATGTTGTAAAACTTATTTTAGCCTGCTGATTTATTCAATTCAGTCATTATGCAGGGACCACCGTAAACGCAGTTTATTTTTTTTTCGGCACAAAAATCAATCGCTTCTTGATTCTCGCTCCCCTCCTGTAACCAAACATTTTCAATGGTGCTGTCTTGGGCAACTTCTTTCAAGACTTTTAATGTTTGGTCTGGTGGCACGACAAAGACTACGACATTAACTATTACTGGTACATCTAAAACACTGGCATAACAATCTTCACCCAGAATTTCTGGCGTTTTTAGATTAATTGGAAAAACCATTCTTTTGCTTTCCAGAATGGCTTTAAACACCTTATGACCGTATTTCTCATCATTATTAGTAGCACCGACCACAGCAAAGGTGTTTCCTTTATTAATCATTTCTTTGATTAATTCTTCCATATAAATAATTTATAGTTTTTTTTATCTTTTGTCTACATTAAACAGTAAATTTTCCGTCCTTATATATTACTTTTTGTTTGCCATTTTTAAGAGTGGCGGTAACAGTTCGTTTAGAGGTGGAAATTATATCAGTATGAACTGAACTGTCATTAAAGCCCAGTTTTTTCCATTGAGCTTTAGTAGTTTTAGCAATGTTACCGGAATAGGCATCATTGTAAGAAGCGCCTAAAGCAATATGAGTATTACCATATGGTCCACCAATATTTTCGTCATATAATGTCTCGGCCATGAATTTGGAAATTTTAGAGAAACGTTTATCGGTTAAAGAAAATTCACCAACCTTGTTAGCATTAGGGGTGTCAATCATATGTTTTAAAACGGCATAATTTTTTTTAGCTTTACTGTTGACTACTTTGCCATTTTTAAATTCTAGTTCAATGCCCGTGATTAAATTACCATAACGATATAATGGTTGATCAAATTTAATCCAACCATTAGTGCCCCGCCAATCAGGCGAGGTAAAAATTTCAAAGCTAGGAATGTTGGCCCCGCGGCCACCAAGGAACCTTCTTTTTTCTCCCAATTTAATATTTAGGTCAACGTCTGGTCCTTTGACATTAATGATGTCAATATTAAGGTTGTTCAACTTGGTAATAGTTTTTTGAATTTGAGAGGTAACAGCTTTCCATTTTTTAACTGGCGCGCCATCTCGTAAAAAACAGGCTTTAATAATCTCATTCCAATATTCATTTAAACTCAGTCCAGCCTCTTTGGCCATTTCCGGGGTACCATACAAAGCCAAGGTCCAAGTGAATCTACCTTTGTTTTCCTTATCCCGTCGCCAGTCCATGTAGGGTTTAAAGGCTTCGCCACGTTTCATTATTTTTTTAGGATCAACGCCTTTGAGGGCTTGTTTGTCTGTTTCGGAAATTATAAAAATAGAGTGATCAACTTCATCAATTAATCCACGAAGATATTTTTTTGGGAAAAAAGATAACTGCTGGTCATTAGCATAATAATAAAATTCACGATCATAAGGATGTTTCTTGTCCGAGTCAGGCCGAAAGTCAGTAATGGCGTGACCACCAGCTTTAAGAATGGCTCGTCGTAAAGCCATTAACATTGGCTTGGCATATTCATAAACAATAACGTATACCGTGTCGCCAGGTTTAATCCCCTTGCCACCGTTAAGGGCAAAGTTAACCAGGACGTCAGCATAGTTGTCTAATATTTTTTGAGAGGGGGAATAATTTTTCATGAGTACATTATAGCACAACTTTTACAGTGGGTTGACTTTATTAAGTATCTATGTAATACTACCTTTACTTTAGTACCTAGTACTAATAAGGAAAAGTCGTCGCTCGCGGTTCCGGCGAACCACCTTGACTGGCGAGTCAGGTAAAATGGAACCATTATTAATTCATTAGGTATTTTTTTATTATAAAATTATGCTAAAAATACGATTAGCCCGAGTGGGCAAAAAGAAAAAACCTACTTATCGATTCATTGTTTCTGAATCTGCTCGAGATCCTTTTGGTAAAGCCTTAGAAATTTTAGGTCACTATAATCCTTTTTCCAAGGTGATTGATGTAAAAAAGGACAGAATTTTACACTGGATATCTAAAGGAGCTCAAGTTTCGCCAACGGTTCATAATTTACTTGTTGACCAAAATGTTTTAGAGGGTGATAAAATTAGAGCTTCGAAATCAAAGAAAAAGAAAAAGGGCGGTACTGAAAAATCAGACAAACCTGCTGAAGGTGAGACTAAGCCAGAAGAATCAAAGGAAGAACCTAAAAAAGAGGAAAAGCCAGAAGAAAAGAAAGAAGAAGCTCCAAAGTTTGTGGAAGCTCCTGCGGAAACTAAGGACAAGGCAAAGGAAGAAGTTAAGGAAGATAAGGCTGATTCAAAACCTGCAGAGGTTAAGAATAAAGATAAAAAAGAAGATAAAACAGAGTAGCAAACTTGACAAATTGATTATTTGTGATATAATGTTTCTATTCCTTGAAAACAGGAATTGGTACCACACTGTTTTTCTAAGCAACCACTTGGTTGTCTGGGAAGGTCGGCAGTGCTGGTTGTACTGTAAGTAATTTACCCTAACTTTTATAAGTTGAGGTAATATGGTGGATAGATCTATGGCTGCAAAGCATGACGATCAAGAATTTGTCGAATACCTAGTCAGAGCCATCGTTGGCAATCCTGACGACGTAAAGACAGAGAGAGCCGTTGATGAGATGGGAGTATTAATTACTCTGCATCTAAACCCAGCTGACATGGGCTATGTCATTGGCCGACAAGGTCAAACAGCTCGTGCTATTCGAACCCTACTTAAGATTGTAGGTGCTAAGAATAACGCCCGAGTAAATTTGAAGATCCATGAACCGGAAGGTTCACAGCGACCTTCAAAACCAACTGAAACTCAAGCTGATACTTCAGTTGTTGATGATCTTAAAATCTAACTTAGATTTTCAACAAAACCCCGCTACATGAGCGGGGTTTTGTTTTTGATAATTTATATGTATAATTCTTATTAGAGTATATGAAACAGTTCGATATTGTAACTATATTTCCAGGTATATTTTCCGCCAAGGGCGGACCCGCCTCTGGCGGGGATTCTTGTTGTTATTTTGACTATGGTATTATGCGACAGGCTATTAAAAAGAAACTGATTAAAATTAATATTCATGATTTAAGAAAGTCTACCACTGATAAACATCATACTGTTGATGATCGACCTTATGGTGGTGGTCCCGGTATGATTTTAATGGTTGAACCTATTGTAAAGATGCTTAAGTCAATCAAGAAGAAAAAGAAAACTAGAGTTATCATGTTGGCTCCAGAGGGCAAAAAGTTTGATCAACGTCAAGCCGAACGTTTGGCCAAATATGATCAGTTGATATTATTGTGTGGGCGCTATGAAGGATTTGATGCTCGAGTAGAAAAGTATATTGATGAAAAAGTTTCCATTGGTGATTATGTTTTAGCCGGCGGTGAGTTAGCCGCGATGGTGGTAACCGAAGCCGTGGCTCGACACGTTCCCGGAGTGGTTGGTCATGAACATGCTTTAGATGACGAGACATTTTCTCATGATTTAGATTATATTGAATATCCGCAGTACAGTCGGCCCGAGAGTTATAAAGGGCAGAAGGTGCCTAAAATTCTTTTGTCCGGCAATCATGCCGAAATTAAAAAGTGGCGTCAGAGCAAAAGGAAGAAGAGAAAGTGAACCTTCTCTATTTGTCATTCTGAGCGAAGCGAAGGATCTCTGAATAACTGACGAGGAGGATTTGTTTCTCAGATGATGATTACAGTATTCGAATGGTCAGAGATCCTTCGACTACGTCACTCTCTACGGTCGTGACTCCGCTCAGGATGACAAGGAGTGACGTACAAACCAATAAAAAAACAGCCACTAAATTCGGGGTTGTTTTTATGTACTCTCAGAAGCAACAAACGCAATGTTCACGACTTCAGTTGAGTAGACTTCAGTTGAGTAGGAGAAGGAAGGTTTAAAGTTTCCTTCTCCGGTTAAAGGTTGCGGATCACGTTGTAACCGCTGATTATTGCCCAGCGGCACAGACGATAGATACTTCTCATCACCCAAGTGATGAAATTCTCAACCTCCCGAGAGATGAATCGATTGATTCTTTGTCTCGTTTTTTCCCATCCCATGAAGGAGAGGCAAAAGTTGAGTCCGAAGACTAATACTACGATTGAAAGTACGAGCTCAAGCATTTTATTTCCTCTCTTTTGATTTTTCTGTTTATTTTGGTTAAATATACTATATCATATATTATAGATATTGTCAAGTATAGTAATTGTATTTTCTCTAGTATTAGCTAAAATTTTGAGCTTTTATTTAAATAATCCCCTGTTTATATAGTGTGACTAAGTAAGTGCTAAAATATCTTGACACTACGGTAAAAAGGGTGTAATATATATAGTAGGATAAATATTAATTTTGAAAACGCGTATAACCACTTCTCAATAACAATATTGCGTTATCCCAACTGAACCAGTTTGGGATGAGAAAAAACAGTGGTGTCTAAAGGACTTTGGATCCCTCTGTTTTTTCTTCTGCTAATATTGACTTAATTTGATGAAAGCCTCGCGGTGACTCAAACTAAGCAAGAAGGAAAAGAACTTTGACAACCAAAATGTGACAAAAACCACATATATATTTTCATTAATTCCAATAAATTCAATTCATGTCCTCATGAAAATGGGGATTAAGGTGGCAACTACCTTTCTATTTATTAGTTGTAAAATTTTTTAAGAAATTTACTCTGTAAAATTCTTAAATCAATTTTGAGAGTTTGATCCTGGCTCAGGATGAACGCTGGCGGCGTGTCTAAGGCATGCAAGTCGAATGGGTTTAGACCCATGGCAAACGGGTGAGTAACACACTGGTAACCTACCTCGAAGTTTGGCATAACTCTGCGAAAGTAGAGATAATTCCAAATGTGCTGCAATTTCATAAGTTATTGTAGTAAAGATTCATCGCTTCGAGAGGGGCCTATGGCCTATCAGCTTGTTGGTGCGGTAATGGCGCACCAAGGCTACGACGGGTAGCGGGCGTGAGAGCGTGACCCGCCTCACTGGGACTGAGACACTGCCCAGACTCCTACGGGAGGCTGCAGTCAAGAATCTTCCACAATGGGCGAAAGCCTGATGGAGCGACGCCGCGTGACCGAAGAAGCCCCTCGGGGTGTAAAAGTCTTTTATTAGGGACGAATCAATGACGGTACCTAATGAATAAGGGGCTGCTAAACACGTGCCAGCAGCAGCGGTAATACGTGTGCCCCAAGCGTTATCCGGATTTATTGGGCGTAAAGAGTCTGTAGGCGGTTTATTAAGTTTAACGTCAAATCCTGATGCTCAACATCAGGACTGCGTTAAATACTATTAGACTAGAGGATGGGAGAGGCAGATGGAATTGCCGGTGTAGCGGTAAAATGCGTTAATATCGGCAAGAACACCAAATGCGAAGGCTTTCTGCTAGAACACTCCTGACGCTGAGAGACGAAAGCGTGGGTAGCGAATGGGATTAGATACCCCAGTAGTCCACGCCGTAAACGATGGATGCTAGACATTGGCAGTATCGACCCTGCCAGTGTCGTTTAACCAAGTTAACACCTTAAGCATCCCGCCTGGGTAGTACGAGCGCAAGCTTAAAACTCAAAGGAATTGACGGGGACCCGCACAAGCGGTGGAGCATGTGGTTTAATTCGACAATAAGCGAGGAACCTTACCAGGGCTTGACATATAGCTGCACATCCGAAGAAACTCGGATTCCTTCGAGGGTGCTATACAGGTGCTGCATGGTTGTCGTCAGCTCGTGTCGTGAGATGTACCGTTAAGTCGGGTAACGAGCGCAACCCCTATGTTATGTTAAATCATTCGTAACAAACTGCCTGCTTATCGCAGGAGGAAGGTGGGGACGACGTCAAATCAGCATGGCTCTTACGCCCTGGGCGACACACGTGCTACAATGGCCAGTACAAAGGGTTGCCAAGTCGAAAGACGGAGCTAATCCCATCAAAACTGGTCTAAGTTCGGATTGAGGTCTGCAACTCGACCTCATGAAGTTGGAATCGCTAGTAAACGCGTATCAGCCACGGCGCGTTGAATACGTTCTCGGGTCTTGTACACACCGCCCGTCACGTCAAGGGAGTCTTCAGTACCCAAATGCTGTCGTAAGATGGCAAAAGGTAAGGGAGATAACAGGGACGAAGTCGTAACAAGGCATCCGTAGCGGAAGCTGTGGATGGATCACCTCCTTTCTAGGGAGATATAAGGATGGAGAGCCGGAATTCCGCTCTTCATCACTAGTCGCCATTCTGAGCAATCAGAGTGAGGGAATTAGTGTAAATATGAATTGGTTTTCCGCCAGAGGCGGACCAGCCTCTGGCTGGTTGTCACATTTTGTTTGTTAAATAAAAGAACCGTCTTAACGGCGGTTTTTTTGTTTGTTAGTATTGACAAAATTGAGATCCTGTGATAAACATAGATTGCCTTTTGTGAGGAAAGGAAAACATGGTGCGTTGCAGTACCTTTCAAGTAGATAAATCAGCTAGGCCACTTACGGCCACGCAACACCTCACAGGAGGAAGCACCATGGGAAGCTTCGGCGGCTGGTTAACACCAGGAGGTGGATCATCAGGCCCTGACCCGCGAGAGCAGGTCGAGCGATCCATCAAAGAGCATGGTTGGGTTTTGGAAGCGGCTCGTGTAGCCTTTAATTCCCAAGACCCACTCCATTGCTACTACGGTGAAGACTGCAACCCTGACGAATATCTTGGTTACGCTGAGGAATTTGTCAAAATGTTCGAACTGACAGATGTATATGTCGATACCATGGAAACGGTACGCGACAGACATCCAATAACTTCTCTGGACTTTGTCCGGGAAATTGTCAGACGAACATTTGGCCCTTGTCAGTTTATCAGGGGTTGGGTTTCTTCGGAAGACATTGAAAACATCGCTCAGACTTTGGTCAATGGCGGTGTTAAGATGTCAGCTGAAGGATAGGAGGATGCCTCCTCCTAACATGCAGTCGATGCCCAACCGCATCTCACAACCGCTAGCGTATGTTTTTCGCCAGCGGTTATTTTTTAAAATAATATTGACTAAACAGACTTTTATTGTTATATTAGTTTATGTTTAAAATTAAGGGCGATTAGCTCAGTTGGTTAGAGCGCGTCACTGATAATGACGAGGTCCGAGGTTCAAATCCTCGATCGCCCACCATTATATATTAATATGCCGAGTTAGCTCAGTGAGGTCCCAAACCTTCTGGTGAATCGGCCGAGTTAGCTCAGTGGTAGAGCGAAGGACTGAAAATCCTTGCGTCCCCAGTTCAATTCTGGGACTCGGCACCAGAAGGTTTGGGATAAACTCCGGACTGAAATTATTGTATCTCAATTCAGTTCCGGGACTTGGTACAATATTTCTCTCCTAACGGAGTGAAAACATTGGCGGGGTGTGGCGCAGTTGGCTAGCGCGCGTCGTTTGGGACGATGAGGTCGTGGGTTCGAGTCCCACCACCCCGACCATCACAACATAGCGTATTTATTATTGTTTGGACAGTATTAAAATTGTCATCCCTGCGAAAGCAGGGATCCAGAAACGCTATGATGACCTATTACGTTTATATACTTGCCAGTAAAAGAAATGGAACGCTCTATGTTGGTGTTACTAATGACTTGGCAAGAAGGGCCTATGAGCATAGAGCAGGCTTAATTAAAGGTTTTACAAAAAAATACGGGGTTAAGGTGCTAGTTTATTTTGAAGAGTTTGACGATATTGGTTTTGCAATTCAGAGGGAGAGAAATTTAAAAAAATGGAAACGTGACTGGAAATTAAATCTAATTGAGAGTTCTAATCCGGACTGGGAAGATTTATACTTTGAATTAGATTAATACTGGATCCCTGCTTTCGCAGGGATGACAGAAAAGTGTGCGGGTATAGTATAGTGGCTATTATGTCAGGTTTCCAACCTGAAGAGGCGGGTTCGATTCCCGCTACCCGCTCCAAGAGTAAATCGCCTTCAGGCCCGCTTAGTCGCGAGACTAGCGGTTTTTTGATATAATTCAATCAGCAAAAATTCTAAAAAAGAAAGTAGCAACTAAAGCATGAATGATAAGATAATCTTCGTAATAGGTCATCCTAGGTCGGGCACAACTTTATTAAATAAGGTGTTGTTAGCCCATCCTAAAATTAACTTTATTACTTTTGAGTTTAACGATTTATCTTATTTTTACTTTAATCAACATTTATATGAAAAATATGGTAAAGAAAAATATTTAATGATGACTAAAGATTTTTTTAAACATCCTTGGATTCAACTATCTTTGATTCAACAACCAGTAGAAAGCATCAAGACAAGTAATATCAATACAAATAATTTTCAACAGTTCGTCCATAGTTTTTTAAATGAATTTAGACTTCCAAAAGATAACAATCTAATTGGCATAAAGATATCTGATAATATTACCAATAATGTTTCGATGATCGCTCAAATTTTTAAGGATGCTCACTGTGTTCATATTATTCGTGATCCACGGGATATTTTTCTTTCAACGAAAAAAAACTTTGGAACAGTCAGCCCTTTTTATGGAGGAAAATCTTGGGCGGAAAATGTCAGCCAGATTATGTCACTTAAGAATGAGTTGAAGCATTATTATGAATTACGATACGAACAATTTGTGACTAATTCAAAAGAAGAGTTAGAAAAACTGTGCTCTTTTTTAGGGGTAGATTTTGATAATCAAATGTTAGAGTTTTATAAAAAAATAATTAATCCTTCTAAGTCTCATTCTCTCCTGACAAAAAAAATTGTTACTAATAATTTTAACAAATGGCAAACAAATCTTAGTGATAAAAAGTTGGAATTACTCTATGCTGGAGCCGGTGCCAAGATTTTTCAGCTTGGATATTCTGACAAAGAACATAATAGCAGAATAAGTTTCTTGGAAAGATTAAAGGAATTTATTTTGGAGAAAAGCAGATTGTCAGTGCCGCTGGTTTTAGTCCGGCAGAGTTTGCCCAGGTAACGGGAGTAATTTTTAACGCCGGTGCCGACGTTGCTGAAGAGAACCTAGGCTGTCCCAACGTTTGGGATGGTGGTGCACAAAAAGGTATCGCCTCTTTTAGCCCCGTGGCGACTCACGAGATACTTGAAGCAGTCGAGAGAGAAGTTGGCGTTGATGCCAACATTTTGGTCAAGCTCTCGCCTTTTTCTAACCCGGCAGACCTGAGCGAAGTTGCCTCAGTGCTTGGAGAGTCTAAGTTAGTCAAAGCGGTAGTTACCTGTAATACTTTTCCCAACGCTTTTGCCATTGACGGAGATGGCGATCCCTGGATTTCCCCTGGCGGTGGTTTGGCGGGAATGGCAGGACCGGCTCTTAAGCCAATTGGCATGGGTCAAGTTAAGCAGTTTCGGGCTCAGCTTCCAGAGCGTATTCAGATCGTTGGCGTTGGTGGAATTCGTTCAGGGCAGGATGTTCTTGATTATTTACGAGCCGGTGCGGACGCGGTGGCCATTGCCACCAGCTTAGTGGAGGAAGGTCCGGCGGTGTTCAGCAGAATACTTTCCGAGTATGTCGATTTGGTCGAATCGGGAGAAAATTAATCCGGAGGAGTTGACAGTAGTTACTGTCGTTGGCTTGATTGACTGAAAATGGTTGATCAAGTTTTTTTTGTCACTATTGACAAAAAAGGTTATATATGCTAAGGTGTTTAACTTTCTCAAAAGGGAATTTTTTAATACTTTATCTATGAAAACCATTAAATCACTGAGAAAAATTAGTAATCATAAACTTGAACTATTAGTGCTTTTTGCTCTGGTTTTTGAGTTTATTTTTCCTCGCTACAGTTTAGCGGTTGATCCAATTGAGCTGGATCAAAGCATTATGTTGCCCGAATTAGTCATCAAGTCTGTTATAGAGGAAAATAGTGAGGTTTCTTTAATCGCTCCATCTAGAGAAGTTGAAATTTTAAATACTTATCACGTACCAATCACCGCTTATTCCTCAACTGTTGACCAAACTGACAGCACTCCTTGTATTACCGCCAATGGTTTCGATTTGTGTGCGCACAATCAAGAAGATGTTATTGCTGCTAATTTTTTACCATTTGGTACTAAGGTCAGAATTCCCGAATATTATGGTGATCGGATTTTTACTGTTCAGGACAGAATGAATGCTCGATATTACTACCGAGCTGATATCTGGATGAAGGTCAGAGCTGATGCTATCAAATGGGGCTTGATTTATACAACTATTGAAGTTGTTGACTAAATTGAATAAAAAACATGGTGGCTTGTCGCCGAATCTTTTAGTAGAGGTTAGGTTGATTTAAAAGCCTTTTTTTGTTAGACTAATCTAGTCCTGGCCTGGTAGCCAAGTGGTAAGGCAGGGGTCTGCAAAACCCTTATCACGGGTTCGATTCCCGTCCAGGCCTCCAAATTAGCAAATGGCAAATAGCATTTTGCAAATCTGCTACAATCGATTAGCCATTAGCCATTAGCCATTAGCCATTAGCCATTAGCCATTAGCCATTTATGAATGTAACCGAATTAGCTAGACGTTTAAAGATACCCAGCAAAGAACTGCTCGAAATTTTACCAGCAGTTGGTTTTGATATTGGTCGTCGAGCAATTAAAATTGACAACCGTCAAGCTCAACGAATTGTTGAACAGTGGCCTCGTCTTTATGCTAAGTATAAAGAATCAATTGATGAAGAAAAAGAGGAAGAAATTCTTGCCGAAGAAATACCGGCCGAGCAAAAACAGGTCACAATTCCTCAAACTGTCAGAGTCAAGGATTTTGCTGATATGCTAAAGTTACCTTTGCCAAAAGTTATGGCTGAGTTGATGAAAAATGGTGTGTTGTCTTCAATGAATGAGGAAATTGATTTTGACACTGCCGCTATTGTTGGTGAAGAGCTGGGCTATGAAATATTGTCTGGATCCTCTAAAGGTGAGGAAAATGAAAAAACTACTTCTGAAAAACTGGAAACTTTATTAACCGAAGATGACAAAGCTAAGCTAGAATCTCGACCGCCGGTAATCGTTATAATGGGTCATGTTGACCATGGTAAGACTAAGTTACTTGATGCCATTCGAACAACTAATGTGGTGGCTGGAGAAAGTGGTGGAATCACTCAGCACATTGGAGCCTATCAGGTGAAAAAAAATAATAAGTTAATTACGTTTATTGATACTCCCGGTCATGAAGCTTTTACCACTATGCGTTCTCGGGGAGCTAGAGTTGCCGATATTGCAATATTGGTGATTGCCGCTGATGACAGTATTCAACCTCAAACAAAAGAGTCAATTAAAATTATTAAATCGGCCGGACTACCAATGATTGTGGCGATTAATAAAATAGACAAACCAGACGCTAATCCAGAAAAAGTTAAGCAGGATTTAGCCAGCCTTAATTTAACTCCCGAAGAATGGGGTGGTAGCACAATTATCGTACCAATTTCCGCTAAGGAAGGTACTGGCCTTGATGATTTATTAGAAATGGTTTTATTGGTTGCTGAGACTGAAAAAGATCAAATTTTGGCTAATCCAAATAAATCGGCAGTCGGTACTATTATTGAATCCCATGTTAATCCAGGCGAAGGGCCAGTGGCCACTATTTTAGTACAAAGTGGTACTTTAAAAACCGGTGATCAAGTTGAAGTGGCTGGCACGTTTTATGGCCGAATTAGAGTAATGAAAGATTATAATAACAAGAATATTGATTCAGTAGGTCCTTCAGCGCCAGTTAAAATTTTAGGACTAAAGGCTGCTCCCAGTGTTGGTGATATTTTGCAGGTAACGTCAACCGGTGGTAAAAATAAAAAAGTAAAAAAATATGAACTGCGTCAACAAGCGGTGGCCTATAGTAAGTTAGCAGAAGTCAGCGAAAATGACAGCAAAGATTTAAAACCTTTAAATATAGTTTTAAAAGCCGATGTTTTAGGTTCTCTAGAGGCGATCATTGCTTCTTTAACTAAACTGGAACATCCAGAAGTTTTTTTAAATATTGTTAGCAAGGGCTTAGGTAATATTACCGAGGGAGACATTAATCGGGCTGAGGCAAGCCAGGCAATTATTATTGGTTTTCATACCAAGCCATCTCAACAAGTTGAAAATTTAGCCAAGGAAAAAAAGGTTACGATTGAACTTTATGAGGTTATCTATAAATTAATTGAAGAAGTTAAAGCTAAACTGGAACAATTGTTATCTCCAGAAGTTATCAAAACGGAACTCGGTAAATTGAAAGTTTTGGCAGTTTTTAATAAGGCTGACAAATCAATGGTAATTGGTGGTAGCGTCACTAAAGGAAAAATTATTTCCGGAGCAAAAGTAAATGTGTTACGCGACAAAAAAATAATGGCCAAAGGGGTCGTTACCCAAGTCCAAGTTAATAAGGTTGATGTCAATGAAGCAACAGCTGGTCAAGAATGTGGCCTTAAGTATGAAGGTAAGACAGTGATTACCGAAGGTGATACCTTGGAAGTGTATCAAGAGGAAATAAAGGATAAAAAATTAGACAGCTAAAATGTCTCATCGAATTTTACAGATTAATGAGCTAATTAGGCAAGAGCTTAATAACCTAATCTTAACTGAGATTGAATTGCCCAAGAATAGTTTAGCCACTATTATAAAAGTTGAAACTTCTAAAGACTTGCGGCATGCCAAGGTTTGGTTAAGTATAATACCAACCAGTTACACTAAGAAAGTTTTAGATAGATTCAGGGGTAAAGCTGGACATTTACAATATCTGCTAAATAAAAAATTGACAATGAAGCCATTGCCTCGTTTAAGTTTTGATATTGATGAAACCGAAAGAAAAGCCGGAGGCATAGAAGAACTACTTGACCGAATTAGAGAAAAAGGTTAGGATAGTTGGCTATGGAAATTTCCGAAGTAAGTCAAAAAATTCATTCGCAAATAAATAAAGCGGAACATATTTTACTAATTGCCCATCAAAATCCCGATGCTGACTGTTTGGGTAGTTTGGTGGTATTTAGTTCTTGGTTGGAATCTTTAAATAAGAACCATACCAGATTTTGTTTACATCAACCACCACCAAATCTAACTTGGTTAGTTAATTTTGAACCTTTGGTTAATGACCCCGAATACTTGATCAAGCAGCCTTATGATTTGGTGATAGTTTTAGACTCTGGTGATTTAAAATATGCAGGTGTAGACAATATTTTACCAAAACTTAGTCCTCAGCCAAAAGTTATTAATATTGATCACCATGCCACTAACCAGAATTTTGGTGATATTAATCTAGTAAACACCCAATCAGTTTCGACGACCGAAATAGTTTACCAACTTTTTAAGACCTTAAAGATCAGGATTGATGCCAAGGTGGCCAGCGCGATGTTGGCAGGCATCATCTATGATACCTATAATTTTACCAACCCTAATACTAATCATCAATCATTGGAAACTGCTTCTCAGCTACTTTTGTCCGGTGCCCAGCTAGGCACTGTCAGTGATTCAATCCTAAAAACTAAAAGTATTGATACTTTAAAAATTTGGGGAGAAATTTTAACACGCTTAAGTCACTGCCATAAATTTAATGTAGTCAGTACAGTTGTTACCCGTCAGGACTTAGCCGATAATTTAGCTGATAGTGAAGTAACCGAAGGAGTAGCTAATTTTTTAAATAATTTAACAGGCGTCAAGGCTGCGCTGATCTTACAAGAACAGGCAGACGGTTCTATCAAGGGTAGTTTTCGAACTAATAATGACTTGATTGATGTCTCAAAATTAGCTAGAATATTAGGTGGTGGAGGCCACAAGAAGGCCGCCGGGTTTAAGATCAAAGGCCAGCTAAAAAAGACGAGAAGTGGAAGTTGGCAGATTGTGTAAGTGAATATAGAATCTGGAATGTGGAATTAGGATAAAAGTCTAATCCCCTATTCCAGATTCCTAATTCCTAATTCCTATATTATGCATTTAATACCAACAGTTATCGAAAAATCAAATTACGGTGAGCGAGCCTATGATATCTATTCTCGTCTGCTTAAGGATAGAATTATTTTTCTAGGTTCACCAATTGACGACGTGGTCGCTAATACGGTTATTGCACAGCTTTTATTTTTAGAAAGCGAAGATGCTAAAAAAGATATTAAGCTTTATGTTAACAGTCCTGGTGGTTCGGTTACTTCAGGTTTAGCAATTTATGACACTATGGAATATGTTAAACCAGATATCATGACCATCTGTATCGGAACCGCTGCTTCTATGGGCGCTGTCTTATTAGCGGCTGGAGCTAAAGGAAAAAGAATAGCTTTACCCAATGCCGAAGTAATGCTACATCAGGTAATGGGTGGAGCAGAAGGTCAAGCCACTGACGTTAAGATTAGAGCGGAACATATTTTAAAAATCAAAGACCGGTTAAATTTGATTTTAGCAAAACATACCAGTCAACCGGTTAAGAAAATTGAGGAAGATACAGATAGAGACAATTTTATGAATACCGAGCAAGCTAAAAGTTATGGTTTGGTTGACAAAATTATCAAGTAGTGCTAACATTGAATAACTTTAACAACTTTAAAATCTATGAACAGGAATAGTAGGTTTTGATCTGTAATAATAGAGAGCCGGGAATGGTGGAAGCCTGGCATTACCACAAAACTGAAACGAGCCTGGGAGATGGTTTGGTGAACATTAATTAGCCAAACCCGGCAGCGTCCGTAATCAAGCGTTAACTATTATCGCTTTGTCATTCTGAACTTGATTCAGGATCTCATTGGACTGAGATAGTGAAAGCGAACAAAATTTACCGTTTACTTGACGGTTTTTTTGTTAATAAAGGTGGTACCGCGGACCTCTTGATTTATTTTGAGATAGAATCCCGTCCTTTAGACACAATATTTATTGTGTTTAGAGGGTGGGATTTTTTCGTGCCCATATTAATCGTTCTTTTAAATAAGGAGAAGAGCTTTATGTTTAAAGAAAAGAAAGAAGTGATTGAATTTTGTTCATTAGTTGAGAAAGATATTCCTAAGCTATATAGCCTTATGGAACCTGAGATGCGTCAAGGGAGACTTTTGCCTAGATCAATTAAAGATATAATTGGTATTACTAAGTCTATTGGTGTTCTAAGGTACAATGGTGTAATTGCCGGAACCATTGGCCTTGTTCCTTATGGACCTTGGGCTGAAATAATTATGTGGTGGGTCAACGTTAAATATCGAGGACGAAGTTTTAGTTCTCAACTACTTCATGCAGCTATTAACGAAGCTAAGACCAAATTATTTGAATCTGTTTTTTTATGCACGACATCAGTTCGAATAAATGATTATTTGTTACTTAATGGTTTTAGTAAGATCCATAAAGATAATGTACCCAAGGAGAAGTGGCAGGGCTATCCTGAAGGCAGAGATGCTCAAGTATTTATTACGAGACTTCTTTAGTCTAATTTGAGGAGATTTAAAACACCTCCTCTTTTTCTTGACAAAAAATTTATTTGTGTTAGGATATATTTAACATTAAAAATTCAATAGTTATCATGAGTGCTACATGCTAAGGGTAATGGCCCAAGGGTAGCCGGCAACTCTCTCTAATTTATTTAGAGGTAGGAGTGCTAAATCCATCCCATTCTGGGGAAGATGACATTTAAAAAAGCTCTTCGTCGAAGAGTTTTTTTGGTCTAAACGAGCCAATCTTCCCCCAAAGGTTGGCTTTTTTGGATCTTTGTTTAAACTAAGTCTTTTAACCACAACCAATAGGAGGGTTATACTATGGTGGTAGGTCCGGTAATGACGTCAGTGCAACCACTATTGAAAGAGAAACATAGACAGGCAATAGAAGCGGGGAAAATTCCTGAGGGTACCCCATTTCGTATCAAATCTGTTCCGGCTAAGCCTAATGGAAGGAACTATCATTGCGCTGATCAAAACGGCGAAATAATTCCATGCATTGAACCAGAATGGGGCATTCCAACTATTAGTGACTAGCCTAGAAAAGGCAGTGTCACTCAATTTCGGGGACAAGATTTCTTGTTCCCTTTTTTTATTAAAAATGGCTGTCTCTTGCCAAAAATTAATAAATATGGTAGTGTATCAATGAACATAATAATTAACTGATATAGAGAATCATTCGATAGGAGATTCACTCAGAATAGGTTTAATTAAGCAGATTATTGTACTAAAACTCATTTTTCCTAACTATTTATCACCCAGGAATATCAAATTAACTTCAGGAAAAATTAGCTTCAATTACTTGACTGATGTTTTTAACATCATCTTAAAACATTTGGGTTAATCATTTTTGGTTAGCCAATCTCCTCTACAACTTAGATCGACTTGTTCTCTATCTCTTTGGAGATAGAAACGTATGCAAACAATTTATTGGCTTATAGCGCTATCCTTAGGAATAATTAGTGGGATAGCTTTTGGTTATCAATTAAGAAAAATTTGGGCGGTAAAACGTCGTGATACCATTGAAACCAAAGTTGAATCTTTACTTAATGAAGCCAAAGCAAGACAAAAAGAAATTTTGTTACAAGCTAACGACAAGGCTTTGGCAATTTTAGATGAGTCTAAACAAGAAGGTAAAGAAAAGCAGCAAGAGTTAGTAAGATCACAACAGCGATTAGAAAAACGTGAAGGTCTTTTTGACCAACGTATCTTAGAATTAGAAAATAAAAAGCAAGAATTAGTAGAAAAGGCAGAAAAAGTAGAAGCAGTGAAAGGTGAAATTGTTAAAATTAAAGAAGAGCAGATGGCTAAATTAGAAAAGGTTGCTAAGTTAACTAAAGAAGAGGCTAAAAATATTCTTCTAGAAAATACTGAAAAGGATATTAAGGACGATTTAGTAGGAAGAATTAAAAAACTTAACGATCAGTCATCTCTAGAGCTGGATCGTAAGGCTAGAGAATTAATGTCTTTGGCAATTCAGCGTTGCGCCGTGTCCCACGCGGCGGAAAGTACGACTACTACTATTGATTTACCCTCAGATGAAATGAAGGGTCGAGTCATTGGTCGTGAAGGACGAAATATTAGAACGATTGAACGTTTAACCGGGGTGGAAATTATTGTTGATGACACCCCTAACGCTATCACCGTTTCCGGGTTCTCCCCTATTAGACGGCATGTGGCCAAAAAAGCCTTGGATAAACTAGTGTTAGACGGCAGAATTCATCCAGCTAAAATTGAAGATGCTATCGATGAAGCTAAAAAAGAATTGGCTAATGAAATTCAAGAAGCCGGCGAAAATGCTGTGTATGAATTAGGCATAACTGGTTTAGATCCTAAATTGGTTCAAATTATTGGTCGGTTAAAATATCGAACAAGTTATGGACAGAATATTTTACAGCATTCAATTGAAATTGCTCACCTAAGCACTCTCTTGGCAAAAGATTTGGGGGCTGATGTTACTATCGCCAGAAAGGGTGGATTGATGCATGATATTGGTAAAGCAGTTGACCATGAAGTTCAAGGGGGACATCCGGAAATTGGGTATGATATCTTAAAGAAATTTGGCGTACAGGAAGAAGTGGCTTACATTGCCAGAGGTCACCACGAGGATAATCCAAAAACCATTGAAGCTGTTATCGTAAAAGTTGCGGACGCCATTTCTGGTGCTAGACCAGGTGCCCGTAAAGATACTTACGAGCAGTATTTACAACGTCTAGAAGACCTAGAAAAAGTGGCTAACAGTTTTGACGGTGTTGAAAAAACTTATGCCATTCAAGCTGGCCGAGAAATTAGAATCTTTGTTGTGCCAAGTGAAGTTGATGATTTAGGAGCTCATAAATTGGCTAAAGAAGTGGTTAAAAAAATAGAAGCTGAATTAAAGTATCCAGGTGAAATTAAAGCAACAGTAATCCGTGAAACTAGGATTATTGAATACGCTCGGTAGCTAGGTGTTTAGGTTCTTAGGTTTTTAGGGATTACTGCGTAATCAACATAGCGTTTTTATTCATAATAACAATGAAACGCTATGACAAAACTATTTTCTTATAAGGACTTAATTTATTGGCAACGATCAATGGATTTAGTAGTAGCTATTTATCAGTTAGCCAGCCATTTTCCTAAAACTGAAATTTATGGATTAGCATCTCAGATGAAACGATCATCAATTTCTATTCCCTCTAACGTTGCCGAAGGTAGAAGGAGAAGTAGCCGAAAAGAGTACCGTCATTTTTTAAATATTGCTTATGCTTCTGGAGCAGAATTAGAGACCCAAATTGAGATAGTAAAAAGATTACCCTTTGGAAAAACTTTAAATTTTAAAATAGCTGATAGTTTGTTAGAAGAAGTAATGAAAATGTTAAATAAAACTTTTTCGACACTTGGCTCTAACAACCTAACAACCTAACAACCTAGACCATGAAAATATTGTTTTTTGGTGACATCATCGGCAAGCTTGGTCGTAAAGCTTTCGTCAAGATACTCCCAGAACTTAAACAGGAGTATCAGCCAGATTTAGTTATTGCTAATGTAGAAAATTTAGCCCATGGCGCTGGTGTAACAGCCAAAACGCTCAGTGAAATAGTTGAAGCCGGGGCAGATTTTTATACTTCAGGCAACCATATTTTCTCTAAGCCTGAAGCGGAGAGCCTGCTTAATGATCCAGCTTCAAATTTGATTAGGCCGGCTAACTATTTTGCTGATAAACCAGGAAAAGGATTCAAGGTTATCGAGGTTGGATCAAGATCACTTTTAGTGATTAATTTAATTGGTCAGGTTTTCATGAAAGATGAGGTTGATTCACCATTTGAAAAAATTGATGAGATTTTATCCGAAGTTGATCATAAAAATTTAGCTGGTATTATCGTTGATTTTCACGCTGAAGCTACCTCGGAAAAAAATGCTTTTGGTCATTATGTTGATGGTCGGGTTAGTGCAGTTTTAGGAACACATACCCACATACCCACAGCTGATCAAAAAATATTGTCCAAAGGTACGGCCTACGTTACTGATATTGGTATGGTTGGTGAGTACGATTCAGTCATTGGAGATAAGAAGGAACCAATTATCGCCAGTTTTTTAGCTGGTGAAAAACCAAAGATTGAAGTTGCTGAAAGTGGTGAAGCCATAGTCTCGGCCATACTTTTGGAGATTGATCCTGATACCAAAAAGGCAACAGGGATTAGTCGCGTAGACAGAAAAATTAAAGTATAGTATCATAAGGTAGTAATATATTTATCAACATTTATAAATTATTAATTGAAACAAAAGAAAGGAGATAACAACAATGAACAAAGCCGAGTTAATAGATGTTATTAGTGAAAAAGTAGGTATTTCTAAAAAAGAAACTGAGGACGTGTTAGATACTCTAACTAACACTATTATAAAAAAATTACAGGATGGCGAGGAAGTAACACTAACTGGTTTTGGAGCCTTTTCCGCTCGAACTCGTAAAGGTAGGGTGGGAGTTAATCCACGCAACCCTTCTGAAAAAATAGATATTCCTTCGGTGGTTGTACCTAAGTTTAAAGCTGGTAAAAATTTGAAAGAGGCTTTAAAGGGTGGTAGCTCAAATAGTAATGAGCCTGAATCAACACCTGAACCAGTAGAAAATTCTGCTCAAGAATCAGAGTCGACTACTGAAGAAGATTCTAATACTGCAGAATAGAATAATAAGCAAACTTTTAAAACAAAAAATCTCTACCCTCGTAGGGGTTTTTTATTTTAAGTTAAATGATTGACAAAATTAGGTCAATGTAGTAAAATGCTCTAATCTGAATAATGAATATTTTATGATAAATGACAATAAATTAATTAAAACTCTTAAGTTAAGCATATTTTTAATGCTTGCTCTTCTAGTGGTTACCGGCTGCGGTCGTGGTAATGGTGATGAAATAGAGGAGGTAGCCAAGAAGCAAGTAAAAATTCAAACAATCCAAAAGCAAAATCAAGTCACTACTGATTTAACTGTTTCTGGTACTATAATTCCCAAAGAATACACTTTGATCAGAAGTTTAACGCCGGGCACTGTTGAATATGTTGTGCCAGTTGGTTCACCTGTTTCAGTTGGAGAATCTTTATTCAGAATTCGTGATGAAAATATCGAAAATAATTATTTCAATTCATTACAAAATTTTAGACAAACTGAGATTTTAGCAAATCAAAGAGTTAATCAAGCAGAGTTAGCATTAAGTAGTACTCAAGCTAGATTTGACTTAGCTCAAAGAAATTTAGAAACAGCAGTTTTACAAAGTGAACAGAATCTTATCAATGCTCAAGATTCTGCTGTCATTGAGTATAATTCTACTTATAACACTTTGAATCAGTTCTTTATTTTTGTCAGTGCTGGTGAATTAACTAATGATGAATTTGTTTATCGTAATGTTGGAACCTCTCAACTAGAACTTAGAGGGAACACCGAACTTGCCTATCTGTCAGCAGTAAAGTCATTTTTAAAATTATCAAATTTGGTTAATTTTACTAATATAGACCAATCACTTAATGATATCACCCAAGTTCAGCATAAGGCTCCCCTTACGACCGTTTGCTCCCGCTCGAGGCGGGCAAGATTGGCTTTTGGTTATTCTATTTAATTAAATAAGGTTCACCAAAACAAGGAATCTTGTAATTATCATAGTCCCAGACCTTGACTGCCTTGCATTTTAAATAAGAGTCAATAATATTATTGACTAGGTTTGGTGTTGCTCCAGGAAAAGAATGAACCTCATCCTGAAAAATATTCTCTTGAAGAGTAGGTGAACCATGTAATACAACAACCGCGGCGTGTGAATTTTCAACTTTATTGTTTCTTATAATAGATTTTCCTCCAACATCAAAACCTTCATGGCCACAGTCTTGGGCTAAATTATTTTCAAATAAACCATTAGAGCCATCGATACTAAAACAGCCCCACATAGCGTGTCTAATTACACTATCTCTAATAATCATTCCTTTATCAGGTGAAGGAATGGACACTCCGTTACGAGAGTATTCTACTACTACATTTTCTAGAACCGAAGCCTTACCAACCAAGTTAATCCCTCCCCAATCTGCATAATGAGGTTCTTTACTATCAGAAGTAAAAATTATTGGTTGTTCTTTTGTGCCTTTAGCAATTAAGGAACCAACTACAAAAATACTTGAATGGGAGTCTGCGTATTCTTTTAGTCTAGTAGGGTCGTCATCATTAAAGCCATCAGCCTTAATTTCGATATCAAAACTTGAAGGCAAACTGTCTTGACCAGCAGCAAATGTTATAATAGTTCCTGGCTCAATCGTGAGAGTTGAAAGAATTATAACATCGCCTGTTATATAGACATCTCTTGACCAAGTTTGTTTGCCAGTAAAAGTTCCCTTAACATTGGATAAATCTTTTGCCTCTTTTTGGATAGATTTTTTTTCAATTTCCGAAAGAGTATTCCCAGTAAATTTTGCAACTTGGTTTTGATAAATTTTACTATAAATACCAGTATATACTTTTTTTGTTATAAATATAGCTACAATAATAAATATAACAATAAATATAACAACAAAAATTATTATGAAAGGATTTTTCTTCTTTTTTTTCATACATTCATTTTACCAAAAAACCACCTCTAATACGAGGCGATTTTAAAAGTGGGCGCAGAGGGACTCGAACCCCCGACCATCTCCTTAAGAGGGAGTTGCTCTACCAACTGAGCTATGCACCCCAGTAAATTATAAATGTTAAATGGTGCGCCCGGCAGGAGTCGAACCTGCAACCCCTTGGTCCGAAGCCAAGTGCTCTATCCATTGAGCTACGGACGCATGTAATCTATTGTAAATTTTAGTGCTCCCCACCCCACACTAAAGTGTGGTTCGGACAGGTATCCTTTGAGCCCTGCCCGACTTGCTTTGCAAGGCGGGTACGGACGCATATAATAACTTCCCTAAGATAACATAAATGTAAAAAAAAATCAATCCTACGCCTATAAGATTGATTTTTTCATTTATCAGTTGATCAGTTCTGGATTAGTCATGTGGGACTGAGCAGTTTCTTTATTAATCGTACCCTCGTTAAACATATTGATTAAATTTTGATCCATGGTAATCATCCCCTCTTCGGCACTGGTTTGAATGACAGTTTTAATCTGGGCAATTTTATTTTCCCGAACCAAGTTAGAAATAGCTGGAATATTAAGCATCACTTCCCTGGTAGCAATTCGTCCGCCTTTGGCTTTAGGAATTAACTGCTGGGAAATAACAGCATTTAAGGTCATTGAAACCTGGAGTCTAATTTGTTGTTGTTGATGGGAAGGAAAAATATCTATAATACGGTCAATGGTTTGAGCGGCATTATGAGTGTGCAAGGTGGCTAAAACTAAATGACCAGTTTCCGCCAAAGTAATGGTGGCAGCGATTGTTTCCAAATTTCTCATCTCACCAACCATAATGACGTTGGGATCTTGACGTAGAACATGGATCAGAGCGCTTTGAAAGGTGATCATGTCCGTGTGTAACTGTCGCTGTTTAATAATACTTTTATTTGGTTTAAACAAAAATTCAATTGGATCTTCCAGGGTCATAATATGGGCGGAACGGTTGGCATTAATGAAATTAACCATTGCCGCTAAAGTGGTTGATTTACCACAACCAGTTGGACCAGTGACCAAAATCAAGCCCTGCTTCATTTCTAACAGTTTATAAGCAATCTCTGGCATTAAAATATCTTCCATCGTTGGAATATTTGAAGAAATAACACGAGCCACTAAACCGAGATGATCTTTTTCCCAATGGAGATTAACCCTAAACCGATGCCCTGATTTTATTTCATAGGAAAGGTCTAACTCTTTTTCTTTTAAATATATTTCTTTTTGTTTATCAGTAAGAATTGGATAAATTAATTCTTCAGCAATTTTTTGGGTAATACTACCCTGACCTTTGATTGGTCCTAGCTTTCCGTCAATTCTTAAAGTAGGAGACATACCAACGATCAGATGAAGGTCAGAAGCCTTGTTGTCCACGGCAATTTTAAATAAATCGCCTAATTTCATAGGATTAAATATTTAAAATAAATTAATTCCATTTTTTATTTTCTAAGGCTTTGCTAGCCGCATTAACTTGAGCCTCTTGTTTGCTAGAGCCGGTACTGGTTCCGATCAATTCTTTTTCTAAGTATACACCGACTTGAAATTTTTTGTCATGATCGGGGCCACTCTCTTTTAATACTTTGTAACTTGGAGTAATACCTAATTTTTCCTGGGAGATCTCTTGAAATTTACTTTTGGGATCAAGGTACAATTCATTTGATAAGATGTGGGGTAGCTCCGGAATTAGATTTTCGTTAATAAATTTACTAGCTTGTTTGTAACCGCCATCAAGATGAATAGCACCAATTAAAGCTTCATAAGTATTTGCTAAAATATAATTTCTAGCCTTACCATTGGTATCCTTAGCTTCCCCCTTACTTAAATACAAATAATCCTCCAAATTAATTTTTCTGGCTAGTTTAGCCAACATTTGACTGTTTACAATACTGGCACGCCAGTTAGTAAGTTCACCTTCAGGATTAGGATAGTTTGAATAAAGATGCTCGGTGGTAACAAGTTCCAGAACAGCATCACCTAAAAATTCTAGCCGTTCATTATGACCTAACTTAAAACCAGAGTTTTCGTTAATATAGGAACGATGGACAAAGGCTTGTTTAAGTAGATCTTTATTTTTAAAATTAACTTTTAGCTTTTTTTCAAGTTTAGAAAAATCCTTCATGGTAGAGATTATAGCTGGTAGCTCGTAGCTTGTAAGTTTTATCCTTACCAGCAACCAGCTTCAAGCTAGGTTATGTTAGTTAGAGTTTTACTTTTGAGTTTTATTCTGACTTGGTTCAGCGTCTTTGGTAATATCTTTATAGATAGTTCCTAAGACACCGTTAACAAATTTTCCTGATGACTCACCACCAAAGGTTTTGGCCAGCTCAATCGCTTCATTGATGGCTACTTTTTCTGGTATCTCATCATCATATTTCATTTCTTGAATGCCAATTCGTAAGACGTTTCGATCAACCATAGTAATTTGTTCAATTGGCCACTCTGGAGCAAACTTGGTAATCAAGTCGTCAATTTCTTCCTTATTTTTTATGACACCTTTAACTAAGTTTTCAATAAATCCTTTATCGTCAAACTGTGGAGCAAATTCGTTTAAGTTACGTTGAATTGAAAAATCTAATTTGCTTGCATCTTTTTCGTTAAAATCCCATTGATAAAGTGTTTGCAAAGCGATGGTCCTGGCTAAATGGCGATTTGACATAAAAATTATTTACCCTCTTTCTTCTTTTTAATTTTAGGTTTTATAATTTCTTTGCCTTTGTAACTACCGCAAAATGAACAGACCTGGTGTGGCAAAGTTGCTTTTCCACATTTGGCACACTTAATTAGCTTGACTTTAGTTAAGGATTGATGTGAACGTCCTCTTTTAGTTTTAGCACTACTTTTTCGTTTTTTGGAAACGGACATATTAGTTACATTGTACGTTAAATTTTTAGTTAAATCAATTGAATTAAATGAATGTAGTTGAGGCTACTTTATCACCACTTTCTTTAAACTTCATTAGTCTAACCCCTTGGGTAGCTCGGCCTAGAATATTAACTGATTTAAGGGGTAATCGAATAACTTGTCCTTTAGCCGAAATAATAATCATATCTTCGTCAACGGCTTGGGAATTGACAACAGTAGCGGCAACTATATTACCAGTTTTTGAGGTAATTTTAGCTGTTTTAATGCCAGAACCACCACGTCCCTGGGTTTTATAGTTGGTTAGCGCACTACGCTTACCATAGCCGTTAGCCATAATGGTTAAAAGTTGAGCTACTTTAACCAGAGTAGAATCAACGACCTCCATACTGACTACCCGGTCGTCTCCTTTCAAACGGATACCTCTAACCCCAGAAGCTGCTCGGCCCATTGGTCTAACTTGACTTTCTTTAAATCTAATAGCTTGACCGTGGGAGGAAACTAAAATAATTTCATCTTTACCAGTAGACGGTTTAACCCATTCTAGCTCGTCATTTTTGCGTAAGCGAATGGCAATTAATCCAGATCGACGAATATTATCAAAGTCAGTTAAATCAACTTTTTTAATGTTTCCTTTGGTGGTAACCATCATTAAAAATTTGTAGTCACCCAGCTCACTTAGTGGTAAAGCCGCTGAAATTTTTTCTTCTGGCGCTAACTGTAAGAAATTAACAATCGCTTGTCCCTTGGCAGTTCGGGAACCTTTAGGAATATCATAAGCCTTAAGTTGAAAAACTCGTCCCTTGGTGGTGAAAAATAAAATGTCAGAATGGGTGGTGGTGGTGAAAAAATGTTCGACCACGTCTTCTTCTTTGGTAGTTAAGCCAACTACTCCTTTGCCTCCCCGACTCTGAGTTTTGAAAGTCTCTGGCGGTAGTCGTTTAATGTAGCCATCCTTCGTTACCGTAACAATAGTGTCTTCATCAGGAATAAGATCTTCAACTGAAAAACTTTTTGCACCATGGGCCACAATTTGTGTTCTTCTTTCATTAGAGAATTTATCTTTAATTTCCGTTAGTTCTTTTTTAATAATGGAAAGAATTTTTTTGGAAGATTTTAAAATTGCTTCTAAGTCTTTGATCAACGCTAATTTTTCCTTAAGCTCTTGCTCAATTTTCATTCTTTCTAAGTTAGCCAGTTGTTGTAATCGCATTTCTAAAATGGCAACAGCTTGACGATCTGACAGTTTGAATTTTTTGATTAAATTAACTTTAGCAATTTCCTTATCCTTAGAAGCCTTAATAGTTTTAATGATGGCATCGATTTTAGCCAGCGCCATTTTTAATCCTTGTAGGATGTGGGCTCGATTTTTGGCCTTGGTTAAATCAAATTGGGTTCTGGCCCGAACTACAACCTGTCGATGTTTAATGTATTCTTCTAAAATCATTTTCAAGGTTAGCACTCTTGGCTGAATGCCATCGATTAAGGCTAACATGTTTGAATGGAAAGTTGTTTGAAGATCAGTTAATTTAAATAAACTGTTTAAAATCTTTTTAGGATAAGCATCCTTTTTTAATTCAATGGCAATGCGGACACCTTCTTTTGAAGACTCATCTCGTAAATCTTTAATGCCATCCAGTTTCTTATCTTTAACTAACTCGGCAATTTTTTCAACCACAGAAGCTTTGTTAACTTGATATGGTACTTCCGAAACGATAATTTTAAAAGTGCCACTTTTGGTTTCAATTATTTCGGTTTTAGCTCTAGTGACAACACCACCCTTACCAGTGGCATACATTTGTTTAATTTCTTTAACATCATAAATAATTCCACCGGTTGGAAAATCGGGTCCTTTAATTAATTCAAACAAATCGTCAATGGTAGCGTCTGGATTATCAATTAAATGAATTGTACCATCAACAATTTCTCCAAGGTTATGGGGGGCAATGCTGGTGGCCATACCAACCGCAATACCCATGGTGCCATTAATTAAGAGGTTGGGCAGTTTTGCCGGTAAGACAGTAGGTTCCTTATGACTACCATCATAATTTGGTATAAAATCAACAGTCTCTTTTTCAATATCAGTTAAAAGTTCTTCGGAAACGTGGGCTAATTTAGCCTCAGTATAACGCATGGCAGCTGCTCGATCACCATCCATTGAACCAAAGTTTCCTTGCCCTTTAACCAACGGATAACGCAAAGAAAAGTCCTGGGCCATTCGAACCATTGAGTCATATACTGCCACATCACCGTGAGGGTGGTATTTACCTAGCACTTCACCAACTACCGTGGCCGATTTTCTAAATTTAGCTGAAGGCCTTAAGCCTAAATTCCACATGGCATACAAAATTCGACGGTGGACTGGTTTTAGACCATCGCGAACATCTGGCAAGGCTCGGGCAACAATTACTGACATCGCATAGTCAAGATAAGATTCTTTCATCTCCTCGACGATTGGGCGCTTTACCAATTTACCAACTCCTTCTCTAGAGGACTCAGTAATTTCTGGTTTTACTGGAGGTTTAATCCCAGCTGAATCAGTATTCTTAAATTCGTCTTTTGCCTTACCTTCAGACTTACCTTTGTTCGTAGCCTTATTTTTTGAGCTAGATTTTTTAGGCTTAGAGGAATTTGATTTTTTTATCTTTTTTGCCATAGTTTAGTTAGATTTTTTTTCCAAAAGTTTTTCTTTAAGTAGTTCTATTTCTGCTTCAGAAATTTCAGTCGATGGTTCAGCGGTATCTGCTTCTAATTCAATTTGCTCAACGGTGTCTTTTATTGTTTGGATGCCAGTTCTAGTGGAATCAATTAATTGATTTAAATCTTGTTGAATAAGTTGTAGGTCTTCGTTGCTACTGTCAGTTTGTTCGACATTTGATTTCAATGATACTTTTAATGATAAAAGCCAAAGTGAAATTATTGTTACCATTAAAACTATTAAAGTTACTTTAAAAATTATTTTACGCGTACTTTCCGGAAGCTTCTCAATAGTTGATTTATTCTGATTTTTGTCTGGAGGTTCGGCCGACATAAATTTATGGTTGCATAATCACCACTTTTAATTCGCCACTAGGTAAATCTTTTTTTGTAATTTTAAATTTATTCAGCTCCTCGGTTGGGCAGGCACCAAATTCTTTACAAAACGTGCTAACTGGATCAATTTTTTTTGGTATCTTTAAACCTTTCAAATTGTAATGCATTGGAATAACTATTCGTGGCTCTAATTGAGCAATAATTTCAGTCGCTTGTTTGGCATTAATGGTGTAAGTTCCACCAACTGGAATCATTAAAATGTCAGTACCTTCTAATTTTCCTGTCTGGCCATTAGCTAGAACATGACCCAAGTCTCCTAAATGTGTGATACTGACACCATCAATATCAATCCGATAGATAATGTTAGGACCTCTTTCAGCACCTTCTTTATTATCATGCCATGATGGAATTCCTTGAATAAATACATTTTTGACTTCATACTCTCCAGAATTTTCAATAATAAACGGTTTGTCATTAGTCACTCCCCTTACGGCCTTATAGTTATTATGATCTTTGTGATCATGACTAACTGTCACAATGTCAGAGGCTAGGCGTGGCATTTTAAGACCAAATGATTTATCAAAAGGGTCGGTAACTACCGTGGAATTTTGTCCTTGAATTTTGAAATTTGCTTGACCAAACCAAGTGATAATCATAATTAAGTAAGTTTTTATAAATTAAAAAAATGGCTCTTATACCACTAGTATTTTATCATATTTTCTCAATTTTGGCAACAAAAGTATGTTTATTTTTTTAGCTAAATTTAGGCAAAAATTATCTATATTTTTGGTGTTTCAACCGATATCAAGTTCAACTATTTTGTTATCACTATTTTGATCTAAATTTCCTCTTTTGGCGGTTACATCTTTCAACTTTGAAAGCTTAACTTTTTTGCCACCTAAACTTTTTTTTCTCTTATCTTTGGTGCTCAAGTTTCGTTTAACTCCTTTGACTGCCCCGTTAGCTACGGCATCTTGCGTCATCTCTCTCATATTATCTAAAGATATATTTGCTTTAGTTTGAGCCGTCATCACAGATTTTGCTGAAGACCGGCTGGACGGTGATTTATCGGTAACAAACTTAGTAGCTCTTTTTGTCGGTCCTTTAGCGGTTGTGCTCGTAGATTTTGATCCTTGATTGCCAGCTGACCCTAATGATTTAACAATTTGTCGTAAATCAGCTTTGTCGGCCGCTGAAATTTTTCCTTCTTTACGTAGGTTCTCTGCTTGGCCCATTATTCTGGAGCGAGCTTTTCTACCTAAACCCTTTGAATGAGTTGAAAGTTGTGACATTTCTTTTCCAATAATTTTTTGAAAGGTTTCCATGTCTTTTTTTGATAAATTTTTGGCATAAGTATATTTACCGGCTCCTTTAGCTCTTCTTAGGACACCGGCTAAACCTTTTTTAGCCCTACTGGAAAAACTACCGGCAGTAAAAAATTTTCCGGTACCAATGGCCTTTGACGAAAGATTGTCTTGAAAACGATTTCTGGCCATATTATCCAATGTCTAAATCAGTTATTTCGTTAACATCAAATGGTTTTGCTTTTAGATTTTTTTTTGGTCTAGCTGGTTTTTTTTCCTTATCTTTTGATTCTTTAACCTCATGATATTCAGTCATTAATCGCCCCTTCTTAAAAGACAAAGGGCTGCCTGGTATTTCTTCAGTCATTTCTTTTCTGGTCAGCTCATCACTGATGTCCATGGCAATGCCCAGCCGAATATTTTTTTGCCTTCTGGCTTTTTTAATATCATCCTCTTCTAATTTTTTCTTTTCTAATTTTTTTTCGTCTTCTTTCTTTTTTTTCTCTTCCTCCTCCAATTGTTCTTTGCCAGCTTTTTGATAAAGTTTAGCCGCACTTTTGGTTCCGGAAATTAAACCTTTCTTCATTAAAAATTTTATTGCTTCCAGAGCATCATCGCGGTGAACTGATTTTTTCCTAAGTAAAGCTCCTTTGCCAGAATCCTTTAAAGCTTTACTAACATCACCCGGCAAATATTTTTTATTACCGGAAAGCATTCCTTCAAATTTTTTTTTTGATATCTTTGTAGAAACTCGGTACATAAGTTTATCTTAATTTATCTATATTTTAGCATAATTGTGGCCTTGTTAGTAGGGATTTTATGCTAGCTAGAAATGCGGTGCAAGCTCCCTAAATTACAAATTCAAAATCACAAATACCACACAAATATTAAATTCAAAACCTCCTGGTTATTTTTTTATATAATATTTTGTTGATTTTATTCAAAAAGCATAGATTAAAGTGGAGATTTTTGAATTTGGTATTTATGATTATGTCGAATTTGACCTGAAAGAGAATGCCTTATTGACTTATCTTGACATATGTGATAAATTGAGATATACTTTTCTAGTTACTAAATTTAATTAATTACCCTTACTCTAAGGGGCTTTTTCTAGGCTTTAGAGGGGCTGATACAATTTTATATGACAAGAGACAACATTAAAGTAGAATCAGACTCAAAAGTCTCTGCTGATGACCAAAACTCCCAATTACGAAAGATGCTTTCCGAGGGAGATTTTATTAATATACCAAAGGTTGGTGATTTAGTTAAAGGTAAAATAATTGATATTTCACGATCCGAAATTCGTTTAGATATTGATGGGTTAACCACCGGTATTGTTCGTGGACGTGAATTTTATGATGAATCAAATGAATATTCTGGTTTAAAAGTAGGTGATGAAGTTGAATCAACAGTGATTGAGCTGGAAAATGAAAATGGAGAAATGGAACTTTCTTTTCGTTTTGCTGGTCACCAAAAAGCTTGGGATAATTTAAATGAGTTAAAAAATGCTGGAGAGATTGTTAAGGCCACTATTGTTGATGCCAACAAAGGTGGGTTAATGATTAAAGTTGGTAAGGTGCCAGGGTTTTTGCCAGTATCACAATTAATGCCCGANCATTATCCAAGNGTNCCNGGNGGTGATAAAAATAGAATTTTAGAAAGACTCAAAAGTTATATNGGTTCAGATTTTGATGTNAANATTATCGATGCNGANGATGCCGAGGAAAAATTAATTGTTTCNGAAAANGCCGGTTGGGAAGAAAANCAGAAAGACGTTATNGCCAGCTANAAAGTTAGCGATGTNGTTGAAGGAAAAGTTACTGCGGTTACNGANTTTGGTGTTTTTGTAGAATTTGGCAAAGATCANNTAGANGGCTTGGTTCANATNTCCGAATTAGCTTGGCAACGAATTGATAATCCAACCAATTTTGTAAAAGTTGGTGATAANATTAAAGCACAAATTATTAATGTTGAAGGATCCAAGATCTTTCTTTCAATGAAAAAATTAAAAGATGATCCTTGGAAGCATGTTGGTGAGAAGTATAAAGTTGGACAAAAAGTTAAAGGTAAAGTTTTAAAGGCCAACCCTTTTGGTTTGTTTGTTGAGCTAGATCCTGACATTCATGGTTTGGCTCACATTTCAGAACTGTCTGATAAACCTATAACCGACTCCACGGAAATTGCCAAAATTGGCGATATAGTCGAGTTTAAGATTCTATCAATTGAGCCTAATAATCACCGACTGGGTTTAAGTCTTAAAGCCTTGAAGGAAACTTCAGCTGCTCCTAAATCTGATCCAGTTAAAGAGCCCACTGCATTACCTGATAATCCTGAACCAATTGAATCAAAAGCTAGTGATGTAACAGAAGCCGACACTTCTAAAGATAAAAGCTAGTAGATTTTGGGTTGATAATATAACCTAAACTAGCTATACTAAAATTATAATTTTTAGCAAATAAATGAAAAATTTATCCAAAAATTTTCTTATCGTATTCTTAGTTTTTTTGGCCGTGGCCAGTCTTTTTAGTATTTACCTGGGACCAGAGCAAGAAGCAACTAAGCTGGACATTATTTCAATGGTTGAAAAAATTAATTCCGGAGAAGTTGAATCTGTCAAAGTAATAGATAATAAGATTGAATTAAGCTTAGCTGACGGCACTTTAGCGGAAGTTAGAAAAGAACCAACAGAATCTTTAGGTGAATTGCTAAAAAATTATAATGTTGATGCTGAAAAATTAGCCCTAGTCAGTGTTGAAGTTGAGCAGGATTCAAGTTTTGAATTTTGGATGATGGCTCTATTACCATTTTTAATTCCGTTTATTCTAATTGTTGGGTTCATTTATTTTATGATGAGGCAGGTTCAAGGAGCCAACAGCAAAGCGATGATGTTTGGTCGCAGTAAAGCCCGAGAAGTGGCTCCACAAGATCGCAGAAATAAAGTTACTTTTAAGGATGTTGCCGGAGCAAAAGAATCCAAAGAGGAACTTTATGAAATAGTTGAGTTTTTAAAGAATCCTCGAAAGTTTATTAATTTAGGTGCCAGAATACCTAAAGGAGTCATGCTGATTGGCCCTCCGGGGACTGGTAAAACTCTTTTGGCCAGAGCCGTCGCTGGCGAGGCTAACGTGCCATTTTTTAATATTTCTGGTTCTGAGTTTGTAGAAATGTTTGTTGGTGTTGGAGCATCAAGGGTGAGAGATTTATTTAATAAGGCCAAGAAGAATTCGCCATGTATCATTTTTATTGATGAACTTGATGCTGTTGGTCGACAACGGGGAGCAGGTTTGGGTGGATCAAATGATGAACGTGAACAAACCTTAAACCAAATATTAGTAGAAATGGATGGTTTTGATGTAACTACTAATGTTATTGTAATAGCCGCTACTAATAGACCTGATATTCTAGACTCGGCTTTGCTACGGCCTGGTAGATTTGATCGCCGAGTTACTTTAGACATGCCCAGCATCGATGACCGCGAGGGTATTTTAAAAGTTCATGCCAAGAAGAAACCTTTTGATAAAGAAGTTGATTTGCGTCGAGTAGCCGCCAGAACCCCTGGCTTTACTGGCGCTGATCTGAACAATTTACTTAATGAAGCAGCTATCTTGGCAGCCCGAAAAGATAAGAATAAGATTAACATGTCTGATATTTTGGAAAGTATTGAAAAAATTATTCTGGGGCCTGAACGTAAAAGTCACATATTAAATGAAGAAGAAAAGAAGATTACCGCCTATCATGAAGCCGGTCATGCTTTGGTGGCTCATGAGCTAGAACATACTGATCCGGTTCAAAAGGTTTCTATTATTTCTCGAGGTCGGGCGGCTGGTTATACCTTAAAGATGCCTGACAGTGATAAACATTTTCAAACTAAGGCTGAATTTATCGATGAATTATCGGTCTTGCTAGCAGGTTACGTCACCGAGAAAGAAATATTTGGTGATGTTACTACTGGTGCTTCAAATGACTTGAAAGAAGCAACCAAAATAGCTCGTCAATTAATCATGCAATATGGTATGAGTGATGTCTTAGGACCTAGAACTTTTGGTAAACGTGATGAGTTAATTTTCTTAGGGAAAGAAATCACAGATCAACGTGATTATAGTGAAAAAATTGCTGAATTAATTGATAAGGAGATCAGTAAATTCGTTAATGAGGCAATGAAAACAGCGACTAATATTATTAAAAAAGAAAAAACAAAGCTTGAGGATATTGTTGCTGCGTTATTAAAGAAGGAAACTTTAGAACGAGAGGAGTTTGAAGCAATTTTTGCGGCCAAAAAGGCAGCACCCGCC
>NYZP01000003.1 GCA_002687175.1 Parcubacteria group bacterium
GGGGAATACGTTGGGTTGAGAAAGATCGGATAAAATATAAAATTGGGAACGGTGGGATTTGAATTTGTGAACCAACAGTTTTCTGCAGGTTTCCCACAACATCCAGATCTTCAGTCTGGTGTTCTCCCAGATTGAACTACGTTCCCAATAACATAACAAATTCACCTTTTATTTATAAGATTTTCTTTAGAATTTGGTTCAGGTCATGGTTAACTTTATATACCCTAAAGTTTTACTTTAAACCGATGGAAGAAAAAAAGAGCCTGATGGAAGATAAAGCTTTTTGGCTGGCTTTGGCTTGTGTAGTAATTATTCTATCTTCTATTTGGTTATTTGATTATTCCGGGATTGTGGGAAATGTGGTCCAGAGTATTTCTTATATGAAAGAAGACAGCGAACTAAGAGTAGGAATTAATGATGTAGAAGGATTATTTTTGGCCAACTTACAATTTCAAGGGGTAGTTAGTGACGCCACTGTAACCATAGAAGAAGATAAAAATATCCTCTTTGATGGGATCGCTTATTCTAAATTTAAATTATCTTTTCAAAATGGAGAGAAGTTGAAGAATGTTACATTTACTTTGAAATTAAAAGAAAGCAAATTGAAAAGCTTAGGATTATCTAAAGAAGCAGTAAGATTATATGCTGGTGCTAAGGAGATTGCCTTGACCCCAGCCAAGAGACCTAATTTAGATTCTTCCCAAGATTTTGTTTATTATGATGCAGTTACTTCTCAGAAAGGAGAGTTTGTGATCGGTAAAAAAACAGTTGTGAAAAAAGTTGAAGAAACGAAAGTAGCAGCAGAAAAAACAATGGTAAAAAAACCAGAAACAGAAAAGACCAAGGAAGTAGTAAAAGAACCAAAGGCAAAACCGATGGTACAAAAACCAGCTCCGATGGAGAAAAATATTTTTTCTGAATTCTTTAAAGGCTTAGGTTTATGGGTGGTACCTTTAATTGCCTTTGTATTGGTTTTAATATTTTTAATTTATTCCTGGCGGAAGAAATAGGTTTCTGTTAAGAGAAAAAAAATAAAAAAAAAGAACTAGTACCCACGGCACTTATCACAGTAATATCTGTTTGCGTTGGTTACTACAATGCGTCTCCCACACCCCTTGCAGCGCCTTTGGATTTTAAACTTTTTAACTTCCTGGAAGATATGCTGCTTCAAATTTTACCACCTTCTTTTTTTATGAAAGTTATGAGAACACACCTGATCTCATCACCTTCTTTTTTAAACGATTTGTAGAGGTAAACAAAACTATTATATAAATGTTTGTGCCTTTTCGTCTATTTATTTGCAGAATTTTACAAAAATCCAGGCAAACCGAACAATAAGAAAATTCCCAAAACCACCATCCCGAACCAAGTGTACCGGTTCCATTCTAGGATTTTTCTACCATCAAAGTTGCCGAAAGGGATTAAGTTAAAGATTCCTAACCAGGCATTGATCATAAATCCGATCTGGAGAATGGGAACGGAAAAACTAAGTCCGAGAAAGACACCAGCTAATATGAAATTAGTTAATGGGCCAGCCAAACTGATAATTCCATTTTCTCTTAAGGTAACTCGGCCAGCAATCATCACCGCTCCAGGAGCAGCAAAGATGAATCCAATAACTGCAGCTAATCCCAAAGCTAGGTAAAGCATCTGGTCAAAAGCTCTAAATTCGGCAGTACAACCATAATGCTGGGCAGCAAATTTATGGGCGAGTTCATGGAACAAAAAACCAATTCCGGCAGTCATCATAGAAACCAAAAATAGAACAATAAATGAGGATGAAACTATTTTTGATAAATTACCATTCAGTAAACTGATACTTCCAAAAACCAAAGCAAAAGCTAAACTTAAAACCAGCCAAGCTTTGAGAATATCAACTAATTCAGTCTTTGAAGTCTTGAGTTTCCAGATCCGAATCGTTTTGTAGGTCTCCATTGATTCTTTCTTTGATTACTTGTTTTAATAGTTGAGCCGCTTCTTCTACGCTTTGTAAAACTGTCAGGTCAGCAAAACTGTCTTCCGCACATTCTTGACAGTAATATTCATTACCATCTTTAATCTTAAATTCTGCTTCCTCACTACAGATGATACATTTCTTTGGCATCTTTGGTTTGGAAAGAATTGTTATTTAAATATGTTTTGGGTTTTCACTTCAACAAAAACCTTTCCAGCTCTTCGATCTCATGGGTAGTTACGGCACAGCCGTTAAACTTAGTGGTCCACAGAATGGAGTTAACTAACATCTGTTTTCCTGTTTTTAATCTTGGGATATAGCCATCCAAAATTCCTAATTTGTAAGCAGTACTCACCAATTCAATAGATCTGATAATTTTAACCTTTTTCAATTGCTCAGAAAATTTTTTCATTTTGGTTGGATTGGAAGTGACATCTTTTTTGAATCTGATTTCCAATAATTTTTCCATCTCTTTGCTGTTTTCAATAAACAATCTTAATGTTCTCTCGTCCATGACTACTGCATCTGATCCAATTTGCAAGGCAGAAGCAACTGATTCCATCTCTCCGGCCTGGATGATATCCATATTTTTATTTCCAATCTTAAAGGAACTATTGGCCAAATTTTTTAATTCTAAAACTCTTTTATCCGGAACCTGTTTGTAAATTTCTAATGTACCTTCCCGGATATGTTTCATGACTTGTAGGGCTTCAAAACCAAATCTCTTAATTTTCAAGGGCCGGTCAATCAATTCTATTTTCACAGCAGGAGTGATATAAAACTGTCCACCAAAATGTTTTTTTAATTCTGGTAGGATCCAGTCTAATCTGGACATGACTAGGGAAATGATCGGTCCAGCATCGAAAAAAATTGTTTTCATCATATTTTATCTCCAATTTTTTTGAGCTTGTCCTTCAGCCAAACATCGAAAAAGAGGGCTTTTACCAAATTCCATCCTCCTCTTTTTCGGGCTTGTCCTTCGGCCAAACATCGAAAAAAATTGTTTTTTCTATTTAAGCACCAAATATTTTTAAGGCATTTATCAATCTTTGATCAGCTCTAACTGCTTCATGATGTTGTTCAAAAGTAGTAGTCTTTCCAGCATATTTCTGCAAGTCCCAATTAGACAATCCCATCAATCCGGCGGCTTGTCCGATAGATAACCCTTTACTTAATAATACTGCACTTTTCTTGACTCTGGCAGCATGTAAGACGTCACTTAAGTGGTCTTTTACTTTAGCATTACCTTTGTGAATAATTTTGTAAATCAATTTAATACTTTTATTGTACAATCGAAAATTTCTGTTTTTCAAACTATTTTTTGCCTTTTCCAGATCTTTTAACAAATATTGGTAATCATTCGCAGAAACAGAAGTAATAATCTTGTATAGGGAATGGATCATCACAGTAATAGAAATAAGGTCCATATCTTTGTATAAAGCAACACTTTCTACCCCTTTATTACTTACTTCTTTGAGTTTTTCAAGATTTTCCTCTTCTCTAACTTTTAAGATATCAAAGGCCTGAGTTAATAGATTCAAAATCTCTTTTTTAACTACCTCTTTCATGGGTAAAGAATTGTTTTGGGTTTTATAAAATGTTTGTTTTGTTCTTTTTGACCGAAAAATTTAAATATTACTTCTTATATATAGTTATATAAGATGAAACAAACGAGCATTTTACATAGTCCGACTTTGGAATCGGTTTTGATGGTAGAGAGAACTATAAAAAAATATAGTCAAGAGTGCGGGAAATACCAGTTATGGAAAAAATTACCCAAAAAAATGATGTACCAAACTTTCCAAGTAATATTGGATTATTTGGAGGAGTCAGGAAAGATCATGATTGATAAAGATAGATGTATAATTTGGACTTATAATCCCGTTAGGATAAAAAAATTAATCTCAGAGGAATTAGTAGTAAGATGAATAAAGAAAGTCATGTTGCTTTCATATCCCAGAAACTAAAAGAAGAATTCAATTCTTTGAAAGATGAGAAACTACATAAATTTATTAATCGGGCACTCGATGATCTTAAACAGAATCCTGCTTGTGGGGTCAAGATTTCTAAAAAATTATGGCCTAAAAGTTATATCCAAAAATACCAAATCACTAATTTATGGAAATATGATCTACCTAATGCTTGGAGATTGATTTACACAATAGAAAGTGACGAAATCAAAATAATGAGTATAATCTTAGAATGGTTCAGTCATAAAGATTATGAAAGAAAATTCAATTATTAAAACTTTTTCTTAAACCCATCTACCTGGACAAGTATTCACCCCAAAAATATTTAAATAAATAATAAAACCAAAACTAAATGGGCCAGTAGTTTAGCCTGGTAAAATGCCCGGTTGGCATACAGGGAAGCCATTATGGCTTTTTGATCTAAAGATCGGGTGATCCCGAGTTCAAAAAATTAATTTGAAAGTCTCGGCTGGTCCATATTTTTTATTAAACTTGATTCAATCAACCAACAGTTTTATATTCTCCAAAAATTTACTAAATTGATGGCTTTAGCAGTAACCCATGTTATTTTAACTATTGTTATCTTAGATCTGTTTAGACATTATGTTTTTAAGAAAAGTAAGTTTCCTAGATATTGGTTGGTGATCGGAGGAATAGCTGGGTTGTTTCCAGATATTGATATTCCTTTGGGATGGGTTTACAATTTTCTAACGGGATCAGCTATCACAATTCACGGGATGTTTACCCACTCTATTGTTTTTCCAGCTTTGTTTCTAGCTGCCGGATTGATCTTTCGTTATAAGAAGAATTCCAAATGGGCAGGCATCTGTTTTGTCATCTCTGCCGGCTGGTTCATGCACTTGATTCTAGATTGTGCTTTCGGTGGATACAAGGAGTTTATCTGGCCTTTCTTTATCTATAATTTCTGTCCGCAGTGGGGAATCCATCAGTATGCAATCCATATCGATGCAGTTATTTTGGTATTGTGGCTAATTCATGAAGAAGTGCATAAAAGGATTAAGGATTATATTTGAAAGAATTGGGGCCGCGAGGACTTTCATTGAATTTTCTTTTCATTTTGAACCCCGGTTAGACGACTTCTGTAAGCGAATGCTACCCCAGCCGTCAGTGATAGTAACTCAGAGCAGATACGATCAACCCTTCCAAGCTACACTACGGCCCCAATACAATAACAAGGAATTGATTCGATTTAAAAAGTTATCCGATAGATTAATATAATTTAATTGAAATTTAAAGAAATATACTAAAAGTAAAAATAATCGAACATTATTTCTTACTTTTGTATATACCAAAGCAATTAATTTGTTCGAAAATTAATTGCTTTTAGTACAAATCAAATAATTAAAATGGACCTTAAAAACAAATTCTTATTGTTATTAAAAACCAGCAGACCGATCTTCTGGATAGTTCAACCTTTGATTTTTCTAATAAGTTTATTTATCTCAGGGGCAGAATTATCGATCTTAGCTTTAGTTCAATTGGTTTTTTTGTCATTTCCATACTGCATCTTTCTGTACGGGATCAATGATGTCTATGATTATGAATCCGATAGATTAAATCCTAGAAAGAATTTGGTGGAAGGGATCAAATTGAAACCAAAATATCATAAGTTTATCAAGAAAGTTTCCTATTATATAATGGGCGTTTTAATCCTGCTCTCTTTGATCACATTCAATTTAACTAACATAATTGGTATGGTCTTGTTGCTGTTCTTTTCTTACTTTTATTCAGCTCCGCCGATAAGATTAAAAGTTCTACCTCCGTTGGATTCTTTTGCCAACGGGATGTTATATATCTATGCTCCAGCTTTGTTGGGTTTTAGTTTTGGAGGAACAATTCTTGATTTTCCAACTAAAGCTTATTTTGTGATCGCTTGTGGAATTGGTTTTCATGCCATGAGCACCATCCCAGATTATACTGCTGATAAGAAAGTTGGGGATAGGACTTTTGCGATCGTTTTTGGCAAAAGAAGTGCAGTGGTTTTTGCTCTAATCATTTTTTTGATCACTTTGTTTTTTTCAGGAATACAAAACCTGGCAGCTAATTATTATTTGATCGCTTGTATTTTGGTGGCCCTAGTATTATTGATCAAGCCGAGTGAGAAATTATCATTGTACTTGTTAAAAACTTTGTTTGCCGGGTTTGTTTTATTGGGCATTATATTCTTGGTATCTGGCCTGGTTTAGCAAAAGTAATCCAAAAATTTAAAAATAAGTGCCGTTTCAAGCTAAGATACGGCCCCGTGGCTTAGCTTGGCACCCGCCTGAACGAAAGTGAAGGTGTTGGTGAGCAATAGAGCGCACGACTGATAATCGTGAGGTCCGGAGTTCAAAAACAAGAAGGTTCAAATCTTCGGTTTGAAAGTCTCCGCGGGGCCATTTTATTCTTTGGAAAAAAATAAAAAGGCCGCCATAAAACCTCAGTTATGTATGAAAATATTAAAACCGGTGATAATAATTTAAAAGGGGAAATTGGGGAGGTTATTGCTAATCACTTTTTGAAGAAACCAATTTCCACGAAAAGATTTTGGAGCAGTATTCTTAATAACTTTAATTTGGAAAGTGAGCAATCACTTTTTTTAAAAGAGAATTGGAAGTCTTTTGATTTGATCGATTTAGAATCATTGACAATATATGAGGTTAAAACTAGGAATTTTTTTCATGGGAAATTGAAAGGAGTAAAAAATAAGATAGTTATCACACCAAATTTCAGTAAACTTTGTAAAACAGCTAGGACTTTAGGTTTTTCGATCAAGATCATAGAGATTACTTTGTTTTCCGATTGGAAATATACTTGGGCGGTCAAAGATTTTAATCATGACGATTTCTGGGTTCATAGACCTAGACCAAGTGGGTGGGAAAGACAATCAAGAAAAAAGTAAAAGTCTCCACGGGGCCATTTTTTTATTCTCCTCAATATAACCTTTTTAGTATATACTCTATTGTGTCTAAATCTTTAAATACCAGTTATCATTTTGGAATGCTAAATTAATTAAAATAAAAAATAACTTTACGAGGGGTGTAATTATGAGATTAATTAAAAGAAGTGGAATGTTATTAATGGTTTTTGCAGTTTTGGTTTCCTTAGTCATGTTGACTGGTTGTTTGAATTATAAGTCTTACCAACCAACAGATACAAAATCCAGTGATTCGGATTTGATCAAAGAGATTGCAGAGATTGAAAAAGAATTAGGGTTGGCTGATAATAAGACAACCGGCGCTAAAAAGGATACAACAAAAGACACAACAGCTAAAAAAGACACAAGCAAGATCACTGGGGCAACTACCGGAGTAAAGGATACTACTAAAAAAGATACGACGGCCAAAAATACAACAGCCACAAAAACTAAAGGTACTACAGCAGATAAGATTAAAGTCCCTTTGAATGAAAAATCAGATACTTCCAAATTACAGAAGATCAAAGTTAAAGAAAGCGAATTAGTTAATTTGAATGTTAAGATTGATGATCCAGACAGTGATAAGATCACTTACAGTTTTTCCCTGCCTTTGAATCAACAGGGAAAATGGAAAACTAATTATGGGGATGCTGGAGAATATGTAATCACTATTACAGCCACCGATGGAAAATTGACCAGTAAAAAAGATGTTTTGTTGGTGGTGGAACGGGTCAATGTGCCTCCGATCATCAAAACTATCAAAGATAAAACTGTCAAAGAAGGAGAAACTATCAAATTAGAGCCGCAGGTAATTGACCCTAATGGAGATTCAGTTACTATTAAATTATCTGAACCTTTAACCAAAGGTTTATGGGTTACTGATCATACTAGTGCTGGAGAATATGAATTAATCATCACTGCTTCAGATGGGGAACTAGAGACCAAAGAGAAATTTTTATTGACAGTTACTGATGTCAATATGCTGCCTAAGATTGCTAGTTGGAAAGATGTAACTATCAAAGAAGGTCAAAAGATTGAATTTGCACCTCAGGTTACTGATTTAGATAAGGATCAATTGAATGTATCTGTTCAAGTCAGTTGCTCCTCGGGCTGTCAGTTTTTGAAAGCTGGAGACATAGCTAAGACTTGCCAAGATAAATGTGAGTGGCAGACCAGTTACACGGACCATGGAATATACAGTGTTGTGGTGACTGCTGACGATGGCAAAGAAATAGTTACTAAGACAGCCAGCTTGACCATCACAGACGAGAACCGACCGCCGACGATCGGAGAGATTAAATTGGGATGATTTTGAGCAATGCTGATCAAAAAAATCAACCAATACCTAGTATTTTTTCTTTTTCTTTTAATCTCTATTTCTGTAGTAGCGGTTTCCAATATTTCAGTTGATTCGAAGGGAGTTTCCACTAATTTATCTCTAGGTCAAGCAACTGAGTTTAAGGTAGTAGAAGGAGATCTGATCAAGGTCAGACCTTCGGTTTCAGATGTTGATGCGGATAAGATTTTCATCTATTATTTTTCTCCATTGAACAAGAGCGGTGAATGGCAGACAGGTTTAGATGATGCCGGGACCTATCAAACTAAAATTATTGTTTCGGATGGTAGAAACGAAGTGACAGAGAAAATTGTTTTGATAGTTAAGAACAAGAATCAGCCGCCTCGGATTCGGGAAAAAAGTTTTGTATATAACGAAGGAGAGACGATCAATTTAAAGAAAATAATTTCTGATCCGGACAAAGATAAACTAAAATTGACTTTTGAAAAGCCTTTTGATCAAGAGGGAGTCTGGGTTACGTCTTATCAGAATGCTGGAAAACATTCCAGTTTGGTGATCATGGATGACGGAGAATTTAAGGTGAAGGAAACTATCCAGATAGTGATCAAAAACAAGAATGCTCCTCCAACCATAACTTCTTTTTCTCCGAAACAAGATAATCTAACTGTGAAAGAAGATAATACTATCGCCTTTAAAGTTGAAGCCCAGGATATTGACCGGGATAAATTAACTTATCTTTGGCAGGTAGATGGAAAGAACATTTCCCAAAAATCTTTTTTGACCCAATACTTTAATTTTTCCAGTGCTGGAAAACACAAAATTTTAGTCAGAGTTTTTGATGGTTTGGCAGAGATTTTCAAATCGTGGGATGTTTTAGTCAGGGATAAGAATCGTGCACCGCAAATAAAACTGGCTGATTCCATATCTGTTAAAGAAGGCGAGAAATTAATCCTTAAATTGCCTTCAAAAGATATTGACGGGGATGCAGTGAACTATACTTATCAGGCCCCCTTACAGGAAGGAAGCTGGCAGACTACTTTTGACGATGCCGGCAATTATTCAGTAATAATCACTGTAACTGATGGAGAATTAACTACTGGGAAAAAAGTAGTGGTTGTGGTTACAGATGTTGACCGGGCTCCAAATATTAATCTTAAGGATAAGGTGGTTAAAGAAGGAGAAAAATTAAGCTTAAACTTAAGTAAATTGATAGTTGATCCAGATGGAGACAATGTTACCTTGAAAACTTCAAAATTACCGGTTGGTGCTGATCTGGACCAGGGAGTTTTGGAATGGCAGCCAAGTTTTAATTTTGTTCAGCGTCGGGATAATTTCTTCACTAACTTTTTGAGCCGTATCAAATTAGAGAGATTTGTTTTACCCCAATCAAAAAAAATAGATGTTTTGGTTATTGCGTGTGGACGGGAAGTTTGCAGTAATCAGACTCTAGGGATCAAAGTTCAGAATGTCAATCAAAGACCGGTGTTGAAAGAGATGAAAGATATAGTTATTACTGAGACTGGAAGAGTGATTTTGAAACCAACAGCCAATGATCTGGATAAGGATGTGTTGAAGTACCGATTTGGAAAACCTTTGAATTCAAGGGGAGAATGGGAAACTGATTATGATGATGCCGGTAATTACACCGTCAAAGTGATGGCTTCTGACGGCCGAACTAGCGATACAAAAACGGTTAATATCTTGGTAAAGAACAAGAATCGACCTCCGACATTTAAATTAGAAAAAGATTATTTCAAATTAAATGAACACCAGGCTTTTAGACTGCCGGTTCAGGCTGTTGATGTTGATGGAGATAAATTAAACATCTCGGTAGCTGAGATTCCCCGAGGAGCTTCTTTCAAGAACCAAGTATTTTCCTGGACTCCAGATTATGATATTGTTTCCGAGCGGAAACCTGGATTTTGGAACAATTTATATGCCAAATCCAACTTGTTAAATCGCCGGTTTAATAGTGAATACAAACAGTTTGGAATCAATTTTGTGGCTTCTGATGGGGATTTTAAAGTAGTACATCCAGTGTTGTTGACGATCAAGAATGTCAATCGCCCTCCGAAAGTTAAGAGTTATTTTCCGACATTTAATTTGAAAGGGGTAGCTGGAGAAGAGATTGTTTTCCATGCCAATGTTTCTGATCCCGACGGAGATAAATTAACTTATGAATGGGATTTTGGAGCCTGGGATGAAGGGATAGTTGACGGCCCAGTCTTAGGCAGGACCTTTGTTGATCCCGGAGTTAAGAGCGTCAAAGTTACTGTTAGTGATGGTACCTATTCTGCCCAGCAAGAATGGAGAGTTAATATTCCTGCCCCAGTAGTTGATAGGACCGTTCCAGTGGCTTTGTCGAAAGAAGAAGTTAAATCAGTAAAGAAAGTAGAGCCAGTGAAAGTTGAGCCGGTGAATATTGAACCAGTGAAGAAAGTGGAGCCAGTTAAAGCGCCTGTGCAGCAAGTTGTTCAACAGCCAGTGCAAGCTCAATCACAGTTTGTAAGTTATGTGATTGAACATTAAATTAGACTTGTGTTTTATTTATTATTTTTGTAGTTATTAAAAAAACCACCAAAAGATTTATATACTACGAATGTAATACAATAGATTACATGATTGTAGCTGATAGTTCGACTCTAATCTTATTAGCAAAAACGGAGTTGTTAGATTGGTTATTGGAAAATTTAAAAGAGAAAATAACTATTCCGCGTTCAGTATTTGTGGAAAGTACAATTAAAAATGAGGCTTTTGATGCAATCTTGATTAAGAATAGAGTTAAGGAAAACAAAATCAAAATCACAGATGTGAAACAAAAATATCTTTGCGATAAATTACTTGATGATTTTAATTTTGGTAAAGGGGAAGCAGAAGCAATATCTTTATGTTTACTCAATAAGGCTATTTTGCTGGTTGACGATAAAAAAGCCATTAAATGCTGTAAAGTTTTTAATTTAAAATTTACTACTGCACCCAACATATTGGTCACTTTTTATAAGAAAAAAATAGTTGATAAGGAAATGGCCAATCTTTTGTTAACCAAATTAGAAAAATATGGGCGTTACTCATCCGATATAATCCAAAAAATTAAGGGGGAATTAAAATGAAAATGCAATCTATTATGTCTATAAGACTGTCTCCTGAAGACATTAAAATGATCAATGAAATTGCTACCAGGGAAAAAATAGACAAAAGTACAGCAGTCCGAGAATTAGTAGAGATGGGTAAGGTTTATTTTGCCATATCCAAATACAAAGAAGGAAAAATATCTATTGGGAAAGCTGCTGAAATAGCCGATTTACCTTTATCCGAAATAATGGATTTATTTGCTGATCTCGGGATAAGAAGTAATCTAACCATGGAAGATTATTTAGCGGGAGCAAAAGTTGCTGAAGAGATATTGAAATGATCAATTGAAATATGGTTGTTTCTTTCTTCCAAAAATTATTTAACCTTTCTCTCTTCTGAATATCTATGCTGGATGAAACCTTAACTTTAGCTCTAGAAACAATTATGTGTAAGAAACAAGCTCTAATTTTTGTGCCTAGTCGAGCTAGTGCGGAGAAAACAGCAGAGGATATTTCTAAGCAGACTAAGATTTATTTGCTGGAGCAATCAGAGCAGGTTTTAAAAGGAGTTTCCTCTCCGACTAAGCAGTGTAAAAGGTTGGCTAATTGTGTGAAGAAAGGGATCGCTTTTCATCATGCTGGCCTTTTACAAAAACAAAAGACTTTGATCGAGGATGAGTTTCGGGCTGGGAATATTAAAATTGTATGTTGTACGCCAACTTTGGCTGCAGGTATGTCGCTACCCGCTTTCCGAGTCATAATCAAGTCTCTCAAACGATATGCTGGCCGGTGGGGAATGAATTGGATTCCAGTATTAGAATACCATCAGATGGCTGGACGAGCCGGGCGTCCCGAGTATGAGTCGTTTGGGGAAGCTATTTCTATTGCTAAATCAGAAGATGAAAGAGATGACATTCACGAGAAGTATATTCGCGGGGTTCCGGAAGATATTTATTCCAAATTAGCAGTAGAACCAGTGTTTCGGACTTATCTGTTGAGTTTGATTGCCACCGGAATAACTTCTACCAAGAAGAAATTGATCGATTTCTTTTCTAAAACATTCTGGGCCTACCAATTCAAAGACATGGACAAGATCAGGATGATGATCGATGATATGTTAAGATTGTTGGAAGAATATGAATTTATTACGATTCAAGATATTGACAGTATTGATTTTTCTAAGGGTATTGGTAAGAGGAATGACTCTGAAGGAAGTAAAAGTCAAGCAAAAGGGATGCTGGGTTTTGTTACAGCTAATAGTCTGGTTAATAATTCAAAAAATGATTCATCAGAAGAAAATATTTTCCTTAAACCAACTTTGATTGGAAGAAGAGTGTCAGAATTATATTTGGATCCTTTTACTGCTAATCACCTAATCCAGTGTTTGAAGAATTGTACTGATGAGCAGGTAGAAGTAACGGCTTTTTCTTTTTTACAAATGGTTTCGAATACTTTGGAAATGGTTCCTCCGTTGAGAATTAAAGCTCGGGAGCAGGATTGGGTTCAGGAAAAATTGGTGGCAAAGTATTCCGAGTTATTGCAATCAGAACCAACTTTATATGATCCAAATTATGAAGATTTTATCAATTCTATCAAAACTTCTTTGTTCTTTGAAGCTTGGATTGATGAACAAGGAGAAGATTACCTAATGGAAATGTATGGGGTTCGTCCGGGAGAAATCTTTGTCAAGTTGGCAATCGCAGATTGGTTGTTGTACTCGTCATCTGAATTGGCCCGGTTGATGCAGTTCCAGCCGATGTTAAAAGAGATTAACAAGTTAAGAGTGAGAGTGAAGAATGGAGTGAAAAAAGAATTATTACCTTTACTGAAGTTGAAAGGAGTTGGTCGGAAACGGGCTAGGAAATTGTTTAAAAATGGATTTGTTGATTTAGGTGATTTGAAGAAGGCTGAGCTGAGTGATTTAGTTAAGATTCTGGGAAGTAGATTGGCAGTAGATGTTAAGAAGCAATTAGGAGAAGAAGTGAAGGAAATCCCGAAAGGAAGACGGAAAGGACAGATGAGTTTGGAGAAGTATTGAATTTTATTTAAATTATTGAAAACTTGTTTTGGGGAAAACATATACATTATATGCTAAACCGATAGGTTTTTAAATAAGTGGTTTTGACTCAGGTAAATGAATGATTCATTCGAATTGATGGAAAGATTTGGGACAGAATTGAATTCTGGTAAGACCTTAGAAGATTCCTTAAATGGAGTTTTTGGAATAGTTGGTGAAACTATATTTTATGACCGAATCGCTGTTTATGTTAGGGAGTCAAATGGACAATACACTTGTTTGGCACAAGATGGTGATTTAATTATCAATCCGGAATTAAGTATGGCTGGGGTGAGTTGTTGTGTTGATTATAAATATAATATCTCTGCTGAATTTAATGTTGAAGGGTTGGCTCCAGAAGTAGGTTCTGGGTTGTATGTTCCAATTCCTTTTGATGAAAGAATAGTTGGGGCATTAGAAATTTTCCACCGAAATGAAAACATGTATAATTCTCATGATGAAAGATATTTAAGAAATGTATGTCGGTTGTTGGGTTCACAATTGCAGACATATCAATGGCAAGAGATTGGCAAACATCATAGCTTAGAACGTCATGATTTGAAAACTCCTCTCACAATAGTACAGGGTGCAGTAGCATTAATCTATGATATGTTAAATAGTAATAATATTCCTGAATTGAGCCAATTTAAGAAGATAGTTGGTGTAGCTAATCGTGGTTGTCAAAGATTAAATGATATGCAATCAAGTGAAGCTTCACTTACTCAAGTAGAGGATTCTACAGGTTTAGTTAGGCGTCCTAAGGAAGTAGGTATTTTGGTGGCCGGTTTGGCTGAAGCATATGATCCTTTGGTGAAAGATCAAGGAAAGTATTTTAATGTGGAAAATGGTTCTAATGGAACTCAAGTGTTAATAGATAATGGCTGGGTGCTCAGGGCAATAGGAAATGTGCTGGATAATGCTATGAAGTATACTCCGATCGGAGGAACAATAACCTTGCAAAGCTCAAGTAAAGATGGGCGAGCTTATATTGGGGTCCATAACACTGGATCATATATTCCTTCGAATGAATATTCTCAAATTTTGGAAATGGGTGAAACAATTCCCAGAGAAACTAGTAAAGAAGGAACTGGAAAAGGACTGGCAGTATGTCAAGCAGTGGCTTTGGGACATGGGGGAAAATTTTCCATGTATTCAAGTAAAATTGATGGCACTAAGTTCTGTTTGGAATTACCTTCGATATCTTAAATTCTAACACGTATGTATTTAGTTCAGTTTGCACGGCGCAGTGATTTTTCACCCCGTGGGCAAAAAATGCGGCTCCATTGGCAAAACTAACTAAACACATACTCTAACACGAAATATTTATAAATGACATTTAATCTAGAGTAAAACAAGGAAAAAATGGCCCGAATAAGAAAATTTAAAGCATACCAGAACTTAGAAAGACCTTACACTAGAATTAGTAAGTTCACCAAGAAGAATTTTGTCAGAGGTGGTCGTCCGAATATGAAGATTATTAAATTTGAGATGGGTAATTCTCAAGGAAAGTTTGATTCAATGTTAATGTTAACTTCTAAAAAGAGTATGAATATTCGGCATAATGCTTTGGAATCCGCAAGAATGACTTCTAATCGGTTGTTAGAGAAAACCTTATTGAAAGCTTATCATTTAAAAATTAAAGTTTATCCTTTTCATGTTTTAAGAGAAAATCCTTTAGCCGCTGGAGCAGGGGCGGACCGGATGAGTACAGGAATGAAAAAGAGTTTTGGTAAAGTGATTGGTTGTGCAGCTCGAGTAAAAGAAGGCCAGACTTTGATTGAAGTTCGAGTCAATAAAGAACATGTGAGAGTGGCCAGGGAAGCACTACAAAGAGCCGCTAAAAAATTCCCTTGTTCTTGTAAGATTGTTACTGGATAGTTTGTTGATATTTTGGTATTTTAATCCATAACACTTTTAAAAGAATTCTAAAGTTTTCTTATTGATGAAGAATATTCATGTTGGTCTGATTTTAGATGGTAATCGAAGATGGGCTAAGCAAAGGTTGTGGAAGCCGTGGAAAGGGCATAGTAAGGGTTTTGAGAAGCTGAAGAAACTGTTTGACTGGATTTTAGAATTAGAGATTAAAGAAACTAGTTTGTATTGCTTTTCGATCCAGAACTTTGGCCGTCCGGAGATAGAGAAGAATCATCTGTTTGATATTTTTCGAAAGGAGATCGATACCTTGTTGAATGATGAAAGGTTGGAGAAAGATCAGATCAAGATCAGGTTTGCTGGTAGGATTAATTTGTTTCCAGAGGATATGCAAGAGAAGATGAAAGAGTTGATGGAGAAAACTGCTGAGTACGATAAACATATAATCAATTTTGCTATGGCTTATGGCGGCCGGGAAGAGATTATTGATACAGTTAATAAGATGGTTGAAGCTGGTGAGGAGATTACTGAGAAATCTTTGCAGGAAAACATGTGGGTACCGGAGAATTTAGATATTGTAATTAGAACTTCTGGGGAACACCGTACCAGTAATTTTTTTATTTGGCAGGCTAGTTATGCAGAAATATTTTTCATTGATAAACATTGGCCGGATTTTGAGAAAGAAGATTTGGTTCGAATTCTTAGTGAATTTGAAGAGAAAAGGGAGAGAAGGTTTGGGAAATAGGTTTTTTCACCGAAAGGTTTTTATACTTTGGGATACTTTTGTTAGAAATGAATCACATAAAAGAGGTAGTGATGGATTCAAGCTCTTTGATTTTATTGACAAAGTCAAATTTACTAATCAAAGTATTGGATAAGAATACTCTTTCGATTCCAGAAGCAGTTTACGAAGAATCAGTTGGTAAGGGGATAGAAAAAGGTTTTGTAGACGCTTACCAAATAGAAAGATTGAAGACAGAAGGAAAAATAATTGTCAAAAAAGCAGATAAAAATAACTTAGCTTTTATAGAAAACACTTTTATGCTTCATCAAGGGGAGAAAGAAGCTGTTGCGTTGGCTTACGAATTGAAAACTCATTTAATCATTGATGATCGGAAAGGAAGAAACGCAGCTAAAATTTTGGAAATAAAATTAACTTCAGCCTTAGGTATTTTAGAAGCATTGGTGGATAAAAAAAAGATTAAAAAAGAAGATGGTTTGAATGCTTTGAGTATTTTAGAAAAAGAAGGTTGGTATAAAGAAGAATTAATCAATAAAATTAAAAACAAATTAATGGGTGATCAAAAATGCTAAAACAAATATCCATACGTGTTCCTAAGGAACTAATTAAGAAAGCAGATAGTTTAAGTAAATTGGAAAGATTAGAAAGATCTACTATTTTAAGACAGGCAGTAGAAGAAGGATTAGATAATCTGAGAAAAAAAGCAGCCATAGATTTTTACAAACAAAAAAAACTTACCTTAAGTGAATCAGCAAAACTAGCAGATTTGGGAGTGGGGGAGATGATGGATATGTTGGTTAAAGAAGGGGTAAAATCTGATTTGTCCGTTGAGGAATTGAAGGAAGAATTAGAGACTGCTAAAGAGCTAGTTTAATTTTTTTGCAGAGAAAAGAGAAAGAAAGTTTGGGAAGTGATTCTAGTTTAACAAAACCTTTTTATAAATCTTAGTTATCCTTTAATATTATTATCAAATGAGGGGATGTTAATGTACAATAAAAAGATTGATGATGTTTTTCACGAATTGAAGAGTTCTCCGCAAGGGATTTCTAATGAAGAAGCAACTACCAGATTGCATAAGTATGGGTTGAATGAATTAAAGGAAGAAAAAAAGATCCATCCTTTACAAATTTTGTTGGAGCAATTTAAAAGCCCTTTGATCTGGTTATTGGTGGTTGCCTTAATCATCTCTATATTTATGGGTGAAGAAGTGGACGCGATAGTTATTGGGATAATTATTGTTGCTAATGCAATTTTAGGATTTGCTCAAGAATTTAGAGCGGAAAAAGCGATTGAGGCTCTAAAGAAGATGGCTTCCCTGAAAGCCAAAGTGATGAGGGGCGGCAAGGAAGTTTCTGTTGATGCCATTAAATTAGTTCCTGGAGACGTTGTTATTTTGGAAACTGGCGATAAGATTCCAGCAGATGCTCGGATGTTTGAAATTCATGAATTAAGAACTCAGGAAGCAGCTTTGACCGGAGAATCTTCACCGGTGAAAAAAGAATTAGATGTACTGCCGGAAAAAACAATGGTGGCTGATCGAAAGAATATGGTCTACTCGGGAACGATTGTTTCTCAGGGGCGAGGGACTGCAGTAATCAGCTCAACTGGAATGCAGACTGAGTTTGGAAAAATTGCCAAATTGATTGAAGAGGCTAAAGAAAAACAAACTCCTTTGCAGAAGAAATTACAAACTTTGGGAAAATACTTGACCATTGCTGTAGTAGTTATTGCGGTGATTGTTTTTCTGGCGGGAATAATTGCCGGTAAACCAGCATCATTAATGTTTTTAACAGCGATTGCTTTGGCAGTAGCGGCCATTCCTGAAGGATTGCCGGCAGTGGTGACTATTGCTCTAGCTATTGGAGTGCAGCGGATGATTAAACGTAACGCTCTGATTAGAAAACTTCCGAGTGTAGAAACATTGGGGGTTGTTAATGTTATCTGTACCGATAAGACTGGAACCTTAACCCATAATCAGATGACGGTCACTGATATCTGGGCAAATGATAAGGTTTACAAAGTTACGGGAGCAGGTTATAAGAAAGAAGGAACTTTTGTTTTGGATAATAAATTAGTTGATGCTGAGCCATTAGAGACTATTCTGAAATGTGGTTCTTTGTGTAATGATGCCAGATTATCTGAGAAGAAAAAGAAGATCGAAGTGTTTGGAGATCCGACTGAAGCAGCATTGGTTGTTTCCGCGGCCAAAGCTAATTTTACTAATTTAAGTTTAAATAAACAATATCCGCGAGTGGATGAGATCCCTTTTAGTTCAGTTCGAAAAATGATGACTACGATTCACAAGAATAAAGGGAAAAAAGTTTCTTTTACCAAAGGGGCTCCAGATGTTGTTATCAAATTATGTGATCGGATCTTGATCAATGGGAAATTAGAGCGTTTGACTTTGCAAAAGAAAAAAGAGATTTTAAAACAGAATGAAACTTTTGCTAAACAAGCATTAAGAGTTCTTGGTTTTGCTTATAATGATAAAACTGGCAGTCCAGAGAATGGGATGGTTTTTGTGGGTTTACAAGCGATGATTGATCCGCCTCGAGAAGAAGTTAAAGATTCCATTGCCCGTTGTAAGAAAGCTGGGATTCGGGTAATTATGATTACTGGAGATCATGCTACTACGGCTCAAGCAATCGCTCAGAAACTAGGTATTGAAGGGGAAGTTTTAGCCGGTCATGAATTGGATAAAGCTGATCTGAAGAAAGTTATCAAGAAAGTCTCTATCTTTGCCAGGGTTAACCCAGAACATAAATTAAAGATTGTGGAAATTTTAAGAAAGCAGAAATTTGTGGTAGCTATGACTGGAGATGGAGTTAACGATGCTCCGGCTTTAAAGAAAGCAGATATTGGGGTGGCCATGGGTATTGCTGGTACTGATGTGGCTAAGGAAGCTTCAGACATGATTCTCACTGACGATAATTTTACTAGTATTGTTAATGCGGTGGAAGAAGGCAGAAATATCTTTGATAATATCAAGAAGTTTGTCATTTATTTGTTATCGTCCAATTCGGGAGAAGTGTTAACTATCTTCACGGCCATGTTGTTAGGTTTACCTTTACCATTGATTGCCGTTCAGATCTTATGGATCAATTTAGTTACAGATGGAGCTCCAGCTACAGCTTTAGGGGTGGAACCGGCTGAACCAAAGATCATGGAACGGGCTCCGCGAAAAAGTCGAGGAGGGATCTTGGGCAGGTACGACACCATTTGGACCATTACTGTGGGTATAATCATGATGTTGGGAACTTTAGGGATATTTTATTATGCTTTGAAGACCAGTGGCTGGACTGGAGGATTGATTGATCTGAAGAATCCGCCTCATCATTACTTATATGCTACAACTTTAGCTTTTACTACGTTAATGATGTTTCAGATGTTTAACGTTATTAATTGTAAGACCTTGGATGCTTCTGTGTTTAAAGAAGGAATCTTTAGTAATAAATGGTTGGTTGGAGCAGTACTTTTATCAATTGGATTACAATTAGTGGTAGTGTATGTTCCTTTCTTTAACGGAATTTTTAGTACTACGGCTATGTCTGGAATGGACTGGATTTTAGTAGTGGTGGTGTCATCTTCGGTATTTGTTATTGGAGAGATAATTAAGTTTTTTAGAAGGGGGAAGAAGCATGAGTGAATTTTTTTATTTGTTATAGATATTTATCTTACTAAAAACTTGGGGTGGATAACTTCTTTCATTCCTTGCTCTTTAAACTCATTATTTTATAGATTAATTTAGCTAAAGAATAAGCTTCTGCTCTGAAATTGTTTTCGGGGGCAAACTCTACCACATCTGCACCAATAACTTCTTTATTTTCAAAAATGATATTTAATATTTCGATAGCTTGATTCCAATTAAACCCACCTGGTTCAGGAGTTCCAGTATTATTGATAAAATTAAAAGCATCAACATCAATGGATAGGTAAATTTTTTTAGATAATTTGTTTAATTCGTTAATTAATATTTCTTGGTTGTAATCATAGGCCTTAATTAGGTTAATCTGAGGATTGTTTTCGATAATCTTTTTTTCATCTAAGTCCATGGCACTAATTCCTATTTCCAATACTTGATGCTTTCCAACTAACTTTTGAGCAACACAGCGGTGGTTGAATTGGGAGTTGTTCCAGGAATAAAACATATCTGGATGAGCATCTAAAATAATTACAGAAACATCCTCCTCCAAATCTTGAGTTAAGCCCAGAGTTACAGAATGATCACCGCCAACCCCAATAATGAACTTGTTTTTATTTTCATTAACCAGTTTGGAAACTTGCCTAATCATTTCTTCCGGTTCAGTGGCTTTGACGGTTTCTAATTGTTTAATTCCTTCTAAAAATGGTTCCGCTTCAAACTGTTCATCATAATATTCTAGTTGTTCGGATGCTTTAATTATTTCGGCAGAACCTTTACTAGCTCCTTTTCCGTAAGTTAGATCTTTCTCATATTCAATTGGTAAAATCACAAATTTTCCAGTTCTATATTCTGCAGGAAGATTCATCCAATAGTTCATTCTATTACCTCAGTTTCAAGTTTTTCTAAATCACAAAAATCCGTGGTGAAATTATACGCTCCAGCGTTAAGAAAAACTATTTTATCTCCAACTTGAGGATCTTTTAGATACACCCGATATCTAAACAAGTCCATAGAACAAGGAGTTATGCCTTTGATTACGTAGGCATCTCCTTCATCTTTGTTTAATTCCCCTTCAACTAAAAGTTTTACTGGGACAATTATAGCATCAGTGTCCGAGTTGTAAATAGAGGCATCAACTATGATGTTGTTTTCATAAAGCGAAATTATATTGGTGATAAGTTTAACTGCGGGAGCAGAGATAAACCGTCCTGGCTCTAACATGAGTTTGATATCTTTTTCAGCCAACCATTTTTTGAGATCAAGAATTTTTTTATATATTGAATCGAAAACTTTTACATTGACATTAGCGTAGATACTGGGTAAGCCCCCACCAATATTCATTACATTTATAATTTCCAGTGTCTCTTTGTCAAACATCTGTTCAATTTCATAAACCAAGTTCCATTCAGCTATATTCTGTGTTTTTCTATGAAAATGAATTCCCAAGGCTGTAATATTGGGATGATCGTTTAGTTCTTTTATTTTTTTGTTAATAGTTAAACAATCCATACCAAACACAAAATATCTTTCTGTTCTGATGGAATGTTCTTTTAATTTAACTCTCAGCATTAATTCGACTTGGTGGTTGGTATCTTCTAGATATTTTATTAAAAAGTCAAGGTCGGTAAGGTTATCTACTCCAAATTTATTTATATTTTGATCTAATAATTGTTCAATCAATCTATTGTTCCAACCCTGGGCTAGAAAAAAACACCTCGATCTTTCTTTAATGTGTTTTAGTTCATTAACGGTGTGGATGGTGAACAGACAAGTAGTATTTTCTTCCAAAATAGGAGTGATATCTGGGTTTGTTTTTGAAGAGTAAGAAGTAATACTGCTTAGTTTATCCACAAGCTGGTATTGTTCCAGTACTTTTGATTTGGAAATAACAAATTTAGCTTTCATTTTTTAATAGTCCTTCCTCTGCTAATTCTTCGAAAGCTTTAATCATAGCCAGTGGAAAAGTAATGGTCACATCACCAATAACTGTAGCTATGTCACTTTCGTATTTTACCTTACCCCATGATTTTGCTTCTCTCGTTGTAGCACCAGAAACTGATCCTGATGATTGGTGGGCAGTAGTCATATAGACTGCGTAACTGGCCCCACCATGAAGAAGAGTACATAAGATAGCGTGGTGTTTTGAAATAGAACCACCTAAAGCAATAACTCCTTTCTTATCGTCGTAAGAGGTAGAGAATAGGATGTTTCCAAAGTCTTGCACCACATCAATGATAAAGTCTTTATGTTTTTGTTGGAATAAGTATAAGTGAAAACCAAAACTGCCGTCGGTAATAGCCGGGCAGAAAATGGGAACATCATTTTTGGCGGCTTGATAAAGAATTGAGTTTTTATCATCCAACATTAGTCCAATCTCTTTTAACATTTCCGAGACCGCCCATCTCTTTTTCTTTTTATATAACTGGTCAAGAATGACCCTTATACAATCTTCAAAATTCATATAACTTTCAACATCTACCAACAAATTACCCACTCGATTGATTCCCTTTTCATGGAGTTCAACATCATCGGCATCAAATCGACCCACTTTAAATTTCTCTCCTTTGGCTTTCATAATGTCTTCTTCAATACCACCAACTGTGGTAACAATAACATCAGCCATCCCGTATTTAATTATCTGGGCAAAAAATCCTCTTAAACCAGAGGTAACCATATTAGAAGTAAAAGTCAGAAAGATTTTGGCCCCATCTTTCCGCATTTTAACAAAAATTTCACTAGCCTTACTAAGTTCAATACTCTGGTAACCCAGATTTTGAAACTTATCCACCATACTGCGTACAGTCATACCTTTTTCCCATTTAAAATCTTTAACTTGCATTTTATAACCCTCACGATAATTTATCTAACACCAAACAATAACAACTAGAAAAATACTTAACTGCCACTCTTACGAACTGAACTCATTTTTACTTTAGAAACCACTTCTATTTTTAAAGATTTATTAAAAAAATGAGAAAATAATTAAAAATAAAGCTAAGTCTAGTACCGATAATGCTCGGGTTTATATGGCCCTTCCACTTTAACTCCTAGATAAGCAGATTGTTCTGGAGTCATCTTGGTTAATTTTGCTCCTAATTTGGATAAATGTAATCTGGCTACTTCTTCATCCAATTCTTTCGGTAGCATAAACACACCAATTTCATGTTCCTTTTGCCACAGATCAAGTTGAGCTAAAACTTGGTTGGTGAAAGAATTACTCATAACAAAGCTAGGGTGGCCTGTGCTACATCCAAGATTGATTAAACGTCCAGCGGCCAACAAATAAATTGAATGTCCATCTGGAAAAGTATACCTGTCCACAGGACATTCACTGCCTTTAATCTCTTCTTTTTTTATCCCTGGCCAGTTTTCTAATTCAGCAACTTGAATTTCATTATCAAAGTGACCAATATTACAAACTATGGCTTGATCTTTCATCTTGCTCATGTGTTCAGCTGTAATGATATCTTTATTACCAGTGGTGGTTACGTAAATATCTGCGGTGGATAGAGCATCTTCAACTGTGGTAACAGTGTATCCAGCCATGCAAGCTTGTAAGGCACAGATAGGATCAATTTCAGAAACCATGATTCGAGCTTTTTCATTGCTTAAAGATTCGGCACTACCTTTTCCAACATCACCAAAACCGCAAACCATGGCTACTTTACCAGACATCAAAACATCCATGGCTCTTTTGATTCCATCAACTAAAGAATGTCGGCAACCGTAGACATTATCAAACTTGGATTTAGTAACAGAGTCATTAACATTGATAGCAGGGAATAATAATTCTTTCTTTTCCATCATTTGATAAAGTCGATGAACTCCAGTAGTTGTTTCTTCGGAAACTCCTTTAACTTCTTTGGCAACTTTAGTCCATTTGTTATTATCTTCTTGAAAAGTTTCTTTCAAACTTA
>NYZP01000004.1 GCA_002687175.1 Parcubacteria group bacterium
AATATTTGTGAAATGGCAGGGGCAGACAATGAGTTTTCATTTAACAATTTAGTAGAGGTATACGATGGCGGCGTTTTTGTAGAAGCAACAGTTTCTGATAATTCTCAAACCACTGCTGATGCAGCTCATTGTAAATTCTCAATTTGCACTGATGGTGATGCCAAGGAATTTAATAACAATCCGGCAGGAACAGTTCCTGTTGAAGATAGCTCATTATGTTTATATCAAGTATGTAAAGATCCTGTTGAACCAGGATTTGGAAAAACTGGAGTGGATAATGAATACGTACCAGGTGCCAGTAATGCTGATGTAATAATAAATGGTGAAATGCAGCAAATTACCTTAGAAGCCTTTAATATTGAGCATGACGTATCAAGATGTCAATATTCTGTATGTTCGTTACCAGAAACTGAGAATCAATTTATAGATTCAGCATTTGATGATGGGGTTGAAGTTTGGGACGGTGTCAAGAAATCCATATTAGTAAGAGAAGGAAGCTTTACTAATATAGACAACTCTAGATGTATCCACTTAATATGTAACAAAAATGGGGCTACTAATCAGAAATTCGAAAGTGAACTGGAAGGAAAAGTATTTGTAAACAATAATCTGTGTATAATCTCTGGTTGCACTGATCCTCTGGCAGATGAAGGCTACAACCCTGCCGCTACTGTCAATGATGGAAGTTGTTTTTACAAATGCGGATTCTTGACACCGCTGCAAGGTAATATCGATCAAGATGATAATTGTCAAGTAGATCCTTACGATTTGCAATATATAAAGGCCAAACCTGGATTATTTAAATTCGTAATTCCAAGTGAGTCAATAAAAACATTTGCCTTGAATTTTATGAAGAATAGGGAGAAGTAGGAAACTATATAAATGGTAAAAAAATACTTATTTAAAAAAGAGAGTGTATAATGGCTGTACCAGTACATCGAGATAGGAAGAAATTAGTGGTTATTGTAGCTATTACTGTTCTAAGCTTAATTTTGATATCTTTATTAGTGATATTTTCTGATCAATTCGTGGGGAAAGCAGTAGATGTGGGAGTCACTTCAGACATACTTTCAGCAGGATCCATGGGAATACCATTGAATATTGCAGGTCAAGCAATTCCGGCCTTGACACCAGATCCTATAGATAATGCCCTAAGTTTTCCGGTATATGTTCAACCTGGGAGTGAAGATGGCATAGTTTTCGTTTCAGAAATAAACTGGGATCCTGTCTTTGTGGACTTTGTAAGCGCTAAGCCATCAGGGCAAACTGATGGAGACTTGCCCGGTCCAGAAGATGATAAAATTTTCTTGCTAGACTCTGAATTTGGAGATTTAGATAACGGAAGAAAATTTGTAAAATTATTTGGATCTACTTATGCTGAGGATGGAACAACACCAGAATGGCATACTTTCTTTGCAATTCAATCAGGCAATGATCCAATTCACCTCTATAATCTTGTTTTTGAAGTGAAAACAACTGCACCTAAGGATACAGAAACGACAATTGAATTTGATAATTTTGTACCTGCCATAGATCCTCCTAACGAAAACATCATTACTAATAACATTCATGCCAAATTTAAGATCGCTAAGGAAGTTACAGATGATACTTGTTTCTCAAAAGCTGCCGGAGCATGTCAAATTCCATTAGGTTTGGGTGCTGCAGATGAATTACCAGGTGGTAGTCAATGTGCCTTCCAATATCAAGGAATTCCTATAGTTTCTCATGAAGGCGACCTAAAATTAATCAATGAAGATCAAGTGGTGGAAATATCTAATTGTAAACACTTAGAATTTTGGCCTGAAAATACGCCTTTAACTGAAAATTTAGTAAAAGCCTGTGTAGACTATGTAAGTGGTGCCATATTGCCCGACCAATCTGTTCCAGTTACATATTTGGCAGAAGACTGCGTTGAAACATTCTCTACTGAACCTACATGTAATGACGGATTGGATGATAATAACGATGGGTTAATTGACTGCAAAGATCCGACTTGTCATGATTTTGTGGACTGTTGTTGGCTAGATGCAGATTGTGGAGATGGATTGACTTGTGGTGCTGATAATGTGTGTAGTGGCATATCATTGAATGGAGATGTTTCTCCTCCAGGAAGTCCAGATGGCTGTGTAAACCTTGATGATATCGCAATAATAGCTGCAAATGTTAATATTGACGATTGCGAGCCAAAAACTCCTGCAACATTGAACCTACCTGGAGATGTATTTGGACCTGATGACTGCGTAGATCTAAATGATATCGCAATGATAGCTGAAAATGTGGACCTAGATTGTTCCTAATAATGAGGTAATAAAATGAAATTAAAACAAATAATGCCGCTTTTCTTGTTTGTAGTAATGCTAGCTTCAATAGCCGTGGCTGCATCAGGAGATATAACCATAGATGCAACCAGTACCATGGGGACAGGTGCAGCTAATTTTGATGTAACTCATCCACAAACCTTTGATGTGTATATAAACGCGGAACCTAAAGGCGAAATTGCAACCATTGATGTCGAGATAGAGTATGATTCAAATAGTCTTTCCGTTTCTGATGTTATCCCAGGGACAACTTTAACTACTAATGCTTGGACTGTTTCTCCATGGAAGGAAGAGGAAACTGACAATGGGAAAAAAATAATTTTTAAGGCTTTCTCATTTACAAATAAAATAAGTGGTGTATTTAACACATTTAAAATTACTTTTTCTACAGTTGAAGGTGGTACAACAGGGAATCTTAAAATTCTGAAAGCAATTATGAAATTGGGTACAACAGATCAACTAGAAGGTGGATCTAAGCTCGATTCCACCGTCACTTTTACTAGTGCACTAGGAGATCCTTGTACTGAAGATGCAGATTGTACTTCAGTTAAATGTTCAGATAAAGCTGTTGATAATGTTTGTATAGCCGCTACAGATGGTTGTAAAACTTTTTCAGATTGTACAGATCCTAAGTTTGTAGGCGGTAGTTGTGACAATTATCAATGTAAAGAAGGTGATCTTACCTGTGCAGATGACGAATTGAAATGCAACGATGCTTGTGTTCCAAACGATGTAGCAAATTGTGGTACATGTGGTAACGAATGTGTAGATGCTTATTCATGTGTTGCAGATAAATGTACCATCCCTGGCTGTGTGAAATCTGTTCTAACTACTGATCCTACTGAATTTACCGTAGGTGGTAACATTGATATTACTCTTACTAGCACCAATATTCTTGAAAATACAGACGCAGCTTCTGCCGATGTTGTGAGTTTCAAAGTAAATGGTCAAAGTGATCCAGGGTATGTTCTTACTGAAACAGATGTTAATACAGGTATATTTACTGGATCTACTTTAGGTGTTGGTGATGATATGAAAATATGGGTGACAGACTTATGTACACCTAGTGAAGGTATTGAAGTGGATTTGAAAAATGAGGATTTCTGTACTGCAGCTGACAAAGTATGTGCTGAAGGTGAACAATGTACAGATACCGGATGTTCCACAGCAGCATGTTCTAAAAGTTCAGATTGTGCAGATGATCATGTTTGTTATTTTGATCAATGTATTAAGCCGGATGTAACATGTGAGACTCAAGAAGAATGTGGAGAAGATCAAGTATGTTCTGCAGAAGGATATTGTTTGGATACAGCGTGCACGGATACAGATACAATAACTGAAAGCACATATTCATTTTTCGATTCACAGAAGGACGAATCTGTTGTAGCTGATCCAGCAGTATATCCTTTTATCAATTTTGGGGAAAAGGGAACGGCTAAAGGGATTGACGAATTTGTGAGTGGAGACTCAATATATTACAAATATGTTTCACATGACGATCAATGCGCGAATGAAGGTAGAGTTGTGGAAAAATTTTGTAACAATAATATGGTTTCATTCATTGGTGAGGATTGCGATGAAGGGAAAAAATGTGTTGATGGTGCTTGTGTACCCGAAGATTCACCTTTCATTGATTCCATGCAGGAATTTGCAGAAGATGGAAATAATCAAGAATTAATTGATGAGGCTTACGCAGATGATAATCCTCATAAAGGATGGACGGTAAAATTCGTGAGTGCCTTGGCAAAATGGCTTAAGAATCTATTTGGTGGATAAAATGGCAGAAAATAAAAAAATGGAACCAAATACTGACAAAAAAAGAACTACTATGATAATTATTATTTCGGTAGTAGCTGTTCTTGCTATCGCCTTACTATTATTTTTCTCCGATGCTTTTGTAGGAAAAGCTTTCTACGATTCTAGTCAAGATGTAACTCAAGCTAGTTTCAAATCAGAGCAAGATACTGTTGGCCAACCTTTCTTTCAGAAGGGTGTGGATAACACTTTAGTGTTTAAGGCAAATATTAAGGCAAAGGAATCCGTGGCTTTCAAAGTAGTGGTAGATTTAAAGGAATTTGAAGCCAAATTTCCTGATGATTGTGAAGCTAATGTGATTTTATTTCCCAATGCAAACTTAGCTGCAAGTGGGGCTTGGGATGATACATTTTATTATTGCGATCTCGATGGTAAGAAATTAACCATAGAACATGCCACTTTAAATTTTAATGACGCTATTACTGGAGATTTGGATTTATTTGCAATTAAAGTAAAACCAATCTCCGTAGTTGGATCTGGTGTTAAGAAAGTAAAAATAGCACCTATTGTAATTGACATTTTGGATTTAGATAGTCAGAATGACTTAATCACAAGTGATGATCCTAATGCTGAGAATCCAGATTTTAAATACGAAGATGTAGTGTATGATGAGTATTCATTTACCATCAATGCCGATGGTGACGGTTTATCTGGTACTGATGATCCTTGTCCGTATGATAATGATGAAAGTTGTGCTGGTGGTTCTGGGTCTACAACAGAAGTTTGTGATGGTGTGGATAATACTGGAGATGGGAAGATTGACCAAGATGCTTCTGGGAAGACTGTATGTTTAACCGACGCTAAATGTGGTTCTCATACAAATTCGTGTAGTGGTGCAACTCCTAAATGTAATTCAGAAGGAGTCTGTGTAGCAGCCACACCTCCAGGTGATGATAATATAACAATAACTCTTTTAGATGGTACTAATACTGTAGCCACTACAGCAAGTACTTCGACAACAAAGGAATATACAGTTAAAGTTGATATAACTCCGGATGTGGCCCTACCAGCAAATCATTTAGTCATCACTACGATAGATTATGGATCTACTCAAAAAGTAAACTTTGCTAACTTCAAAACAGCCTTGGCAAAGGATGCCACTGAGACTATTCAATTTAAGCATAAACCTGTACAAAGCGGTGGATTTAAGGTAAAAGTAGTAGTATGGAAAAACTACGTTACACCAACCTCAGGACCATTTGACTCGTTAATAGATGCTAAATCAGTTACCTATGGTTAAATTTAAATTTTTATTGTTAGTACTTTTGCTAATTCCGCTAGCTAGTGCTGAAACCACTGTAGAAATTGACGCTTCCTTAAGCTTAATTAAGATTGAAGGTACTTGTAAAGCTAATAATTTACCAGCTGCAAATCTTCCCGTTGGCATGCAGGCTAGTGATGGTGTAAGTAGTGTGTGGTTTAACGAGGTGAAAACAGATGCTTTAGGAAAATTCTCTGCGCAATTCGTTCCTCCGGTCAAAGATCTTACAGTTTACGTTGCTTGCGAGGGAGATGTTGCTATCCCTAAAAGTACCAGTTTCACTGTACCTGAAGTTGTTTCTACAAAACAAACTGGAGGAGGCGGTTCATGTCAATCCGTTTGGGATTGTGGTGCCTGGAGCTTCTGTAACAAAGATTTACAACAAACCAGAACTTGTACTGACAGTAAACATTGTAACGTACCTAAAAATAAACCGAATGAAACTCAATCTTGTTTGGCTTGTGAGGAATCCTGGATTTGTAATAATTTTCAGAATTGTGCTGACGGAAAATCATATTGTACAAATGTAATAGATGAACATGCCTGTGGTACAGCCAAATTGAAACCATCTCCAAAGGCTCAATGTAAAGATGGGACCAAAGGATACGTAGCTCCTGCTCCTGCAAAACCTCCTAAAACTACGCCCCCAACTATACAAAAACCAGCACCTAGTTTCTGGGATCAATACATGTTATGGATAATTTTAATACCTAGTGTGATTTTATTAATCATTATCATTGTATTATTAATCTTACACTTCAGAAAACCACATGTGGTATATAATCTAAATGAATTGGAAGATTGGATTAAACTGGAAAGAAATGCTGGCACTGGTGATGTTGACATCAGAAAAATTTTACATGATCAAACTGGCTGGAAAGAGAAAGATATAAATGATGCATTTGGTGCGTTAAATAAAAATGAAAAAAAATAAATTGGGAAAAAAAGAATGGATTATTCTAAGTGTAGCTGTATTAGCTTTATTAGTATTCGTTATATTGATATTTAGTAAAGGAGCCTTTGTTGGAAAAGCTACAGCAACAGGTTTGCCTTTGGATAAATTACTTGCTTATTATGATTTTGATCTCGTTGCTGATAATAAAGCTCCGGAATATATGAATCAGTTGGATACTACCTTATATAACTACCAAATACTTGGAGAATCCATAAATAAGAAAAGTGTAAAGTTTCCTGACACAGATGGTTACGGGGAGATCTATGATCCTGCCAAGAAATTAGATCCTACTGGTAACAATTTTGCTATTTCAGTTTGGGTGAAACTTGAGGGTTTGGCTTTACCTCAATTTATTTACGATGCTCGTGGCGTGAAGACAAATGCAGCCGGTGCCTTAGTTGGAGATGAAACTAAGGGGTTTTCTATGGTAAAAATGGCCAATGGAAAGATTAGGTTGGTAATTGGTGATGGTACCATTACTAAGACCTTGGAATCTACTGTGTC
>NYZP01000005.1 GCA_002687175.1 Parcubacteria group bacterium
AGAGGCTGATGCTCAAGAGACTACCGATGCTGATAATCAATATGTCAACGAAAACGAATCAACTGCGATAAGTGATGAGCCACCAACCGAACCTGCTGAGCCTGAGATAGTTGATGAACAGCAAGAGCTAATTGAAGAGGAGCCACGGCAAGAATTTTATCGGCAAAAAAATGATGCCATTTTGGAACTAAAATTAACAACGGTTAATCAACCAGAAAACGTTAAAGCTTCAGAGTTGATTCAACAATTTTGGCAGAGTATTGGCGTAAAAGTTAATTTAAAAATAATTGAAGGTAGCAAAATTAGTCGTGAAATTATCAAACCACGAAATTACGAAATTTTGCTATTCGGTATTATCGTTGGTTCCAATCCTGATCCTTACCCCTTCTGGCACTCTTCACAAGTTTTAGATCCCGGACTTAATTTAGCATTGCTAGCAAATCGTGAAGTTGACAAACTTTTAGAGGATGCCAAAACAAGTTTAGATCCAGAAGTTCTACAAAACAGTTACCAAAGATTCCAGGATATTTTATCAGTAGAAATTCCTGCCATTTTTCTCCACAATCCTACTTATACTTATGTCACTGATCAAAAAATTAAAGGGGTTAATCTAGATAGAATTATTGTCCCCGCTGATCGCTTTAATAACTTACAAGATTGGTATATCAAAACAAAGCGTCGATACCAAGGAACTATAGAATAGCGGGTAATTTCAAATTTTTAATTTTGAATAAATTTTTAATACTTTAATTTTTTAATTTTAAAAAATCAAAAAATTACCTGCATACTGTCAGCTAGAGCCAGTAAATTTAAAAAACCATTAATCATAGATCTTAAACATAAGATAAATATTCAAAATTAAGATATTCGAAATTCATTAAAAATTCGAAATTAAGAATTAAAAATTAAATTGTCTACTATTACCTTGCGATGGTGTGGAACCGGTAGAACTAGGGGCGAGTGGCGGAACTTGCCGAAGGCAGACGCGTCAGCCAGTGCCTAATGCCGATGTGGTGAAACTGGTAAACACGCACGGTTCAGGGCCGTGTGCTGCAAAGCTTGTGGGTTCAAGTCCCACCTCCGGCACTCATCTTACTTAAGATAACAGTCTTAAGTAAGAAATAATTATTAATAAACTATGAAGAAAACTACTAAAAAATTTACCCCCCGAGGCTCAACAAAATCGAGCCAAGGAGGATCTTGGTCTGGTAAAAGAAAAAACCAGCAACCAAAAAAAGTTAATAAAACTCAATCAGCTCCCAAGTCAAGGCCTAAGAGCAAGGCTAAAAAAACTGTTAAACAGTTCATTAAAGGTGGTGGAGCTACCCGTCCAAAAGTTGATCATCAAAAAGGTCCAGATAAATTAAAAATTTATGCTTTAGGTGGTTTAGAAGAAGTTGGACGTAATATGACCGTTTTTGAGTATGGTAAAGATATTGTTATCTTAGACATGGGCAACCAATTCCCAGACGAAGATATGCATGGTATCGATTATATCATTCCTAATATTTCTTCTCTGCAAGGAAAAGAAAAAAATATTAGAGCGGTTATTATTAGTCATGGTCATATGGACCATATTGGTGCCGCACCACATTTACTACCTAAACTGGGTAATCCCCTAATCATTGCCGCACCAATGACCGCTGCCCTCCTAAAAAGACAACTAGCCGATCATCATGAAAAATTTACTCCCAATATCTCCGAAATTAAATCAATCAATAAGGTTTATAAATTGGGAAATTTTAAAGTAAATTTCTTTGCGGTGACTCACAGTATTAAAGATGCCGTTGGTTTAATTCTGGAAACACCGGCTGGTACCATTATTCATCCTGGTGATTGGCGATATGACCTTGACCCAGTTGATGGACCAAAAACGGACATGCGGCATCTAGCTAAGTGGAATAAAAAAAATAAACCATCAATCTTAATGATGGAGAGTTTAGGCTCAACGCAAGCTGGACATCAAGGTTCGGAAAAAGAGGTTTATAATAATATTCAAAATATTATTCAAAATTCTAATGGCCGAGTTATTTTTGGTACCTTCTCCTCAATGGTTGAACGAATTGGTCAAGTGATACAAATTTCCGAAAACAGCGGCAAGAAAGTGGCCATTGATGGTTTTAGTATGAAAGCTAACATTGAAATTGGTAAAGCTTTTGGTTTTATCAAACATGGTAAACACACGATGATTGATATTTCTAAAGTTCATGATTATCCCAAAAATAAAGTGGTGGTAATTTGTACCGGATCACAAGGTGAAGGCCGAGCGGTGTTAAGTCGGATTGCTAATGGTGATCATCACTACCTAAAAGTTGAACCAAAAGATACTATTGTTTTCTCTTCATCGGTTATTCCGGGAAACGAACGAACTATTCAATACCTTAAAGATAATTTGTATCGCCAAGGCGCCAATGTTATTCATAAAGAAATCATGGATGTTCATGCTGGTGGCCATGGAAAAATTGAAGACATTAAATTACTACTTAGTGAAGTTAAGCCTGGCTTTCTGATTCCTGTTTACGCTAACCACTACTTACTACATGAATCAGCTAAAGTGGCCGTCAGCACTGGAATTCCCCGATCAAAAATTTTTGTAGCGGATAATGGACAAATAATTGAATTCGATAAAAAGGGTGGTCGATTAACTAATCAAAAAGTAGATACCAGTCATGTATTTGTTGATGGTCTGGGGGTTGGTGACGTGTCACAGGTGGTATTACGCGATCGCCAAGTCATGGCCGATGATGGGATGATCGTGGTTATTGCTACCATTGACCGTAAAAAGGGTCAACTGGTCCAAAATCCAGATCTAATCTCTCGAGGTTTTATTTACATGAAAGAAAATAAAAAGTTAATTGAAGAAACTCGCTCAACCGCAAAAAAAATATTCAAAGAGAACTTAAAAGGTGGTGTTGATGAAAACTATTACAAAGACCGGATTAGAAATGAAATTGGTAAATTTCTTTACAAAAAAACCCAACGTCGACCAATGGTCTTGCCTGTAATTATTCAAGTCTAAAAAAAAGAGGACTACGACTTTTGGGTAATCCTCAGGGTCAGTTAATCTTACATCTAGTATGTTAAGATTTCTCTACAAAGACCTGTTTGTTTGGGCCGGCATGATAAGTGGTTGTAGGCTCATTAACCGGAACATATGTATTAGGGTTTTTAACGGATTCTAATTTCTTCATCTGAATATGGCTCATTCCGCTTTCAGAAGGAAGGAAAAAGAGAGCACCGTCCGGCAGATTACCAAATGTGGTTTCTGCCAATTCTGGCGTTGTGGTACACATTGTTCTTCTCCTGTTTTTCCTATCAACATGATGGGGTTTAAATATTACTACTAAATTTTTGCTTTGTCAAGCCAAAATTAAATACATAGTTGACAAATTTTTGATACCTGCTAAACTGTATTTATCTTTAAAAACCTTGTCCTGAACTAGTTTCAGGATCTAAAACCTTTGACGCATGTCCTTTGACTTGGACGCCGCCCTGAGCGAGCGTAGCGAGTCGAAGGGTTGGGCATGCTGAGGTGACTTCTGCGCTAGTGGAAGTTCGGCCGCCTCCGTAATCATGGGCTAACTGATGTCGTTCCTGACATATTGGGAAGGCAGAGTCAGTAAAAGTGATTAAAAAATATCCGTACTGACACGGATTTTTTTAATAAAAAGGGTGGTACCACGGGAGATCCTGAATCAAGTTCAGGACTAAAGCCTTTCGTCCCTTATGTGTATTTTAAATACACCTAAGAGATGGACGGTTTTTTTAATTATTAATCTTTAATGTTCTTTGATCGAATGGAGGTGAAAAATGGGTTTCGGAAGCGTCTCAGGACCATCATTCACCATAACTGGTGGACAGAAATGCCCTGAATGTCACGAAAAAGATAATGGTAACCTTTGCATTGATGGTTCCTTAAGTGAACCACGTAATCACGTTGCTGTTTGCCTCAAATGCCGAATTATACTCTGTGCTATTTGTGGCAAAAAGATTGGCCAACAAGAAATGGGCAAAAAATATTCTTGCTGCGAAGTCAAGAATTAGTGAGTTTGGAGGCCGCTGCATGTGGGGAAGGTTTACATAAATACTTCCCCACTTTTTTCTTTAAGGTACATCTGATACAATAAACATATGAAAAAAGAAATAATACTGTCTGGCGTGCAACCAACAGGAAAACTACATATTGGAAACTACTTGGGTTCTTTACGCAACTTTGTTGAGTTACAAAAAAAACATGACTGTTTATTTGCTATTGTAGATTATCACTCTATCACCGCTGATTATGACCCAAGAACCAAGCAAGACGAGGTGATTGAACTTGGGAAGGAATTTTTAGCCGCTGGATTGGATCCCAAAAAATGTACCTTATTTATTCAATCTTATGTGCCGGAACATATGGAGCTAGCTTGGATACTTAATACGGTTACGCCTGTCTCCTTCCTTGAACGTATGACCCAATATAAAGACAAGGCCGGCCGGCAAAAGCAAAACATCAATCTGGGTCTATTTGATTATCCGGTATTACAAGCGGCTGATATTTTAATATATAAAGCCACCACCGTTCCCGTAGGTAAAGATCAGGAACAACATCTTGAATTAACTCGTCAGATTGCACGATTTTTTAATAATAAATTTGGTAATACTTTTAAAGAGCCTAAAACATTATTTACTGACACACCTAAAGTGATGAGCCTCCTAGCACCAGACAAAAAGATGTCAAAAAGTTTGGGAGATAATCACTGTATCTATATTGATGACAAACCTGAGGTTATTCAAAAAAAATTGGCCAAGGCAGTAACTGACACTGGAGATGGCAAGAGCCTAGGCGCCAAAAATCTTATTGACCTAGTCAAAATATTTGGTGATCAAAAAACTTATCAAGATTTTCAAACTAAAAGCCAAACTGGAAACTTACAGTACTCTGAACTTAAACAAAAGTTAGCTGAAGATATTGCCAAATACTTTTCAGACTTTAGAAAAGCTAAAGCTAAAATTTCCGACACTGAGGTCAAAAAAGTTTTTATTACTGGATCAAAAAAAGCCCAAGCCAAAGCAGCTAAAAACTTAGAAGAAATTAGAAAAAAGATTGGGATTAGATAATGGTAGATATAATAATATACGTCATTGTTTTAACAGTGGCTGGAGCTAGTATCCTTATTTCTCTGTTGATTGGCAGTAGCGCAATCGCTATTTTTTTCACCAGAGTACCGTTTGTCCCTACCCCAAAAAGAAACGTTAAAATTATTATTGATCAATTTGATCTAAAACCCGGACAAATATTTTATGATTTGGGATGCGGCGATGGCCGTTTTTTAATTGAGGCTGAACGTCGTGGGGCTAAATCTTCAGGTTTTGAAATTGCGCCTTGGGCTTACGTCAGAGCTAAGATAAGCATTGCTTTACATAAAAGTCGAGCTATTGTACAATATAAAAACTTTTATAGTGCTGACCTGTCAAACGCTGATGCGGTTTTTTGTTTCTTGATAAATACGGTCATGCCGAAGGTAGAAAAAAAACTGCTGGCCGAGTTAAAACCAGGAGCTAAAATAGTTTGTTACGGCTTTAAATTACCTACTTGGAAGCCGGCCAAAGTAATTGACTTAAAACCTAAAGACAAGAGATCTAGTAATATCTATTTATACATAAAATAAATTAAAAAATTATGGCAAACCCATTTGATAATGCGATGAAGCAACTTGACCAAGCTGCTGAAATTATTGGTGACAATGACCGTCTAGAAGAATTAAGAAAACCAAATAAAATCTTACAAGCAGAAATTGAGATTGATATGGACGATGGAACCAAAAAAAAATTCCCCGCTTATAGAGTTCAATACAATAATAACTGTGGCCCTTATAAAGGTGGCATTAGATTTCATCCAAAAGTTGATCTCGATGAAGTCAAGGCTCTTTCCTTTTGGATGACAATTAAGACTGCTGTCGTCGAAATTCCGATGGGTGGCGGTAAAGGTGGTATTGAAGTTGATCCTAAACAACTTAGTCAAACAGAATTAGAAAAACTGTCCCGTGGTTTTGTAAAGGAATTCTATAAAGACTTAGGACCAGATAAGGATGTTCCAGCTCCTGACGTTAACACAAACTCACAAATTATGGATTGGATGGTAGACGAGTATGGTAAATTAACTGGTAAACCTCAACCGGCTATGATTACCGGAAAATCAATTGAGGCTGGTGGTTCACTTGGCCGAGCTACGGCCACAGCTGACGGTGGCTTTTTTATTTTAAAAGAAATAGTTAAAGAACTTGGAGTACTTCCAGAAGATTTAACTGTTGTCGTTCAAGGATATGGCAACGCTGGGGCAAACATGGTTGACTTGATGTACAATGCTGGCTTTAAAGTAATAGGAGTATCTGATTCAAAAAATGCCGTGATCGATCCTACCAAACAAGGTTTTGATACTAATATTATTAAAGCGATTAAACAAAATCATGGTAGCCTAGACGTTTGTATTGGTAATGAAACCGATAAATGTCAAATAGTCCATGATGCCATGCCACCTCATAAAATTTTAGAAGCCGATGCCGATATTTTAGTTTTGGCTGCTTTAGAAAATCAAATCACCGAAGAGAATGTCAAAGAAATTAAAGCTCGCTTTATTATTGAATTAGCTAACGGTCCAATAACCCCAGAAGCTGATCAATTATTGAATGATAGGGGGATGTTGATTATTCCCGATGTTTTGGCTAATGCTGGTGGAGTAACGGTTTCCTATTTTGAGTGGAAACAAAATATGGAAAACCAAAAATGGACCGAGCAAGAAGTTAAAGAAAAGCTAAAACCAATCATTTTAGATGCTTACAACAACACTCGAGACGTCGCCCGAAAACATAATATTAGCCTAAGAACTGCAGCTTTTGTTTCAGCTATTAAAAAAGTTTGTCTAACTGGTGAATAATCAAAAACAGCACTCCAATCTAAGTACTGTTGATAATTAATTTTTTATAAAATGAAAGTCTCCTTACGTAACTCTTAAGGGGATTTTTTATTGCAAATCAATTTTTTCTAATTTAATATCTTGGCCTAACCATTTTTGAGCATTTTCTTTAAAGGTTGCGGTGACATCAGTTACTAAAAAACGATGACCCTTTCCTTTGGTTAATTTAGTCTCAATCTCTGGATGTTTTACTAAATATTCAGTTAATTTATCAGCCACAATTTTTCCAGTGTCTAAGACTTTGATGCTTTTACCAGCAGCTTGTTTAAATTTTTTGAACAGTAATGGATAATGAGTACAGCCCAAAATTAAAGTGTCAATTTTTTTTGCCTTTAAGGGGCGTAAACAGTTTCGAATAAATTTCATAGTTTCCGGACGATTTTGTAAACCTTCTTCAACGAGAGGCACAACAATCGGACAAGCTTGCGAAAATATTTTAAGGCTACTTTTTTGTTGCTTTAGTTCCCGATCATAAGCTCCTGAATTAACTGTTGCTCTGGTGCCAACCACCCCAATGCGTCCAGTTATTGACTCCACAGCCGCTACTTCAACCACTGGCCTGATAACCCCTAAAACTCGTCTGTCAGGAAAATTTTTTGGTAACCATTCCTGTTGGATCTTTCTTAAGGCTTCGGCCGAAGCAGTATTACAGGCAATGATAATTAACTGACAGCCATGTTTAAATAGATAATCAACTGCTTGCACGGTAAATTGATAAATTAAATCTTGACTACGATTACCATAAGGCGTCCTGGCAGTATCACCCAAATACAAAAGTTGGTAGTCACTGGATGCGACTACCTCTTTTGTGACGGTTAAACCGCCAATACCGGAATCAAATATTCCTATCATTATTTTTTACTTAGACCTTCTAAGGCTCTTAACACTTCCAGTGGTAAAGCAAACACCACCGTGTTTGATTGATCAGAAGACAAATCATTAATTGACTGCAAGGTTCTTAAGTGTAAAGCGCCTGGTGCTTCATGAAGGGTTTGAGCAGCCTTGGCCATATTTTCCGCGGCGGCTACTTCACCTTGAGCTTTAATGATAACGGCACGACGTTCACGTTCGGCTTCGGCTTGTTTGGCAATGGTTCGCTTCATCTCTTCAGGCAAGGTGATATCTTTTAACTCAACGTTATCAACTTTAATCCCCCATGGATCTGAGGCAGAATCAACAATGCTTTGAATTCGTTTAGAAATTTCATCTCTATTAGCCAGCAGTTCGTCAAGACTGACTTCACCGGTAGCATTTCTCATGGTGGTTTGAGCTAATTGGGAAACGGCAAACCTAAAATTCTCAACTTCAATCACTGCCTTAGCCGCGTCTCTTACTTTATAATAAATAACGGCATTAATCTTGACTGAAATATTATCCTTTGTAATCGCCTCTTGGTCCGGCACATCAACCGCTTTAACTCGAATATCAACTTTACGCATCATTTGAATTACCGGAATAACTAAACGCCAGCCAGGATTTTTCGTTCCAATATACTTACCGAGCATAAACTTTACTCCTCGTTCATACTGATTAACCTGTCTGACAGAGATCAAAATGACAAATCCAATAAAAATTAACACAGCGGCAAAAAAAGGCATACAATTTTTTTATTAATAATTAATATAATACTAATTACGAATTTATACGAATGTTACGAATACTATTTGTAAAATTTATAGATTCATATACTATTCGTAGATTTGCATTGTGTTACCCACTTTTCCATTCTTTCCCAATCTCTGGATATTTTTCCAGATACTTTTTAAGAGTTTCCTGCAGTTCTTTGAGTCCCACCTCTGTTTTAGCTTCAAAGCCAAGCGTTAAAACCGGCATATTAGAAGAAGCCCTGACTAAAAACCAACCATTATCTAATTCAACCCTGGCGCCATTAATATCAACAACCTTGTCACCATAATCTGATTTAAGATCAGCCAATAGCTTATCTATAATACCATATTTTATTTCATCAGCACAATCAACTTGAATAGTTGGCGTTTTTTCATATTGTGGAGTGTCAGCCATTAACTCAGAAAATGTTTTATCTTCCGTTGAAAGATATTCAAGTAATTTTAAGGCAGCAAAGATAGCGTCATCATAATCATAATAACCATGACGATAAAAAATATGTCCACTGCCCTCACCCCCCAAAGAAGCATCAACTTCTTTACTCTTGGCTTTAATATAAGAATGACCAGTTTTCCACATCACCGGCGTGCCACCATGAGCTTTAATGTCTTCAATTAAACCACGTGTAGCTTTGACGTCAAAAACAATTGCTGAACCTGGTTGCTCAATTAATGCCAATCTGGCAATTAGAATTAATGCTTGATCAGCCAAAACTGTTTCGCCATTTTCATCAGCAAAACCAACCCGATCACCATCACCATCAAAACCAAGCCCAATATCAGCCGATTCTTTTTTTACCATCTCGGACAAGGCTTCTTGTGCGCTGACTAAACTAGGATTGGGCTCGTGATTAGGAAAAGTTGGATCATTTTCACAAAACTGTTCTACTACTTCACAGCCAGCGGCTCTTAAAACCCTGGGGGCAATTTCTCCAGCTGTACCATTGCCACAGTTAACCACCACTTTTAATTTTCTTTTTAATTTAATTCGTGAAGTTACCAACTTTTCATAATCATCATTAATCCCTTTGTACTCTTCCATTTTACCTTCACCGCTAATAAAATCATCATTTAATATAATCTCATACATTTCTTTAATATCTGGTGGTAGTAAGGTAGTAGAAAAATCATAGCCCAGTTTAAACCCACCCCAACCGTTTGGATTATGTGAAGCGGTAATCATTGCTCCACCTTTAAATTTAAGATGATACTGAGCGAAGTATAATACTGGTGAAATCACCATGCCAACTGTAGTAACATCAACCCCCGAAGACAAAAGTCCTTGGACAAAGGCGTCATGTAATCTTTTAGAATATTCCCGAGAATCATACCCAATAACTATTTTTTTAACTCCTCGTTTATCTAAAAATTTAGCAAACCCTTTAGCAATTAATCCAGCAGATTTTTCATTAACTTGCTCGTCATTCACTAAGCCTCTGATATCATACTCTCGAAACATTGTTTTTTCTAATTGAGCCATAATTTTTAAGTCAGTCAGAGAAACACCCATCCGGGTGCCTCTCCAACTTTATTTAATTTAGATTATTTATACTCCCGTAAAATTTCTTTTTTAACATGAATACCTGCACCCAAGGCCCATAGCACTAGAACGATTTTTGCAATCCAACCAACAAATGGCAGACTGGTAACTATTGCAAAAATTATTATACCAACCACTAAAGGCCAAATTAAACTGCCTTTATATTTTTTATCTTTTGCCAGATTATCAAGGGTTAAAATTCCGATGGCAAAACTGGCACAAACTTTAGCTAGATAAAGACCAATTAAATAAAAAGGCATAATTATCAATGCCAAAGGAATTCCAATAATAGTAACCATTAATATAACCATCACAACAGGCACAACAACCAGATAAATAAAACCCCAACCAATTGATGGCCCTGGACGTTTAACCATTTCATCTTTAACCTGAATTAAAATTTTTGGCACCATCGCAATTAGCACTAACCCGACAACTAACAAACTAAACAACACGGTCAATTTAATAAAAAGACTTAAACCACTAAAAATTTTATTGAAATCAAACTTCTCGGGAATAGGGATTGCCTTTTTTAAAATTTCTCCGGAAACAATTGATCCTTCCTGCAAAATTAATTGGTCTTCACTGTTAGCTTTATAGGTTAAATTACCAGCCACCCTAGCTTCTGGATATAAAATTATCTGACCATCTCTATCAACTGACGCCGTAACATCTTTGCCAACAGTTTCGGTAATAATTAAATTAGCTGTTCCGGCCCATACATTTCCACCAATTGAACCACGAAGTTCCACGTTGGCTCCCGCACTATAAACGTCCCAACCAACTGTAGAATTCGCTCCTAAATTTACAATACTCCCGGCGGCCCATACGTTTTTTTCAACTTCACTGTCAATATCAACTAAACTACCAGCCACCCGAACACTCCCGGCCACTGGTCCAGTTATTCTAATGCTTGATCCGGCAGCAATAACACTCCCGGCCACTGGTCCAGAAATTGTGATGCTGGAACCAGCAACTATTACATCACCATTTACTGCTCCTTTAATATCAATGGTTTTACCAGCCCTTATAAAATTACCGTCAATAATCTCATCGGCTCCAACAATAATTAAATCATCTTTATTGCCAGCCAGAACAAAGACAGGCAAAGCAATTAAAAAAAGACCAATTAATGAAATAACGGTCAATTTCTTCCAATTTTTCATAAGATTAATAAATTTAAAAATTAAAAATAGCTTTTTTGACACCAAAAGCTTACCATTTTTTGGCTATGGTGACAATATTTGTAGAATGCAAATAATCAAAGTGGCTTTTCTTATCGCCATTCTTCCAGTCTGACAAATAATTTTCTTCTAATTTAAGGCCTGATAATTTTACTAATTTTTTCAACTCCCCTAAAGTAAAAACGTGAAAATAACGTTTAACCTCGCCATTCATCCAAGGAATCAAAATATCTTTAAAGTCTAAGTCGCTTTTGCCAATCAGTTTTAATCGCGTATATTTAATGATATAATGCAAATAATCTTTTTGCCAACGATTCCAATTAAACATGATTAAAGTGCCACCAGGTTTTAATACTCGCTTAACCTCTTGCAAAGCTTTTAAGCGCATCTGCTTGCTGGGTATGTGATGAAATACGGCCACGCTAGCAACTACATTAAATGAATTATCAGCAAAAGGCAGTTTAAGCATACTAGCTACCAAAAACTGTTGACTATCCATTTTAAAATCATTATTGCTTTCGGCAATTTTAATTAATTCTTGACTACTGTCAACTCCCACATAATCAAACTTGACATTTTGGTCTCTAGATAATAACCTTAATCTTCCATTTCCGCAGCCAAGATCTAATACTTTATCACCTGTTTTAATAAGGTCTTGGATAACTTTAAATTCATCCCACAGTTGAGTACGTACCTGACTAAAAGAAGCAGCAATTTGATTATAATCACTAACATTTTTATCTAATATTTTTTGAGCTATTTCTTTTCTCATAGTTAAACATTTCTACTTGTCATCCCTGCGAAAGCAGGGATCCAGATTAAACTGTGTAGCTCTGGGTCCCGCATCGCGTCCCGCTATCGCGGGACTTGTGCGGGATGACAATAATAATATGAATGAAAAATTACGAACAATCGTTAAAGAATTAGTAAAAACCAGAGTTAAAAATCGGGAGCATTTTGTTAATGTTAAACGTCAATTATCAAACGGTCAAAAAATGGCATCGCCACTTAATTCTGATTTGATTAGAGTTTACAATCAACTCATTAAAACTAAACAGATTAAAGAGGATAAAAATTTAGAGCTGTTGATGCGAAAACGACAAGTACGATCTTTATCCGGAGTGGCAGTTATTACTATTATTACAAAACCTTATCCTTGTCCCGGCAAGTGTATTTACTGCCCGGACGAATCTGGTATGCCCAAAAGTTATTTATCTAATGAACCAGCAGTGATGAGGGCGATCATGAATGACTGGGATCCTTTTAAACAAGTTAGCGTTAGACTTCAATCTCTAAAAAATAATGGTCACCCAACTGACAAAATTGAAATAATTGTTTTGGGTGGTACCTGGTCGGCTTACACTAAACCGTATCAGACTCACTATCTTAAACGAACCTTAGATGCTTTGAACGGTAGAACTGCTAAGACTCTGGAACAAGCACAAAAATGGAATGAAACTACCAAACACCGCATGGTTGGTTTAACCCTGGAAACCAGACCAAATTTTATAACTCCAACCGAACTCAGTCGGATGAGAATGCTTGGCTGTACCCGAATTGAAATGGGTGTACAAAATACCTTTGACTCTGTCTTAAAATTAAACAAAAGAGGCAATACTGTCAAACAGATTGCCGAAGCGACCAAGCTGGTAAAAACAGCGGGTTTTAAAATTGCTTATCACACCATGCCTAATTTACCAGGTTCAAACTTAAAAATGGATCTCCAAATGTATAAAGATCTTTTTAATGACCAGAGATTTCAACCAGATTTATTGAAAATTTATCCCTGCGTGGTGACTCGTGATTCAGTACTGTATGACTGGTACAAGGCTGGAAAATTTAAACCATACACTGACAAACAATTAAAAAACTTACTTATTAAAATTAAACAAGTTATTCCTAAATATGTCCGTATAATTCGTTTAGTCAGAGACATTCCTGAAGAAAGCATTATTGCGGGAAATAAAATTACTAACTTACGTCAAATTATTCAAGACGAAATTAAAGATACCCCTAAAGCTTGTAAGTGTATTCGTTGTCGTGAAGCCGGACACCAAATTCAAAATTCCAAATTCAAAATTCAAAATTCCAAATTCTTTATTAAAAAGTATAAGGCGTCAGATGGTCTAGAGTATTTCCTAAGTTTTGAATCACAAGATGAAACTGTACTATATGCTTTTTTAAGATTAAGAATTAATGACGACATTAATACCAATTTTATTCCTGAGCTAAAAGGCGCTGCTTTAATTCGAGAACTTCACACTTACGGTCAACTAGCACCACTTGGCAAAACAGAAAAAGTTCAACATCTTGGACTTGGTAAAAGCTTGATGGCTAAAGCTGAAGAAATTGCCACCAAAGAAGGAATAAAAAAAATAGCCGTTATTTCCGGCATTGGTGTAAGGCAGTACTACGGTAAATTAGGCTACCAACTTGAAGGTACCTACATGGTAAAAAAATTAGATTAAATAGAAAGCGACCGAAAAACGATATCCGTCATTCAGTCGCTTGATTTCTTGAAAGGTATTGTTACCCCTCATTGCACATGATACGTGATCACGAGCTAGATACTCGAATGTCTGACCTCGCTTCGGCCAAATTCCTTCTCACGTCCAGGGTGACATTCGATTCTGACAGTTGCGCCAGCTGCGCACTGAAAACAAGGCAGTCTATTCGGATCCACTTTACTCATAAAGTTGATCCGATTACCCGATTTTCCGTTCACGCTAGGAGTACAACCTTCAATCAGGTCTTCGTCCTTTCTGGCGTGCAACACACCAAATCCGCCGCAAACCCCATTGTGACAACCAAGCGCAGGAAAACAAATACCTGGCTTTGCCTCTACCGTTGCTAATCCTGCTACACCTCCCTCAGTTGCATTCTTCATTAACCTATCCTTCCAGTTGTTTTGCGGTTAAGTGTTTCCAAGTTTGCTACTTTTTATATTTTTCCCTCCCAGTTAGCTCTAGTAGCCAAGAGCACCAATAATGATCATACTATACGCCTTAAAAGCCGATTTGTCAAGTAAGCAAACAAGGACTATAATTATAGATAATATGCCTAGCAATAATCACCATTTTAATAATGTTATCATTGCCGCTGGACCGGTAATTATTAAAGATAATAAAGTTTTACTTAATAAACATGGTCTTGGTAATCTCTGGAAATTTCCTGGTGGTGACATTACATCGGCCTTAAATGATTTAGAAACTTGGGCTGCCAATAAGGTTAAAGAAGAAATGGGTTTAGAGGTAAAAATCGGTAAGGCCTTAAAACCAATGGTAATATGGCAAGATGACGAGGTCATTATTTTGATACATTATTTAGCTGAATTAGTAACAGAAGAGATTAAAGCGGCTGACTATATTAAAGAATACGACTGGTTAGATATTGATAATTTACCAGATGATTGTTCACCAAACATTAAGCCAGTAATAGACGAATATAAAAAGTTGTAATTAATTCAAAAATCTGATAAAGTAAATTTATGATTTTTGAAGCCTTAGAGAACAAATAAATAGTACTAATTTACCGCTGTAGGTCCTTCCCCTTCGCTTCGCTCAGGGTCAGGATAAATTTTACAGGCGGTTTTTTATTTGATAAGCTAAAAATATATGAAATACGAACAATTACCACAACAAGACCCCGAGATCACCGATCTTGTCCGACAAGAAATTAAGCGTCAACAAGATGGCTTAGTAATGATTCCATCAGAAAATCATGCTTCTGTTGCCGTACTTGAAGCAATGGCAACAGTACTGTCTAACAAATATGCCGAAGGTTATCCTCATAAAAGGTATTACACTGGCAACCAATATGTTGACCAAGTTGAACAGCTAGCAATTGACCGGGCTAAAGCATTGTTCAAGGCTGATCATGCTAACGTTCAACCTAATGCTGGTAGCGGTGCTAACATTGCCATTTATTTGGCTACCTTAAAACCAGGCGACAAAGTAATGGGCATGAAACTTGACCAAGGTGGTCACTTAACTCATGGTCACCCTGTTAATTTATCTGGTCAACTTTATAATTTTGTTCAGTATGGCGTCCGTCAAGACACAGAAATAATTGATATGAATGAAATTCGTGACATGGCCAAAAAAGAAAAACCAAAAATGATTGTTACTGGGGCTACAGCTTATCCACGAATTTTTGATTTTAAGGCTTGGAAAGAAATTGCTGATGAAGTTGGTGCTCTGCTATTAGCCGATATTTCCCATTTCGTTGGACTGTGTATCTCTGGAGATCATCCAGCACCATTTCCTTATGCCGATTTTGTTATGACTACTACTCACAAAACTTTGCGCGGTCCCAGAAGTGCCATCATTTTAACACAACAAGAACATGCCAAAGCAATCGATAAGGCCGTATTTCCTGGCACTCAAGGCGGACCCCTGGAACACGTTATAGCTGCCAAGGCTGTTTGCTTTGCTGAGGCAGCCAAACCAGAATTTATTAACTATGCCCAACAAATTGTTAAAAATGCTAAAGCCTTGGCTGAGACGCTGACTGATGAAGGGATTAGGTTAGTTTCTGGTGGTACTGATATTCACTTAATGTTGATTGATTGTAATCCTTTAAAAATTTCCGGCAGAACTGGTTCAAATGTTCTGGCCGAAGGAGGAATTTATACTAACCGCAACACCATTCCTTATGACCCCGGTTCTGCCTTTGAACCAACCGGCATTCGCTTAGGCACACCAGCAATTACTACTCGTGGAATGAAAGAAGATCAAATGAAAATCATTGGTACTATTATTGCCAAGGTTCTAAAAAATTCTACCAACGAGGAAATTAAAAAAGAACTCAATGATACCGTCACTGAGTTAGCGAATCAATTTCCACTTTACCCTGAAATGACAATTTAATATGGCTCGAGAAACTGCTAAAATTATTGATGGTAAGGCCTTGGCTGAAAAAATATTGCTTGAGCTTAAAGCTAACATTACTAAACTTGATCGACACCCTGGTTTAGCTGCTATTTTAATTGGTGATGATGCACCTTCCCACCTATTTGTTAAAAATAAAAAAAAGGCTAGCGTCAAAGTGGCCATTAATTTTCATGATTATCTGTGCAACAAGCCAGGATCGCCAAATGCTAGCGAAACCGAGATCTTGGAAATGATTAATTTTTTGAACAATGATGAAAACATTGATGCCATTATTGTTCAGCTACCAATACCCCAACAATTTAATACTCAAAAAATAATTGATCAAATTTCACCCGCCAAAGATGCTGATGGCTTTCATCCAAAAAATCACAGAAAATTTTTGGCTGGAAAATCAACTATTACACCACCATTAATTTTAGCGGTAGAAACTGCTTTAAAGGCAACAAAAGAAAATCTAGCAAATAAAAAAGCAGTGATAGTTTCCAAAAATCCTATATTTAGTGATCCCCTAAAAATTAGTCTGGAAAATAAAGGCTTAAAAGTAGTACATACAAAACCAGTCAAGGATCTTGAAAAAATTACTAAGACCGCTGATGTTCTTTTGGTAATTTTGGGTCAACCAGGTATAATTAAAAAAGAGATGATTAAAGAAGGGGCAATCGTGATTGATATGGGGATTAATCTGATCAAAGAAAACAAATGGGTCGGCGATGTTGATCCTCAAGCAGCCCAAGTAGCAAGCTGGTTAACCCCCGTTCCAGGTGGTATTGGTCCATTAACTGTAGCCTGTTTATTAAAAAATACTTACGATCTAGCTAAACAAAACCAAACTAACTAAAAAATGGATAAAGAAATTTACAAAAAAATACTTCAGGCTCAAAAAAATGAAATTACCGAACAGATTATTTATAGTAAGCTAGCTGAATCAACCAAGGACGAAAAAAACAAAAAAATTCTCGCCCATATTGCGGAAGACGAATTAAGTCACTATAATTTTTGGAAAAACTATTCCAAGCAAGAAGTTTCTCCCAGTAAGCTACATATTTGGTGGTATCTTTTTATGTCTAAAGCTTTTGGGCTTACTTTCAGTATTAGATTAATGGAAAAAGTTGAAAAAAAAGCCCACATCTTTTATGGCGAAATTAGTAAAGTTATTCCTGAAGCGATCACTATTGCCAAAAAAGAAGATGAACATGAACAACGGCTTATTAGTTTAATTAATGAAACCAAACTAAAATATTTAGGTTCAATTGTTTTGGGTTTAAATGATGCCTTGGTTGAACTAACTGGCGCTCTGGCTGGACTAACCTTGGCCTTACAAAATTCCCGGATTATTGCTATCACTGGACTGATCACCGGAATTGCCGCTTCAATGTCCATGGCGGCGTCGGAATATCTATCAACGAAATCTGAAATGAATGAGGGACTTGGTAAACATCCGTTAACCGCCGCAGTCTATACTGGACTGGCCTATATTTTGGTAGTAATCTTTTTGATCTTGCCATATTTAATATTATCAAATCTTTATTTAGCTTTAGGTATAACCATTGCCAATGGGGTAATCGTTATATTTGTTTTTAACTTCTATATCTCAGTTGCCCAAGACTTATCATTTAAAAAACGGTTCTGGGAAATGGCTATGATTAGTTTAAGTATCACTGCTATCACTTTTGGTATTGGTTACTTAGTCAGGATATTTTTTGACCTTGATTTATAAATTTTAATTTTTAATATAAAAAAGACGGGTCACCACGATGACTCGTCTTGTTATTTTCAAGCACTAATATCCTCCGACACCTCCGGCCTGTTAGCTACTGCAACATTTTCCAATTCTGGATGTTGCTGAACTGCCCAGGCCCAACAAAGATCACGTAAATATGTAGCAACAGGTCGACCAACTTTTTCAATCGGCTGGCTGCCACAAATTTGTTGCAATGTGGCTTGGGGATCATTAGCATCGATCGGTTGAGAAATGGTAATGACCACTCGATGACGACTGAGAATGGGGATTCCATGCCACCAACGAATTACCAATCGGGGTAACTTCTTACCACCTGGCCAAACTGCTGCCGTGTCTTGATCCCAAACAAAGACAATTTTTGGTAAAGTTTCAGCGACGATTCGCCCAATACCCGGTAAAAAATCGGGTAAACCTTCCTCGCCTGGCTTGTCTCTGGTGCCAGTTAGGAAAAGAACTAAAGAACAGTTCGGTCTATCAACCAAGGCCTTAACTTCCGTATCGATTATTGCCGAACGAGTTTCCCGTGACGTGGCAGCTTTTTCAGGCAAACGCAACACGTTAAAATGTTTGGTAAGCCAATTGCCGATAGACAGACCAACTACCGGCAAGTGTTCAAAAGCTCTGACGTGTTTATCCTTGGCAACATTCATCGGAAACATGGCCATATTTTGCAAAACCCACGGATAAAACATTGCCGTTTCCACCAAGAATACTCCAAGGTAAGACCGATGACGAAGTAAAAACAATACCTGTCCTTGATGAGGAATATTTTCCTGACCACGAATTTCAACCTTACACAGTAATTTACTGATCACCTTGATAGTCAAAAAAACAAACAGCATGAACAGTTTAGAAAAACGGCTGTTCATATTACCTGGCCAGGCTTCACCGGAATTTTGCATTATTATCTCCTCCGTTGTCTATGACCTCCGTTGAATTCAACGTTTTTGAATCTTAATACAAAAAAACAGCCTTGGCAAATCGCTAGACTGTTTTCTCCAAATTTTAAAATTTACATTTTTTGACCACCTTGAGCCGGAGGAACTGGAGGAGTTGGTGGTGTTGGTGGATTAGCAGGCTGAGCCGGACTTTTCTGAGTGGCTTGTGTTTGTTTTTGCATATGGTCCTTACCAGGTAATTCCATTAAATCACCACCATGAGTAGTTTGGGCGGCTAACGCCGTGCCAACAAACATTAGTAAGAATCCAACCCATAGGTTCCAAGAACTATAAAATGTTATTAGACCATCAACGTAACTGCCGCCAGCTTTAACGTACTGAATGGTTACTAGTAGATCTAAAATACCAGAGACAATAAACCAAACTACACCTAAAATCAAACCGGCCTTAATATCACCCGGATTTTTTTTAAAATAAAGCTTGGCTAAAATAAAAGCGGCAATGCCAGCTAAAATTATTTCAGCAATTTTTTGAATCAAATCAGAAATAGGCATTACCATAATGGCTGAAACCCCGATAAACATTATCGCCCAAAAACCAACCCCTAAGCCTAATCCAACTTTTAAATTTTTGATCATAGTTTTTCTAAATTAATTATTAATTATTTAATAAACTTCAATAGTGCTGCAGTTGCCATCAAGCTCAACAAAATGATGAGCCGTACCATCACGAAAGGCACTACATTGATTTTTTGGATCATCATCAACTTCGGTACGGGGATTATGAGCAATGTCACAAACCCAATCAGGCATAATCTCATTACTTAGACAAGGACTTTCATCCTCAATAATGCTATTGGTGGCAATTTTAGTTTGACATAAATTTTTACATTTTATAATTGCTAAAGCACGGTCAGCATTTTTCTTTTGAGCCACTTCAACTTTGCCAGTCAAATAATCAACGGAACCAGTCACAGAATCTATTACGTCGGTGCAACCACCAATGAGAAAAAAAGAAAACACCAATAAGATTGCTGTTTTTGTAAATGGTTTTGTCATAATATAATTACCTCCAAATACATTATAACATGCTTATTACCAACCAGCCACTAGCCTTTCAAGTAAACAAGATTGCCTTGTTTCACTGGCTTATCAACTTTTAAACCAACGGCATCACCCTTCTTGGCTGATTGTACTTGATCATGCTCCACTTGCATTGAGTCAACAGCTTGTTCAAAATCACCGGCACTGGCGGCGATAACAATGGTGTCACCAATTTTCAAACTGGCTTCTAGTTCAACTACCCCAACACCAATTTTGTTAAAGTAATGACTAATTTTACCAAGCTGTTTACCTTTGGGCAATTCCGTTTTGGTTGTTTTTTCTTCTTTTTCCTCTTTTTTATCTGGCATATACTTAAAGTTTATTACTCTACTAAAAAACTGTCAACCCAGGTTTAAATAAAAAAGAGTCTGCAATGTTGCAAACCCTAAAGAGCATTTGGACTTTATTTATTAGGTGCGTCAGAACCGCCTACTGTTGCTTTGCGAAGATTGGCAATTTTGTCACGAAGAGTTGCCGCTTCTTCAAAGTTTTGTTCTACCTCGGCCATTTGTCTCTCGGCATCAAGCTTTTGAATTTCCAAGCTTTCATGCTCAATCGATGGTTGTTGAAAAGCCTCCACAGCATTAGCTAAGGCTGAAGCTGAAGCTGGTTGATCAGTCTCCCGAAGAACCTGGTCGATCTCGTCTGCCGAGCCATCAACCTCATCAGCTTGAGCAGGATTTTCTAACTCACCGGAACCGGAAGATGACACTATTTGACCAGCATCATCCAAAACTTGTGTACTACAATAGATTGGCACGTCACCGACAGTAACCGCTAAAGCAATAGCATCACTTGGACGAGAATCAATCTCGAAGATTTCTCTATCCTCGTTGTGTAGTTCAATTGAACCAAGAAAAGTATTCTCTTGTAACTCAATCACGTAAACTGCGCTAACCGTTATACCGGATGATTCAAGAGTTTGTTCCCAGGTCATAAAGGTTAACGGACGTGTCAGTTGACTCTGCTGTTCTGTCAGTCCAATCTGTATTGCTTGGGCTTCAAGTTTACCAATCACAATTGGTAAAATTATATCTCCCTCAACCTCTTTGATCAGCAATATGATGTTACCATCTGCTACCTCTGTTGGAGAAAAACCCATAACTATCATTTGATGCCACGATTCTTCTTCCATGACAAATGCCCCCTTAGTTAGGTACCCAAAGGAAATGAACAATAAACTTGAATTTATCTTAATTATTTTTTTTATAAAAGTCAACTCAAATAAAAAACGACCAAACAGACTTTTGTCTGAATGGTCGTGTGATGTTTTTATTTTGACACTTCGTTATACTACGGTATCGTATTCGTCAAGACCTTCTCTGTCCAAACGGTCCATGGCATAAACGGCAGGATTGGTTTGACCCAATATCTGCATTGCAGCGCCAATGACATTATCAACCGGCCAAGCCGTCAGGTTTGGTGACTTTGAGGGACAGCGTAGACTGGACCAAGCGTCGTCAGGAAAATCCTTCAGGGTAGCCGGAAAAGATATTACCGGCCAAGGGCTGTGGGACGCTTCGGTTGGTCCCAAACCATTGGAACGACCAACTGCCGCGATGATGACGCCGCCCTGAGGGAAGTCACGATAAAGCCGTTCGCTATCTTGGAGTAGCTTCACCGTCGACTTATGGCCGGAACGGACAAGATCAACCACTTCAACGCCAGGCATATCCGGAATTTTCGGCATGTCGTCATTGGCCGAACCCCTGGCAACCACCAGAGCTTGTCGCGGTAAACCGAATCGTGATGACAGTCTGGCAACCAGGCCATACTTTGCCTCAACTTCTGCTAGAGCATCACCGCCCTTGTCGCGGAATACCTGCTTGTCGAGTTGCTTACCGTCTTGCCTGATGCGCCAGCTGTCGTTGTCGACTACGTCCGATACACGGCCCTGGTCATCGATTTCGATCTTCATGTCGCACCAGTCAACGCCCAAAATCGCCCAAGCCTTCTCGATGATATACGACACCTGACGAACAATGCGTTCGATTTTGGTAATCGGATCATCGAGCCAAGAAAATGACGCCATAATCTCTTGCCTAGAAATCGCCGGGAAAGCCCCGTCAACGGCTTCCGGAGTCCAAGCTGGCGCCTTGGGGTGAGCCAAAACCCACTTGTCGGCGTGATGGTCAACGATGAATGGATCATCGATCACTTTTCCGGCATCCTTACCGATGGCATACTTGGGCATCACCAATTCACCGAATTTGCCGCCCGTGGTCTTAAGGAAAAACTCGACCACAAGATGATGAGCCCGCTGAAGTTTACCATCGGGACCCGGTACCATGTGAGGCTTTCGCTTCAAATAGCTACCGTCGAACACCCGCCTGGTAACCAGTTCGACCGGCCACATATTCGATTTCAGAGCCACGAACACGGTTTCCGAATGACGACCTTGATAAGATACCGGCACGCCACAAGCCGCTAGCAATTCGAAAACGTTACAGGTTGTTTCCGTCGCATATAACGCTTTGCTAGCAAATCTTCTTGTTTTGTCGGGATCGTCATCGGCCGTAATGTCCGGCTTGTTTTCTACCAAAACCAAGCCACCATGACCCATTACTGCTCGTAGTGTTTTGGTTTTACCCTCGGCGACTACAGCACCGGCTTCGTATTCGCTCATGTCAGCAATCCTTTCTCAATCTCCTGTCTTTGCGCCCAAAACTAAATGTCAAAAAAACAAAACCTTTTCCGATAGGAAAAAGGCCATCCTTAAACTAAATTACTAGGACTTTAACATAAAATACAAAAAATGTCAATAAATAAAAAGGATCGAAGTAACTGGGTTACAACGATCCTGTGTGTCTGGACTTTTGTCCTAAATTCCTCCACTAGTGCTTGGCAAAGCCACGATAATCAGCCTTTAGAGCAACAACTTGTTGCCTTCTTTCTTTCATGAACTGGTGAACTTCAGGCCATCGCTTACCATCGGCCGGCACTACTCCACCGGCACAGCCATTGTTAACTAATAACTGAGTTGCCTCCAGTAAGTCACTATCTTCTGGTGCCTTGGCAAACGGAAAAAAACCGTCTGAGCCAAACATTGCTCCTGTGATATCATGGCCAGCATCAGTGGCCCGCGAAATAGCAAGCTTAGTAGCGCCGCGTCGATCTTGTTGACCCAAGCCAGTGCCGATCAGCTGCAGGTCTTTAGCCAAAACAACCGAGTTACTAACTCCTTCCCAGGCCACAACCCAGGCAATAAGCAATGTTGCCAATTCATCAGGGTTACTATTTATCAGACTACCAATCAGCTCCTCAATCTGATCCTGGTTATTCAGGTCAAGGACGAAGTTGTGTGCGCCCTGATATAGATCACCTCCGCGAACCGGACGAGACTCAAATTCTTCAGGACACATCACCGGATTAACCATCTGGGTATTGGACAATAAATGACGCGCCCCCGAAAGTAGTGTTCTGCGTAAGCGAAGGATCTCAGGTGTTAAGTTTCAGACAATAACACCAGAGATTCTTCGGCCTCCGGCCTCAGAATGACAAGAGGGTACAGGATCTAGAATAGCAATTCAGACGTCTATTACCTTGATTCTGTCCTTAACCCCTTGTTTAGTTTTCTTGGCAAAATGTTTTTTTAACGGCTCTCTAATAATTGGCCGAGTAAATGGAATAATTAATAAAAACCCAATAATATCAGTAATAATACCTGGGGTTAATAATAAAACTCCACCAATCAATATTAACACCCCATCAACAATCCGATTGGTTGGCATTTTTAGGCTCATCAAATCTTTTTGTAAACCGTGCCAGACTCGTAGACCTTCAAACTTAGCTAAAATGGCTCCTACAATACCAGTGGAAATAACTAACAATATAGTATAACCAGCTCCAATGAACTGTCCAACCTCAATCAAAATATATAGTTCAATAATGGGAACGGCTACAAATAAAAGTATTAAAGTAGATAGCATAGATTTGAATTAGGAATTTAGAAGATTGAATTATATATTCATAATAACAGCTTTTATTAAATTTGAAAAAAAAACTAATCACTTGCTACACTTCATTCATAATTCTAAATTCCATATTCTAAATTCATGTCATTTTCAATTGGCATAGTGTGAACACAAACCGACATCAAATAAGTGAAGAAAATACCAAACTTATACCATTTCACTTTATAATAAAACTTCCTGCTCACGGCCGTCGTCTTGTAAAGAATAAGAGGAGTGTTCGCTAATTTCCAAATCTACTTGCTTTACTTGACCTACAAGACCATAGGTATTACCGTGTTGTAATAACCCAAGGTATGATTGAACGGTATCATTATTACCCTGCTTTACAGTAATGTTTTTGAACATTCTCCTGCGTGCCACAGTTCGTAACACCCGATGGTCAGGAAAATTTACCCACCCTAGAAAATCTACACCAGATGCTACAGTCCGAATAGACACCTTTCTGCCGTGCAAGAAAAGACGTAGCCGTTCAAATAAAAAATTACTAATGTCTGACAGTATAGTTAGAAGCCACTGCTTATTGTCAGATAATATAACAAAGTCATCAGCATAGCGAATATAATACTTAGCTTTAAGCTGATGTTTTACAAACTGGTCAAATTCGTTCATATAAACATTAACCAACAGTTGAGAAGTGAGATTACCCAGTGGCAATCCACGACCTTTTCTGCCTGAATGAAAGCTAAGTACTATTTGTGAAATAAGCGACTGAATGTCTTTGTCAGGTATATATTCTCTAATAATTTCAATAATAATCTTCTGGTCAACCGAAGCAAAAAACTTTTTAATGTCGCCTTTCAATACCCACACTGTTCTTGTGTGGTTTTGTGATGCTTTATACGAATAAGCCCGAAACTGATTTAACGCTTTGTGTGTACCTTTATTTAGACGACACGAATAAGAATCGGCAATAAACGTTTTATCAAAAGATGGATAAAGCACACGGTACAGTGCGTGATGAAGCAATCTGTCTCGCACACTTGCCTTATGTATATTTCGTGGTTTTGGGTCAGAAATGTTAAAGGCGTGGTATGGTGAGTGCTGATAGGTTTTATTTGCTAAATCGTTATGCAAATTCAATATATTGGCCATTAAATTACGCTCAAATCTCTGCACATCTTTACGACTGCGCTTACCACACAAGAACTCCTGCCACGCATCAAGTAAATTATCAACGGAGATAATATAATTATAATTGTTATTAAATTTTAATTTCCCCATATATGTTATATACTACCCCCCCCCCCAGCAATTTTACCAGTGCTACAAAAGGTAAAAACTGCCTACACACTTTGGTATAGCTACTACCAAGTCCTACCAAAAATCCAGCGATATTCGCTAGGACAAAGAATTGATACATTATTTATTGAAATTATTGAGGCCATTGCCACGGCCAGTTTTTTGTCACGCCAAGAAAAACTGCCCTATGTTCGCAGGGCAATCCAAAAACTTGATGCGCTTAAAATACTTTTGATGGTACTCTGGGAAACCAAAACACTAGACAACAAAAAATACGGTGCATTATCAGCACCGCTTAATGAAATCGGTAAAATGTTAGGCGGCTGGAATGGACAAATTACAAAACAAAACTCCCTCAGATAAGAGGGAGAAACAAAGTCAGTGGCGGCCGACAAACACGAAGCGGTTGTTACCATTCCAGAAGTTGTCAGGATGACCGTTGTTGCTGTTGAGCCAGAGGTCATCGTCATTGTGTTCAACATTGAACACTTTCAGGTTGCCGTCCGAATCAGTAATATATAGCGTGTCATCCGTACCACCACCCTTTGAATTTAATACTCTTGGGGTTGTATCGTATTTGGTATCTATAATACCCTAACACGCTATACCAAGTAACTTTGTTTTTTAGCTCCATATTCTACGCTACCTCAAACCGTAGTCGGAGATACTCTGAGAGATATAGTAACTGGATTCGGTAGTCAGCAACCGTAATCGCTGGCGTATTCACCTAGTACCATTTTTATTATACAAAAATAAATCAGCCCACACCAGTATAGAAACTAGTGCGGGCTGAAAAGTTGCGAGTCCAAAGGACTAAGGACAAAGGTCAAAGAAGACCCAAGTGCTTAAGTGCGTAAGGACTAGTTACTTACGGCCG
>NYZP01000006.1 GCA_002687175.1 Parcubacteria group bacterium
CCTTAAGCACTATGTTGCGTAACCGTGCCTATATTGGAGAAGCACATTGGGGTAGCTCTTATGCTGTAATTCCAGAAAAACCACTGAAAGACCAGAAATATAAAAAAATAAAAAAGACCAGTCGCCGAAAAAAACCTAAAGAGGAATGGATAACCATACCTGTACCATCCATTATTACACCAGAACTTTTTGAAAAAGCTAGACAACAGTTAGAGACAAACTTTGCCCTATGTAAACGGAATAAAAAGAATGATTATCTGCTAGCAGGTAAAATTCTCTGTGCTTGAGGGAGAAAACGAACAGGTGAAGGGTATGCCAACAAGCCAAATCTGTATTATCGCTGTAGCGACAGGGTTCTAAGTTTTCCTTTGCCCCCTAAGTGTGAGGAAAAAGGCATCAATGCCATAGTTGCAGATGATTTAGTGTGGCAAAAAATGACAAAGTTGATGAGCTCACCAGACTTAATGACTGCACAAGTCAATCGCTGGTTCAAAGACAGGCAAACCAAATCTAAATCTGCATTAGTTGATGTAGACTCCCTAAAAGAACAAATTAGAAAATTGAAAAAACAAGAAGAAAGATATAACAAGGCATATGGCACAGGAGTATTTGACTTAGAGCAACTTAAAAGCTACACTACGCCAATCAGAGAAAAAATCAGCCAGCTTGAAACTCAAATTGCCCAAACGACAAGTAAAGTCAGCCAAGCCCAGCTAGCAACGCCAAGCAAACAAGAAATGGAGAGATTTGCCAGTAAAGCAAAAGAGGCCTTACAAGGCCTTAATTTTACGGCTAAAAGGGCAATAATTCTTAATACTATTGAAAAAATCGTAGGAACAAGGCAAGATTTACAAGTATCTGGCCTTATTCCAATAAAACAATATGTCAAGTTCAAATCTATCAGTCGGCATTGTTGGTTTACCCAACGTTGGAAAATCTACTCTCTTTAAAGCCCTGACAAAAAAACAGGTGGATGCTTCTAATTATCCATTTTGTACTATTGACCCTAATGTTGGCGTCGTTGCCGTGCCTGATCCTCGACTTGATAAGTTAACTGAACTTTCCAAGTCAGCCAAAACTTTGCCAACAACAATTGAATTTGTCGACATTGCTGGTTTGGTTAAGGGAGCTTCCAAGGGTGAAGGTTTAGGTAATAAATTTTTATCTCACATTCGGGAAGTAGATGCTATTGTTCAGGTCTTAAGAAAATTTACCGATAAAAATGTTACTCATGTTGATGATAAAATTGATCCGGAATCTGACAAAGAAACAATTAACCTGGAACTAATTTTTGCCGATCAAGCAACAGTACAAAAACGCATTGATAAAAATCAAAAAGATCTTAATGCCAATAAAAAGGAAGGCAAAGAACTGGAACCTATTTTAACCAGATTAAAAACCGGCCTGGAGGATGGCAAGTTAGCTAATCAAATTATCACTGATCAAGAAGAAAAAAAGTTAATCAAAGACCTGAGTTTGCTAACCATGAAGCCAATGCTTTACATTTTAAACGTTGACGAAGACAGTACTTATCAAGAAACAGATTATTTAACTGTTTCGGCCAAGATAGAATCTGAGTTAGTTGAATTGCCAGCCGCCGAAGCTAAGGCAATGCTTGCAGAATTAAAAATAGAATCTTCTGGTTTAGACAAACTGATAAAAAAAGCTTTTGCCATCTTAGGATTAATAACTTTCTTAACCACTGGCCCAGATGAGTCAAAAGCTTGGACAATAAAAAAAGGCGCTCTAGCACCAGAAGCAGCCGGGGTAATTCACACTGATTTTGAAAAAAACTTTATTAAGGCTGAAGTTATTAATTGGCAAGACTTGTTGGATGCTGGCTCAGAAGCTACGGCTAAAGAAAAAGGGTTGATTCGTCAAGAAGGTAAAGACTATGCGGTCCAAGATGGTGACGTCATTGTTTTTAAGACTGGAGCGTAAGATAATCTCAGCCATCAACAATCGCCTAGGCATGAATGCCTAGGCGATTGTTATAAATGTCCCTAAAGGGACATAACGCTAACTCCTGTCAGGAGGTTTGATTACCATAGCCCTGTCCTTTAGGGCTGGGCGATGGTAACAGACAAGTCAAATCCTGAAAACCTTTATATTCCGATACACCTTTTGTCCCTGACGACTATAAATTAATTTATCATCAGATAACTGGCTAAAACCCAGTTTTTTTATTTCATCAATAATTTCCAGTTCATAAATTTTTCCAGCTACTCTAAAAGAGGGAAAAACTATCACAACTTTACCATTTTTAGTTAAAATCTTCTTAAACTCAGCAAAAGCTTGAGTATAAAGCTCTGACAATTCAGACACAATCTTTTCAATTTGTTCTGCTTTTTCCGTGCCTCGAACCGTTGGCCCCAATAAAGGTTCGGAAACAATTGCATCAACTTTAGTTACCACCTGTGAAAGTTGTATAACATTGACATTATGAAGTGTATAAATTTTGTTTTTTAATTCCTGATTTTTAACTAACCATTTTAAGTTATTTTTAGTGTCTTGAATTGCTTTGGCTGAAATATCGCTACCAATAATATTGTTGTAGTTTAAAAGTAAAGCTTCTTGCAAAACAGTTCCAGAGCCGCAAAATGGATCAATAATAATGGCCGAACTTTTAAGTTGAGCCAAATTAATCATAATCTTGGCCAACTTCGGCGGCATACTACCGGATTGCATATCACGAACCGGACGACCATAATCACGTTTTGAATACTCCTCAAACTCTTGAACTGCACAAGTCTGAGCTAAAAATTTATTCCCTAAGATTAAAAAATCATGAACTTTATTTTTGGTAACTACAACTGATGACAATGCTTTATCTCTACTGGTTACTAATCGACAGCTGATACCAGCTTCTTTTAATTCTGTTTTAACTTCCATACCCAGTTTGTCCTTAGGACAGTTATAATAACTTAAACCAAATTTAAGTTTATTACTGGCTTTAACTTTTTTCAACTTTTCAACAATAATTTTTTGATCAATTTTTTCAGCTAACACTTCACCAATTTTTATGGTGCCACCTAGTTGACGGAGTAGTTTCTGGCAGTCAATTTTTACATCTTCTAGTATTAAAAAAGAGTCGGCTTGAATAACCAACTTGGCTTTTGGCAGGACTGCTAAAATTTCAGCCGCTGACAATTTTGGATTGTGTCCTAAGATAAAGGCGTACATCATAAATACATGCTAGCAGTATAACATAAAAAAATCCAGAAGACAGAGTCCTCTGGAAAGGTGATCAACTACACTTTTTGTATATGATCGCTAAAGACTTGGCACGCTGGCCGGATGAGGATTACGATCTACTTGTGGCAACTCAGACGTAGGAAGCTCTTCTGTTGTGGGTGCAGAACGAAAGTCATTTTGTGGACCAGTATGTTTGATGACATCGTCCTCAGAATCAATTGCCGAAACCGCCGATTCCTCAGGACTAATTCCTGATCCCGGACAATCTTCGTCAGTATTATCAGGGTTTGGGTGAACGCAGGCAACACGATCACCATCAATGACTTCGGTTGACACTTTATTGCCGCAATCTGAACAAGTAAATTCCGTGGGCATTTAACACCCTCCTTTCTGGTTCTCCTCTTACAACAGTTCTTGATATAAATAATTGACCCCAGAAGAACGTATCCTTCTGGGGGTATTGTGCATGAAAGACTAGTCAACGTGACCAGCGGGCTGAAGTTGCGAGTGCCTTTCGCACTTAACCGAGTGCCGAGCACTCAACTTCGCGGGCTGCGTGCAGGGCGGGGTTTGCATGTGGCCTTTACTGACCACCGTAGTGCAACCGCACTCCTCTTCGGTGACGATGGTGGTGCCCTGACAAACAGCGCAAATGCAATTCAATTCCATGTCTTTCTCCTCCCTGTATGGGCTTAAGTGTACATTTATAGCCAAGCGCTATATCCATAATATATCATATATATAAGAATTTGTCAAGATTTGACGGTTTTCTGCATTCATGATAAGCTGTTTTTATCCTGAAACAAGTTCAGGGCAAGCACGATAAATATTAACAATTTAGCCTTTTCCAGGTTCGCCACAGGCGACCATAACCTTACTACAATAAGTAAGGATGGGTGTTTCATATAAATTGTAAGGATAGGGCACTGCCCTGATACCCTTAAATCAACATAGCGCCCAAAATAGGGCGATTTTTTTAACCAAATTTATGATCAATTATTACGAAATATTTTACTTGGTTCCCGCCAGTTATACGGAAGAAGAACTAATTCCCATCAAGGATAAAGTAAAAGAGTTAATTACTAAAGCTGATGGTGAAATTAAAGCTGAAGACAATTTCGGCAAGAAAAAACTGGCTTACCCGGTGAACAAAAATCATCAAGGGTATTATTTACTTTATGAATTTAATATTGATGGAGAAAAAATAAAAGACCTTGATCAAAATTTAAAGCTAACCAATGAAGTCTTAAGACATGTTATTGTAAAAACTAAACCACATGTTAAAAAAGAAATTAGAATACAACCATTAGAAATGGAGTCTAGCAAACCGAAAGCAAAACCAACTGAACCGGAAAGGCCAAAACCCAGGGATTCAGAACCACCTAAACCAAGTGAACCAACCAAAGGTGGTAGTGGCAAAGATGATAGTAAGTTAAAACTTGAAGATTTGGATCAACGACTTGATGAAATACTGGAAGGTGATATACTATAAAAATCTATAACGCGTTTAGATGCAATCAATATAGCGTGTCTAAATAATAACCACAAAAATATGAATTTGAACAAAGCGATGATTATCGGCAATTTGACCCGAGACCCAGAATCCCGCACCACTCCTTCGGGGCAGGCAGTCTGTAACTTTGGGGTTGCCACCAATCTAATTTGGACTGACGCTAATGGCGACAAACAAGAACGAGCAGAATTTCACAATGTTGTTGCCTGGAGAAAACTGGCAGAAATTTGTTCCCAGTATCTTAAAAAAGGTAGTAAGATTTATATCGAAGGAAGACTACAAACAAGAGACTGGGAAGGCCAAGATGGAGTAAAACGATATCGTACTGAAATCGTGGCCGACAACATGATCATGCTTGATTCTAAAGGTAGTCGCCCATCAGCAGGACCTGCTGGACCTGCTGGAACCGACGATTCTTCTCAACCGGAACCACCAGCTAGTGCTAGCGACGAAATTCAAGTCGAAAACATTCCATTCTAACTTAAACAATTTTGCAAGGGCAGTCTCGACTATACCTCGAGCTTAGTCGGACTGCTCTTACAATTTTAATATTATGCCTAAACAAAATAACGTTTTAACAAAACCACGCGACTGTCACTTTTGTAAAAGTAATGTCAACCATATAGACTATAAAGATACTCAAACTTTACGTCGGTTTATTTCTTCATATTCAAAAATTGTTCCTCGAAAAAGAAGTGGTGTTTGTGCCAAACACCAACGAAAGTTAGCCACCGCTATTAAACGAGCTCGGATAATGGCTCTATTACCTTTTACCACTAAATAAATGTTGGCGATCAGTGACATTCGTCAAGGCACAATTTGTAAAATTGGTGATGAATCTTATGAAGTTATTTGGACCCAACAAGTACAAATGGGTCGCGGTGGTTCAATTTTAAGGATAAAAATAAAAGGGTTGGTTTCCGGTAAAATGCTTGAAAAAACTCTAAAAGGTTCAGATTCACTAGACTCAGCCGATTTAAGCCGTGGGAAAGTAAATTTTCTATATGCTGACCAAGAAGGTTATCATTTCATGGATAATGAAAGCTATGAACAGTTTACTTTCGATGCTGAAAAGATAGGTGATAAAAAAAACTTTTTAAAAGAAGGTACTCAGGTTACTTTACTGAAAGCAGATGACAATCCCCTAACTATTCAGTTACCTATCAAGATGGAATTTGAAGTCACGGCAACCGCTGAAGGAGTTAAGGGTGATACGGCTCAAGGCAAAGTCACCAAAAATGCCGAAATTGAAACTGGTTATAATATCCAAGTACCATTATTTGTTAAACAAAATGAAACCATTCGCATAAACACCGAAACCGGTGAATATGTTGAGCGGGTTGGCTAGCCCTTATTTCATTGCGAGGAGTCCCGACTTGTCGGGACGACAAAGCAATCTCTAGAGATTGCTTAAACCCCGCTTTGTGGGGTTCGCAATGACAATAAGTAAAAAATAACCTTCAAAACTATGGGAATGAACAGTGCTAAAAAGGCGCGCATCAAGCACGCCAAAAAAAATACACCCAAGGGACGTGAACTGGCCAAGAAGACTAAAGCTTTGCGCCGAAAAAAATAGTATTTTTAAAGTAATAAAATCGAGACAACCGTGTCTCGGTTTTATAATTACTAAAAACTTGCAAAACTAAAAAGGCTGTGGTAACTTATATTCAAATATTAAGTTATTAACTTGATTCCCTTCAAGGAGGCGCCATCATGAAAATGATAACTAGGTATATGTTGTTCTTTGGTGCAATGCCAATGGGTGTAATGATTGTTGTCATGTTTGGACGAGGGATGTTAGTATTTATGTTCCTTGGTTTTGTACTCCTGGCCTTTATTAAGTATCTGTTGTACTTCTTTCCCCAGTCCAATGATACTGATCTTTATATCCAGTATCGTTACCCCCACCAGATGCAGAAAGTGTCATTAAATGGCTGGAGAGTGTTGATTTATCTCCCCGTAAAGAAGGGAAGAAGATATGAAAAAGGTCGATTGGACTACAGTGGGACTGGTAATTGCCATACTGGCTATCATAGCAGCTATTGTCATACCTCAAATACTGAGATAGCCAACTAAACTTTACGTGAACGTCGTGCCTAGCGTTTTTAAGAGAATCAAAAAAGCCCTGACTTTTGGTCACGGCTTCTTTTTTTAAATCTATTTTTCTTTCTTTTCTGGATTTTCGCCGACTTTTACTTTTTCCCAAACTTGCTTCTTGATAGCCTCTATCATTTTTTTATTCTCTCGTAAGAAAGTCTTGGCATTCTCTCGACCAACTCCCAATTTTTCTTCAGCAAAACTGTAGCTATTACCTGATTTATTAACCACTCCGTAAGCCACACCTGCGTCCAAAGCATCACCAGCGATAGAAATGCCTTCATTGTACATGATGTCAAACTCACAAGTCTGAAACGGCGGAGCTACTTTATTTTTTACAATTTTAGATTTAACTCGATTACCAATTACTTTATCACCTTGTTTAATTTGGGCTGAACGACGGACTTCAATTCGAACTGAAGAATAAAATTTTAGAGCCGTGCCACCAGTAGTGGTTTCCGGATTTCCAAAAAATACACCGATCCTCATTCTAACCTGATTAATAAAAATAACCATCGTATTACTCTTGGCCACAATACCGGCTAATTTACGGAGAGCCTGGCTCATCAGTCTGGCCTGAAGTCCCATATGGCTATCACCCATGTCTCCTTCAATCTCTTTTTTCGGCGTTAAAGCGGCTACTGAATCAACAATTACCACATCAACACCGCTTGACCTAACTAAAGTTTCTACAATTTCTAAAGCTTGCTCACCAGTGTCAGGCTGGGAGATTAATAGTTCATTAATATTAACACCTATTTTTTTGGCATAATCCGGATCTAAGGCATGCTCGGCATCAACAAAAGCAGCAATACCTCCCTGTTTTTGAACTTCAGCCACAATGTGCTGGGTTAAAGTAGTTTTACCAGAAGCCTCCGGGCCAAAAACCTCAATAATCCGACCGCGTGGAACTCCACCAACTCCTAGAGCAATATCTAAAGAAAGACAGCCGGTTGATACCGCCGCGATCTCCATCTTCTTGGCCTCACCAAGTTTCATAATTGAACCATCACCAAATCTTTCTTTGATCTGTTCCATTGCCTGTTGGGCTGCTTTTAATCTTTCGGATATCTCGGGTGCGCTAGTTGATTTATCATCTTTTTTTGCCATAAATCATTTCTGATTAATTAATTATTTTCTCCCTCCTGATTAATTACTACTACTTGAATATACTCTTTGGTTTCCTTACCATGCCTAGTCTCCGCCCTGAGTTCAATGATATTAGACCCAGCGTGTAAATCAATGATTTCACTAAATTGACCTTCGTCGTTGGCTAATATTTGTTGGCCGTTAATTTCCAAAGTAACTTCTGGTTCAGTTTGCCCTTTAACTTCAATAAAATTTTCCTCAGTTACAAAATTATTAGCTGGGCTCGAAATTATTAAGGTTGGTTCTCTGACAATTGATTTAAATTTAAAGCCTAAATAAGTTAGGCAAGCCAGAGCCAAAAGTCCAATTATAATTCCCCTCACTATCTTTGGAGTGACCACCAAGTTGAATGAAGAAATTCTAGCAACCGGTTTATTAAAATCATTTTTTGAATCTTTTTTTGTTTTATTATAAACTTTTTGTTCACTTTGGTAGTGAGCTAAATAATCGTCACAATTCTCTCCCAAAAATGTTGAATAAACTTTTAAAAAACTTTTAGTATACACCTCACCAGGCAACTTTTCAAATTGTCCTGCTTCTATGGCCTCTAAATATTTAGGTGAAATACTGGTCTGTTTAGACACTTCCGCTAAACTGATACCGGTTTCTAGACGACAATTTTTTAATCTTTCACCTAAGCTAGGGGGATTAGAAATTTCTTTAGTTTTAAAGCCAACCATAATTTTAACAACTTCTAAGATTTCTCCTCTTCTTCGTCTTCCTCCTCTTCTTCGAGATAATCTGAGGTCTCTTCTTCTGTATCATCATCTTCCTTTTCGTCTTCTTCATCTTCGGTCTCTTCCTCTTCTTCGAGATAATCTGAGGTCTCTTCTTCTTCCTCAACTTCACTTAGCATAGCTTCAGCCTCATCAGCTACTGGTGGGTCTTTTATTGTATCAAGTTCTAAACTATTTATCAATACTTCTCTTGGCTTAGCACCTTCACCAGGACCAATAACACCTTGTTCTTCAAGTAAATCAAGGATTCGAGCTGCTCGAGCATAACCAACTCTTAAGCGCCGTTGAAGTAATGAAGCCGAAGCTTTTTTTGCCCTTACAATAACTTCTTTAGCCTCATTCAGTAAAGGGTCACCTTCACTATCATCCATTGATGGTATACTAGTTCCTGCTCCCTGCTGTTTTTCTACAACTTCTTCAATATATTCTGGTTCGGCTTGACCTTTAAGATGATTAGTTACTCTTTTTATTTCATCATCAGAGGCAAAAGCTCCCTGAAGTCTTTTTGGTTTAGAAATTTCTGCTGATAAATAGAGCATATCTCCACGGCCTAACAATTTTTCAGCTCCAGCCATATCTAAAATGGTTCGTGAATCACCCAAGGAAGCCACGGAAAATGCAACCCGAGAAGTTATATTAGCTTTAATTAATCCGGTTAAAACGTCAACTGATGGACGCTGAGTGGCTAAAATTAAATGTATACCAACTGCCCTAGCCATTTGTGATAACGAAATAATTGCCGCCTCTACTTCTGGTCCGGAAGCGGCCATTAAATCTGCCAATTCGTCAATAATAATTACAATATAGGGTAACTTATTTTCATGATCATTATTGAAGGAAGCAATATTACGATGGTGTGATTTTGACAATAAATCAAATCGCTTTTCCATCTCTTTAATTGACCAACGAAGTGCATTAATTGTTTTTTTAACATCGGTAATAACCGGCGTTAGTAGATGAGGAATATTATTATAAATTGGTAACTCAACTCTTTTGGGGTCTACCATAATAAACTTCAGTTGGCCCGGTCCATTTTGATACAGCAACGTTAAAATAATTGAGTTAACGCAAACACTTTTTCCAGAATTAGTTGCCCCGGCAATTAACAAGTGAGGCATTTTGTCCAGAGCCGCCAACCACGGTTTACCCATAACATCCTTACCTAAAGAAACTACTAAATTTGATTTCCGGTTAACAAACTGTTCACTTTCCAAGATTCCTTTCAGCGGCACAATGGCAGTGGACTGATTAGGAACCTCGACCCCTACCAAAGCTTTGCCCGGAATTGGTGCCTCTATTCTAATTGGATGTGCCGCTAAGGCCAAGGCTAAATTATCACTTAAAGAAGTAATGCGTGACAGTTTTACACCTTCAGCCGGCTTGATGGTATATTGAGTAACCGTCGGACCAACTTGGGCTTCTCCCATCTCCACTCTGATTCCAAAATTTTGTAAGGTTTTTTGGATGATCATTTTGTTGGCTTTGATGTCACCACCATTAGGGGTAGTGGTTTTGCCATCTAGAAGATCAAGTGGTAAATCAATTTTTACCTGCTTAAATCTGGTCACGCTTAAATCCAGTTCATTTTTCTCATTGTCTTCCACATCCTCATCATCAAAGTCAGCTGAGTCCTCATCATCAGCGTCATCATTGTCTTGATCATCTTGCTCACCACCAGATTGTTCCACCCCAACATCTTTCTGAGAAAAATCTAATTCTTCCACATCCTCATCTTCGTCATCATAATTATCATCATTTACCCGTTCACGATCAGCTTGCACTTTCTTAACTTTTCGCTCAAAAAAATAATTTTTTAGTTTACCAATAAAGGGTAACCCTGAATCTTCCGTGTCTGCGTCTTCATCTGAATCTTCATCCGCATCTTTTTGAAAAAGTTTTAAAAATGAATGTTCAAACAGCAGAATGGAGCCAATAGCTGTCAAGGTTAATAATATTAAAACCGATGCCCAAAAACCCATTAATTTTAAAGATAGCCAAGCCAGCAGTACGCCACTATAACCACCACCTAGGCCAGCTCGGGCGGCGGAGAATAAATCAGTCTGATGAAACAATAAATGGATTAAACCATTGAAACTAAAAATAAAAATAATTAAACCAAAAGCGTTAATCGTCCGAAAGCCATACTTCATTGGCCGCATTAAAAAATAACCCACCATTATCAAAGCTAACGGTAGGTACCATCGAGCAACACCAAATAATAATTTTAACAAACTATTGAGATAAACCCCTAAGGTTCCCGCATTATTAAATAAACTTAAAATTGCAAAAAAACTAAATGCCAGCAAAGCCACAACGGTAATTACTCTTTTAGTCTCGCCGGACATTTCAAAATCTGGTCGGCCTATATCTAGATCACGTAGACTTTTAATTCTCTTGATTTTTCGTCTTTTTCTTGCCATACCCGGTAGTAGAACTTTGATCTATTGCGAGTAGCAGATCAAAATTATTAGTTAATATGATGTTGCAATAAATTATGCCAGGTAGCAACTTTTGTCGCCTTCGGAGGCCTATCAAAGTTTCACTACCGGGCATAGAATGAATATATTTTAACACAAAAATTAACATGTGTTAAACATAAAGCGTCCCCCACTTTTTAAAAAGTGGGGGACGCTATGTTGATCTGTCAAAGTTATTATCTTGTCGATGGGTTATATAACGGAACGTAGAGTATTTATTCTTGTTTTTCCTTTATTTTATAACCCGTACCGGCCGGAATTAAACGACCAATAATCACATTTTCTTTAAGGCCACGCAGTTCATCAATTCTTCCTTCAACAGCGGCATTAATTAAAACTCGAGAAGTTTCTTGAAATGAAGCAGCTGACAGAAAACTAGAAGTTGATAAAGATACTTTTGAAATACCAAGTAATAGCTCTTCAACTTCCGCCAACTGGCCACCACTTTCCTTGGCAATATCATTTGCTTCATGCAATTCATTAAGCTCAATCCTTTGTCCAGCTAAAAGTGCCGTACCATTACTCTCTTTTACTAGTACTCGGGAAAACATTTGTTTAACGATCAATTCAATATGTCGATTATCAAGTTTTTGTCCCTGAGATGCATAAATTGATTGAATTTCATCAATAATATATCGCTGCGTTTCATCACGTCCTTGAAGGTGATAAATTTGTTTTAAATCCAAACTACCGTTAGTTAAGACTGTACCTTTAGTAACCAAGTCACCGTCGGACACTAATATATGAAACTCTGGAGAAATTTGATAAACATCAACCTGCTTTTCTGTAATTTCAACTGTAATTTTTTCTTTATCAATTTTAACAGTGCCATCACGTTTGGCCAAAACTTTTTCACCATCACTGTTATGGTAGAGAAGATCACCCTTTTTAACTTTTTGCTTATTTTTAATGTCTATATTTTCTTTACCTTTAGCTTTGGAATCCTTATTGAGTGGATAAATATCTTGATCTAAATCTTCATGAATAATTTGTACTTTTTTTGAACGAGTAGCTTTGGCGTCCTCTTTACTTGGTTCTTCTATTTTAACTACACCATCGGCTTCAGCGATAAATGCTCGATGCTTTGGTGGACGAACTTCGAAAATTTCTTCAACCCGTGGCAAACCTTGGGTAATATCAAGACCAGCCACGCCACCGGTATGGAAGGTTCTCATAGTTAACTGGGTTCCTGGTTCACCGATACTCTGGGCAGCCATGATACCAACCGCTGTACCCATGGCCACAGACTTATTGTAAGCTAAATCCCAACCATAACACTTTTGACAAACTCCCCGCCGAGAATTACAAGTAATAACCGAGTAGACTTTGATTTCTGGCAAGTCTATTTTTTTTAGTTCCACAACAGCAGTTGAATCAACAACACTACCTTTTTTAGCCACTACCGCTTTTGTTTTAGGGTCAACAATTTTATCCACCAAAAATCTACCTTTAATTCGATCGATTAAATTTAAATTAATTGCTTCACTATCTTTTTTAGTCAAAGTTACTCCATCAGAAGTTCCACAATCTTTATCAACGATAATAATATCTTGTGAAACGTCAATTAGTCGTCTGGTTAAATAACCAGCATTAGCCGTTCTTAAAGCAGTGTCAGAAAGTCCTTTTCGAGCACCGTGGGTTGAAATAAAAAATTCTAACACGTCAAAACCTTCTTTAAAATTTCCCTTAACTGGTAGTTCAATAATTTCACCAGATGGATTAGTTACTAACCCCTTCATACCAACAATTTGAATTAACTGACTCCAACTACCACGAGCGCCAGATTCAACCATAGTATAAATTGGTCCAGAAGAATCAAGACCGATTTGAGATTTTTGAACAATTCGTTCCTTGGCGTTCATCCAAATTTCAATAATTTTAGTATGACGCTCACTTTCAGTTAATAAACCGGAACTGTATTGATTTTCCACTTCTTCAATTTCCTGCTCTCCCTGTTTAATGATTTCTTCTTTTTCTTTAATCTTTGGCACATCATCCATCCCCCAAGAATAACCAGAGTGAGTTAGATACTTTAAGCCTAGAAGTTTTATTTTATCAAGCAAATCAGCGACTTTGGCATCATCATATTTCTCTAAAAATTCTGAAATAATGCGACGCAGTTCTTTACTGTCGATAATAGCATTTTGAAATGGATAATCGTCAAATAACACTTGGTTAAATAAAATTCTACCAACTGATGTTTCTACGATTTTATCTTTGACCCCAGACAGTTTCATTTTTTTCTCTAACCAATCACTTGATCGAACTTTAATTTTTTGCTGAATTTTTATGTGCTTTAAATTATAGGCCAAAATAGCTTCGTCAATGCTGGAAAAAACTTTAACTGCTTGAGACTCATCACCAACATACATCGTTAAGTAATAACAACCCCAGACCATGTCTTTGGTTGGTCGAGCTACTGGATCACCGGTGGCTGGCTTTAAAAGATTTTTTGAAGACAGCATTAAATTTTCCGCTTCCCACTTTGCTTTTTCAGTCAATGGTACATGAACCGCCATTTGATCCCCATCAAAATCTGCATTAAAAGCTTCGCAAACCATTGGATGAACCTGAATCGCCTTACCTTCAATTAAGGTTGGCTTAAAAGCCTGTATTCCTAAACGATGAAGGGTCGGCGCACGATTAAGTAAGACGTGAGCGTCTTTAACAATATTTTCTAAAATGTCCCAAACTTCATTTCGTCCACTATCAATAAAACGATTGGCACTTCTAACATTATGAACGTATTCCTGTTCAATCAGCTTACTGATGACGAAAGGTTTAAATAGCTCTAAAGCCATTCGTTTAGGTAAGCCACATTGTGATAGTTTAAGTTTTGGTCCAACCACAATAACACTTCGGCCAGAATAGTCGATTCGTTTACCTAATAAATTTTGTCGAAATCGACCCTGTTTTCCTTTTAAAATATCGGCTAGAGATTTAAGCATTCGTTTCTGACCAGTTGAAGCCACTACAGTTTTTCCGTGCCGTGCTGAATTATCAATCAAAGCATCAACGGCTTCTTGGAGCATTCTTTTTTCGTTACGAGCAATAACTTCCGGAGCATTTAATTCCTGAAGTTGTTTAAGTCGATTATTTCGATTAATAATACGACGATATAAATCATTAAGATCAGAGGTAGCAAAACGACCGCCATCCAATGGTACCATTGGTCTTAGCTCTGGCGGAATAACTGGTACTACATTTAAAATCATCCACTCCGGTCTAATCTTAGTTTTTTGAAAACTTTTAGCCAATCGTAACCGTTTTTCAAATTTTTCTTTTTGTGGCTCATGACTATTTTTAACTTCCAACTCAAGCTCAGTCACTAATTTATCCAGGTTAATCTCCTTTAATAAACTGTGAACTGCTTCAGCGCCAATTCCAGCGTCAAAAATATGACCATACTTTAAAGATAAATCTTGATAAATATGCTCGGAAATTATTCTTAACGGTTTTATGTCTTTAAGCTCTTGTTCAGCCAAACGAAGAATTTGTTCTAATTCTTTGACTTTTTCTTTTTTTGAATTCTCCAGAGCTGAAGTATCTTTTTCCGAATCATTTTTAGCAGTTTTTGATTTGGCATCTCCGTCAACTACTTTATTCTGTCCAGCTTGAGATTTGACTAGATTCAATTGATTATCAAAATCGGCTTCGATTCTTTTCTTTTTAGCTTTAAACTCTAATTTAATTTGTTCTAAAGTTTGCTTCTTCAAATCTTCATCAACTTCCGTAATAATAAAATCTGCAAAATAAATAACTTTTTCTAAAGATTGAGGAGATAAATTTAAAATTAAACCAATCTTTGAAGGAACTCCTCGTAAAAACCAAATATGTGAAGCCGGGGCCGCCAATTTAATATGACCCATTCTTTCCCGTCTAACAATTGATCTAGTTACTTCCACGCCACACTTATCACAGACAATACCTTTATAGCGAATTTTTTTATACTTACCACAATAACACTCCCAATCTTTTGAGGGGCCAAAAATCTTTTCACAAAACAAACCATCTTTCTCTGGTTTTTGAGTTCGATAGTTTATGGTTTCTGGCTTAATTACTTCACCATGCGACCACTTATTAATCTGGTCTGGTGAAGCAAGACTTAGCCTCAGGGCGTCAAAATCAATTATTTTTTTCTCTTCGTTCATGTTTTAAGTGATAAAATATTTATCTAACTTTATTTCTCTTTTTTTGACGATGGTTTATCGGGTTCTTTAGCCACTTGAATTTCGGCTCTTGGTGAATCAGTTGTTTCTCGTTCATTCACCACTTCTGCTTTGGCCGGAACAAAATTATCTTTATCTTTTTTAAGCAGTTCAATATTTAAACACAAACCATTAAGTTCGCGTAATAAAACATTAAATGATTCCGGAATATTTAATCTCTTGATTGGCTCACCTTTAATAATAGACTCATAAGCCTTTGATCTACCAGAAACGTCATCAGATTTAATAGTTAAAATTTCTTGAAGGGTATGAGCAGCGCCATAGGCTTCCAAGGCCCACACTTCCATCTCTCCAAAACGCTGTCCACCAAATTGAGCTTTACCACCCAACGGTTGCTGGGTAATTAACGAATAAGGACCAATTGACCGTTGGTGAATTTTATCTTCAACCATATGGTTAAGTTTAAGCATATAAACTTTACCAACGGTTACTTGATGTTCAAACTCATCACCATTACGGCCATCATAAAGAGTCATTTTTCCAGTAGTATTAAATCCAGCTCTTTCTAGTTCTGACTTAATTGTTTCTTCCGGTACCCCATCTAACACTGGAGTTTTTACTTTATAGCCTAGCTTATCGGCTGCTAAGCCGAGATGAGTTTCCAAAATTTGTCCTAAGTTCATTCGGGATACAACTCCTAAAGGACTTAAGATAATATCAAGTGGCGTACCGTCTTCCATAAATGGCATATCGGCCACTGGCAACACAATAGAAACTACTCCTTTGTTACCATGACGACCAGCCATTTTATCACCAACTTGAATCTTTCGTAAATTAGCAATCGACACTTGATACATTTTAATAACGCCAGATGAAAGCTTGTCACCATTTTCTCGACTAAAAGTTTTTATATCAACTACTTTACCTTTTTCACCATGTTCTAAATACAATGAACTATCGCGAACATCTCTGGCTTTTTCTCCAAAAATTGCCCGCAGTAATTTTTCCTCAGCTGACAGTTCGGTTTCTCCTTTAGGAGTAATTTTACCAACTAAAATATCGCCAGAAGAAACAGCGGCACCAACTCGTACAACACCTTCATGATCTAAATCTTTTAATTTTTCTTCGCCAATGTTTGGAATGTCGGAAGTAACTATTTCCGGACCTAATTTAGTATCTCTAACTTCAACTTGAAACTCCTCAATATAAATAGAAGTAAACCGATCCTCGGCTACAAGCTTCTCGGAAATGATAATGGCGTCTTCATAGTTATAACCTTCCCAGGCCATAAAAGCGACTAAAATATTTTGCCCCAAAGCTAGCTCTCCAAGATCAGTCGACGGACCATCAGCCAGAATATCACCTTTTTTAACTTCTTGGCCTTTTTCAACAATCGGACGTTGATTAATACAGGTGGAGGCATTTGATCTTACAAATTTATTTAAACGATAACTCTTTAGCTCACCTTTATTTTCTAAAACCTTAATTTGATTAGATTGCACTTCAGCAATTTTACCGTCTGCCTGACAAACTGCCACGTGACCGGAATCACGCGCAGCCCGAGATTCTAAACCAGTACCGACCACTGGAGAATCAGGAGTAATGCAAGGCACGGCCTGCCGTTGCATGTTTGATCCCATTAATGCTCTAACGGCGTCATCGTGTTCCAAAAATGGAATTAATGAAGTAGTAATACTAACAATCTGATTTGGCGCCACATCCATGAAATCAACTTTTTCCACTTGCTCAATTTCCGGTTCACCGTAACGTCTTACCTCGGCTCGGGCAAGCTTAAAAAAGCCGTGTTCATCAATTGGTGTTGTGGCGGCGGTGGTAATTGAATTTTCACTTTGAAAAGCAGTTAAGTATATAACATCAGGAGTGACACGTGGTTTAACTGCAACTTTTTTAAGATCGGAAATTTTTTCTAGTTGTTTAGCAATTTTAAAAACAATAGTTTCACCAGCTTTAACGACTATTTCTTTAGTCGCTGGGTCAACAACATCAACTCTAGCAATTTCATTTTCTGTTTCAGAAATTTTATTCTTAACATCATGTTTAACTTTACGAAATGGTGTTTCAATAAAACCGTACTCATTTACCCTGGCATAACACGATAAATGCCCAACTAAACCAATGTTTGGTCCTTCGGGTGTAGCAATCGGACAAATTCTTCCGTAGTGAGTAGGGTGAACATCACGTACATCAAACCCGGCTCGTTCTCGAGATAATCCCCCAGGACCCATCGCCGATAATCGACGTTTGTGTTCCAGTTCTGCCAACGGATTAGTTTGGTCCATGAACTGAGACAATTGTGAGGACATAAAAAATTCTTTAACCGAACCAATGACCGGTCGAGCATTGATCAACCGGTTAGGCGTAATTTCTGAAATATCTAAAGTACTCATTCGGTCACGAACAATTCTTTCCATTCGAGCTAAACCAATTCTGAATTTATTCTGAACCAATTCACCAATTGCTCTAACTCGACGATTTCCTAAATGATCAATATCATCAGGATCTTTTTGTGAAATATTTAGTTTGATAATCTCCGAGATAACGCCAACTACATCTTCAAATCTTAAAACACGGTTTTCTTTGGTGATTGGTAAATCATTATTAAATCGCTGATTAATTTTATAACGACCAACCTTACCAAAATCATAACGATCAAAGTTAAAAAACATGGCATAGATCAATGACTTGGCATTATCAACCGTGGCCAAGTCCCCTGGCCTAATTCTTTTATAAACTTCTAAAAGACCTTCGCTTTCATTTGCCGAAACATCCTTGGCTAAAGTATTTTTAATATAAGAAATTTCTGGATCAGTATCAACTTCTTTGAACAGATCAATAATTTCCTCATCATTGCTGTGACCAAAAGCCCTGAGCAGAGCAGTCACCGCAATTTTTCTTTTACGATCAATTTTTACCCAGATTACATTGTTAACATCAGTTTCTAATTCCAGCCAAGAACCACGATTAGGAATAATTTTAGCGCCATAAGATCTTTTCTCACCATAATATTCAGAAGTAAAGAAAATTCCCGCCGAACGAATCAACTGGGAAACTACGACACGTTCAATTCCGTTGATAATAAAAGTTCCTCGTTCGGTCATTAACGGAAAGTCACCTAGATAAACTTCCTGTTCAATCCCTTTGCCACTCTTACGATTTGATAATGTAACCTTCACCCTTAACGGTGCTTCAAAACTTAAGTTCTTTTCTTTGCTGACAATTTCGTCAAACTTAGGTTCATCAAGATAATATTTTCCAAAAGACAATTCAAAATCCCGACCAATAAAATCTTTGATCGGGGATACTTCTTCAAACAGTTCTACTAAACCATTCTTCAAAAACCAGTCGTAGGAGATTTTCTGAACTTCAATTAAGTCAGGCATCTCTACTGCCTCTCGAAGGTCAGTAAAAACTTTTCTATTGTCAGCTTGTGAAGACATAAAAAGTTTGAAGTGAATTATTTAATTACTAGATATCTTTGCAAATTTTATGCAAAGCAACAAAAAATTTCTCCCAGCTCTAAAATAGAGATGCGAGTTGATTACTATTTTCTACAAATTTTGAGAAAAAAAGAAGCCCACTACTTAATTTTGTAAATTAATGATGCGCTTGCGTCGGATAGCGGGGAATTTATTTAAAAACCTACCCTAATATAACTTATCTATATTAACAAGATTATAAAAAATTGTCAAATGTTTTTAATTAGTCTTGTCAAGTGTTACAATTTTTAGCTAATTTTAGATAAAATATTAAAACTTTTTAAACTTTATCCACATATTTATTAACATTACTTCTACAAAGTTTTGTCTATTTCAGATTTAGCAAACTGACGATCATCCCAAGGAATTATTTTACCACCTTTAGTAACGATGGCTTGTTCACTCCCCTTACCAGTTATTAAGACGACATCATGTGGCTTGGCTAAATTTATGGCTTGGCTAATTGCTTCACCACGATCTGCAACTTTAAAAAGATCTTTGTTATTCTTTTTACCAGCTTTCTTGGCACCAAGCCAGACGGTATTAATAATTTCTCCTGGATCTTCATCATAAGGATCTTCGTTTGTAACAATTACGATATCAGCATTTGCACCGGCAAACTGTCCAAGAATCAAACGGCGAGATTTATCACGACCGCCACCAGCAGCACCCAAAACATGAATAATTTTTTTATGGCTAATTAATTTTACAATATCATATAAAGCTTGCGTGGCTTTTGGCTCAAAAGCATAATCAACAATCACCTTAAACAACTGACCTTGATCAATAAACTCCAGTCGACCGGGAACACTTTCAACCATTGCCAAACCCTTAGCAATACTGGACAAGCTTAACTGTTGTGATTTACAGACCGCTACCGCTGCTAAGGCATTATATATATTGTGTTGGCCTAACAATTTTAAATTAAACTCTTGTTTATTAATGGTAAATTTCCCGCCAGCACTACCACTGCTGGAATTTTCCGCAACAATTGAATTTTCCGCACCAAGTGTTCGGCCCAATAGACTAAAACCAAGTTTTTCTTCGGCTTGATGAGCTAAAAAATCTTTACCGTGCTCATCATCTAAATTTACTATAATAGTCTTTTTAATTTTATTACCGGTAATTAATTTAGGTCTATCAGTCTTCAGTTTAGCAAACAGTTTTAATTTTGCTTTTTTATAATTAGCAAAACTACCGTGAGCTTCAATATGCTCTGGATATAAATTGGTAAAAACCAAAACGTCATAGTTAATTCCTAAATGTCGGTACTGTTCGATACCTTCAGAAGTTGTTTCAATAATGGCGTACTGACAGTTCGCTTTGACCATTTTTTTAATCATTTTTTGTAAAGCAAAACGACCAATCATGGTCATTTTTTTGTCATTCAACTTTTCCTTTTTATCAACTTTAAAAATAATAGTTGAGACAGCGCCAACTTTAAATCCGGCTTGTTCTAAAATTTTGGTAATTAAATAAACTACCGTTGATTTGCCTGAAGTACCGGTCACCCCAATAACAATTAATTTATCAGATGGGCTGCCATAATAAAAATTAGCAAAAATTGCTAAAAAATAGTGATAGAATCGTTTAACTGCTCGGGGGGTAATTTTCCTTAAAATGTTTAACATAACCTAAATATTTTACCATCTTGCCATTTTACCAGCAAATACAATTATCGCGTACTATTCCGCCTGACGGCGGTGACCACTTTTGCGGCCAAAAGTGGTCAGAAAACCCTTGGGGGCAGCGAACCGCTCTCACGTTGATTAATTCTCTACCATATCTATAGGGGCGCTAAGGCGCTGCCCCCAAACCCCCAGTATTTGTTTTATTTTTTATTATTATTTTATCTCTATAGATTTAATGCAACTGAATTGTTCTTGTGGATGGGGTCTGGCCGCAGGGTCCTGAGCCCCTAGCGAGGACTCTGCGGGAAAATCAACGAGCTTGGAGAATAAAGGCCCCAGGCTTTTTGGGTACTTTTTCTAAAAAAGTACCAAAGAAATCTTGCCTTTTAGACCTAAGTATACTTTAATATAAGCCAAATGGTCTTAATAAATTTATCCCCCATCACCCTCTTGACAGGGTATTTTTTATTGGTTAAACTATCAATATAATGATATCAATATATTGATAGTACCTAACTTAAGTTAATGCGCATTAACGCTAGAAAATTAGGTAAAAATATAAAGAAACTGCGATTACGGGTCGGTTTATCGCAGGAGGCTTTAGCATATAAAGCCGACATTAGGCTCTCTAATTTAGCTAAATTAGAGGGCGGTTTTAATTCTAATCCTACTTTGCAAACACTGGTATCCATTGCCAGTGTTTTAACTAGAGGAAGTATCGATGCCTTACTTAGATAGAAAATACAGTTACCACCGCCGAAGCAGGTCTCACAACCTTCGTGAAGCCGGGCTTTTTGTTGGCTTTTCTATGCTAGCGATAATGTTGACCTTGTTTGTCTTGGGTTGGATTGCCTATGCCTTTGATACTCAACCGGCCCAAGCCGCCTCTGGTATTAACCAACAACTTAACTACCAAGGTAAGATGACTGACAGTAGTGGTGTTCAAGTGTCTGACCAGGATTGGAACTTTAAGTTTGAAATTTATGATGCTGAAACAAATGGTAATTTATTATGGACTGAAAGATGGACCTCTAGTTCGACTGCGGTTTCTACAGTTAATGGGGTCTTCTCAGTTACCTTAGGTTCTTTAGGCCAAAGTGATGAACTAGCTGACCTTGATTGGAACAATGACAGTCTGTGGTTACAAGTTGATTTAAATGCTGACCTAGATGTAGTAGCTGATTGGGAAGAGAATTTTGGTACTAGAAAAAGACTTACTTCAGTCGCTTATGCTTTTAACTCTGGTTTATTAAATGGCTATAGTGCTACTACCACCTTGGCTGCTTCTTCCACCATTCCAGTATTTGATAAAGATCTTACTTTGAATCTATTTACTGGTGGGGTTAGTTCTACGAAGGCCACTTCTACTCAATTATACGTAGGGGCTAATGCTACGGTGACTAATAATCTAGCAGTTGGTGGTTATGTTTCTAGCACTAACTATGTCTTTGGTGATGGAGGGTCTGACTTTGGTGGAGCTCCTGA
>NYZP01000007.1 GCA_002687175.1 Parcubacteria group bacterium
ACTTAAAGTTCCAATCCTGGTCAGACACTTGAACACCACTACTGTCAGTCATCTTACCTTGGTAGTTAAGTTGTTGGTTAATACCAGAGGCGGCATGAACAACCGGAGTACCAATCAGGTCTGTGGTGTTATGACTAAAACCAAAATTCAAAACCAAACTGTTTGGTATTAACTGCAACAGTAAAGACACCAGAATTATTACTATTCTGATCTTTATGCCGATTCGGTTGTTGTAGTTTGGTTTAGGCATAATTAAAAACGCGATCTATTCAAGATCATCTTTTTTTACCCTTATTAATTCTTCGGGAGTAGATGAATTTAACTAAATCGCGCTCAAAAATACGGTAAGTCCTTTTTCCTATTTGACTTACCGGCAATTCGCCTGAATCGATCCAGCGATAAACAGTCTTGAGTGATACCCCAAGCCGCTTAGCTACTTGCTCCATTGTGAGCAGATCGTACCCTGGCATTGTTTTTATTGAGTTTTTTTCTCTTGTCAGCTAAATCGCACCTGCGATATGCTATAACTTATTTTATAGGGGATGTCCACTAGTGTCAAGTGGATATATTTAATGTCTTTTAATGTCCTATTAAACTATAAAAAAATAGCTTAATTAAGCTATTCATAAATATATTTAATTTATAATGATTTTAAGCCTTTCATTATGTCTATCACTTAGTATTAAGTCATTTTTTATTAATTTCCTTAGCAGAATGCCTTAGGCAAGGTACTTTTTTTAGAAAAAAGTACCTCCCGACATAAAGTCGGGACAGGCGCCAAATCTTGGTGGCAGATGCGCTATCAGGATGATTTACCGATATTAAATTTTGTATTGACGCTTAGCTACCACCCCAGACCCCTGGGTTATTTTTATATTTCAGAAATTTTAATGCTATTTGATAGAAGGTAAGATTTGATCCCACTTTATCCTTAAGATTTTCACAGTTTATCCTCGAAATTGCATTATTTTTTTAACAGGAGTAATCTTTAAGTAGGACAAGTTGGCTTGACATAAAGGAGGCAAAAGTTTAAGCTGCAATGTTCAGTAGGAGATTTTTTGCATCACACCTACACAGGAAAGGAGGCCACGCATGACAATAGACCAGTTCTTTAAAAAGACCAGAAGCAGGCTACCTGAAGAGCATCGTGCACTGTTTGACCGGTTTGTTGAGAAATTTTCCGACAAATATGACATCTTCGCCGCTGATATGGATTGGCTTAGCAGCTGGTTTTATCGGTTGGCAAACGGAGTTCTCAACGAACTTATCAATGAAGACAACGAGTTTCAGGTTGAGGCGGTTGCCGACAAGATGTCCGTGGTGAGTGCGGTAGAACTGTACTTGCCTCATTTGGCACATTTGTTCTCAACCGAAGAACATCCCATCGCCAAAAGAGAAGCCTCGGCATCGGAAAAAGCCAAATTTTTGCTCACTGTCATGAGAAGTTCCAGAAAACAGCCTGCAGCGTGGGCATCAATCACTCCAGAAACTGAAGTGCTTCCCAAAGAAGCCTGGCTACCTCCTGCAGCAGAAGAAGCCCCTCACGAACTTCTGTTGGCCGCAGGTCAATAGTTATCATGGCAATACCTATTCGTTCTTTCAGCGCTGCGCCAGTCATTAGACTTGGACGCAGCTTTTTTATTGACATGAAGTAAAAATTGTGCTAGGGTTTTTAGTTGTAGGTTTGTCAACAATAGACACTAACCTGGGAGGATAGTGCTTTGCCTAAAAAAAAGAAAGCCAAAAAAAAGGCGGTAGCAAAGAAGCGACAACAAGGACGTAGTCGTAACAACGGCAAAAAGAGAGGTGGCGTTAAGCGTACGACACCAAGGGAAAGAGAAGGTGAGTACATCAGTAATACAACAAAGGTGATGGCCGTGATGTTCATCGCTTTGGTGTTAGCGGTTGCAATCTGGTTTATTATCATGATGGTTATTCAACCAAGTGATGAGCCGGAAGCGCAGCAAGAGACCAGGAAAGTTCAGCAAGAAGTAGCTGGGCAAGGTAAGTTACAGTCGGCATATGCTGGTCATGGAGCTTTCGACTTTAAGTCAACGCCAACCGAAACTCAAGCGTTGATTAATCGGATTGAGACGGGCTACCTCGCTTTTGGTGAATCTATTCAACCATTGATTGCGTCGGTGAGTGATGAAAGGATTCGGACGAATCTTCAATTCCCGTTCGACTTGGTAAGAGTTAATGAGCAAAATCCAAATCGTAACTACCGGATACTTCAAGAAGAGGCTTTAACCAGCGCTGACCAGGATCTTTATCGGCAAAAGGATATTAATTATTTTTCTTACATCCTGATGTCGGATTCTACCGCTCAAAATGGCTCACTGGTAGCAGCCTTTTCGCCATTATTACGTGCTATGACGATCGCTGATGATTGGCAGGCGGATAATTTGGTTGATATCCTGGTGCTATCACATGAGATTCATCATGTTGGTCAGGATACCAACGAAAGAGTGCGGCTTGATACCAAGGAAAAGTTTGACGCTTTTCAGTCATTCTACGGCGCTACAGATCCATCGGTAAAGCCGGTTGTCATTCTCAACTACGAACTGGCCGCCTATGCCTACGAGATCGAGTTGATGAATTTACTGCTCAACGGTTACATTCGTCTGTCTGTCGATCAGAGAGAACCAATCAATATTGATTTGGTTGCCAGCGAGTTGAAAGCTCGGGAAGACCAACGGGGACTGGTGGAACTACTTTGTAATTTCGCACAGCTGTATTACCCTGAAGCTCTTTCCAATAATGGAGCATTCAACAAACGATTCGCGCGTGTCCTCGCCGGACATTATATGCAACTCGGTTATCGGGTCTATATTTGTCAGACATCTTTTCTTGATGCCAGGCTGGTTACCGATCCTAACCGGATTTGAACATTTTTGCAAGAACACCCAAGGAGGCTAACCATCTCCTTTTTTATTTGTTTTTATGGTCGTTAAATTGTAGAATATATATGACGGCGATAATATCGTGACGGCGCTAAAATATGACAAAATACCCTAAAAAAATTTATTTAATGATAGCTAGTAATCCTCAAGGAATTGATGAAAAGAAATTGCTATCATCTATGCCAGAGCTTGGTATCATTGCCAATGTTGAACCGGTTTTTATTTTCAAAAATCAAGCAGCAGATGTCACACCGCCGGTTTGGCTTAAACTGGCAAAGGAAATTTATCAACGTAAAGACAAAGCTTCTGGCTTTGTTATTTTGCATGGATTAGACAATTTACTTTATACCAGTTCGGCCTTATCATTTTTGTTGCAAAATATATCAAAGCCAATAATTTTTACTGGGGTCTTATTAGATCAACAAAAAAAGCAGTTTGATATTAAGGCAAATTTGATAAATGCCGCTCAGGCTACAAGATATAACCTTAATGAAGTATGCCTAATGTTTGGCAACAGACTGTTGCGGGCCAATCAAGCCAGTCGTGCCAGTGAACAGTCGTTAAATATTTTTACAACTCCGCAAAGCGGAATCTTGGGACGGATCGATTTTAGCATCAGAATTTTTGAAACTGCCATTTTAAAAAGTAAAGGCAAGACTAAACTGTTTGGCAAACTAAATAGCCGGATAGCAATAGTAGACATTTCACCAGCTATGGATTTGAAATATTTAGCTAAACAATTTGTCGACAAAGATGGAATGATTATTGATGCGAGTGTTTATCAAAATTTACCAAGTGATTTGATTTTATTTCTAGAAAAAAATAAATCAAACAAACCAATAGTAATTTGGTCACAACAATTAAGCGATTCTGTTTTAGCTCCTCACAATGTTATTTTAATTAATAATTTAACTTGGGAAACAACGGTCACTAAATTCATGTGGGCCTTAGCTCAAGGAAAAAGTATTAAGAAGGTTAAAAATTTAATGCATAAAGATATGGCGGGGGAAATAATTTTTTAGTAAACACTATGCGCATATATTTTACCGCTGACAACCAAGCTGAAGACAGACTGCAAAAGAGATTTTCGCAGATCGTTAGCATTTTAAATGACGCCGGTGTTTTAATTATGAGTAATTTGGCTGAAAAAAATGTAACCGGATTTTCCAGTCAAGACCTCGAGAAAATTGAACAAACCGGCGAAGTTTTGTTGGAAAAAATGGATGGTCTGGTGATTGAGGGAAGCAAGTCTTTAGCTGAGAGCGGATATTTAATAGCGATTGCCTTAACTCACAAAAAACCAATTTTATATTTATCAGAAAAAGGTAAACAGATTAATAAAAATTTACAGCATTTAAAAAAAGATAAAAACACGGCAAAATATTTAAACCTGGAATATTATACAGACAATAGTTTACATAAAATTATTTTGGAATTTTTACAAAAAGTAGAAAAAGGTGAGGGGCGTGAAGTACCAAATATAAAATTTACATTACGTATCACCTCGCGTATTGAAAGGTATCTTCATTGGAAGACACATAATACCAAAACAACCAAGGCTGATTTTTTGCGAGAATGGATTGAAAGATTGATTGATGATGATGAGGGGTATCAAAAGTTTATTGGCAGGAGGGGACAGAAATAAAAAAAATTTTGATTGCAAAATTTGTAGGGACAGTCCCGCTAGGGCGGGGCTGTCCCTACGTTTGTTTTACAAATTTTTTATTTCTTGACAAATAATTTTTATCTGTTAAGATTAGATTAGAAATAAGGCCGTCGCATGTATATGCGCCGTCGCAACAATTAAAAAATAAAAAAAGTTTCTTTGAAAATTTTCACCTAAGGAGGTTATAGGTGGTTTTTTTTCAAAAAATAAAAACAGGCCGTCGGCTCTAAGCGCCGTCTTACAAATATGTTAATAACTGAAATAAAATTTAGTAATTTAGTTTATAACGGTATGTTAATTAAGAAAAACAATATAATTGAAGTTGGTGATAAAGTTAATGTGTTTATTAACGGCAAGATTAAACAGCTAGAAGTAGTGGATGTTTTGTCTGCTGGAGTTAATTACGATAATAAATTTTCATTATCATTGTTTATTCATGATGTTTTAGGTAGAGGTTATTTAGAAAGAATTAATGTAAAGATGCCTGATGGTAAAGTAATTGAGTGCCGTCCAGTACAGCCCATGTTTTAGAGATCTTTTTCCAGGGCCCTAGTTTATTTGCGCCAGTTTGCCGAGTCAAATAGATTTGTGGGGTATTAGAGCTTTTCGCGCTATGTTGAGCCTAAGGTCTGCAAGTTGAAATGATTTAGTGAACTATGCTTGTCCTGGCCCTTCGGATTCCCTCAGGGTAAACTTCAGTGGGGTCAAGCCTATGGCTCTGGAATAAGATCTTTAGAAAAATTTTTTAACCAAAAAATTAATTTTATGGTATAATTAAGTCCAATAAGGTCTTATTTTTTTATAGAATTTTATTGTAAATTTATGAGTTTAATAAATTTGGGTTTAATTTTTATTGCTGGCCTAAATGCCGGGTTGGCACTTTTAATTTGGTTAAGGAATCCAAAAAATAAAATTAATATTAGTTTTGGTTTAGCAGTTTTGTTTTTAGCTATCTGGTCATTCAGTATGGCAATGTTTCGAGAAGCTCAAACCATTGAAATAGCTTGGATTTGGGTATGGTTACAAAATAGTTCAGGTGCTCTTATAGTAGTTCCATTTTTTTTATTTTCGATTTATTTTCCATATCAAGACAGAAAGTTAAAAAATATATATATTTATTTGATTGCTTTAAGTATTCCAGTAATTTTATTAGTGGTTTTTACTCCTGGACTTTGGACAAAAGAAATATATTTAAAGCCACATGACAATAATTTTTTGTTAAATCGTATAGGGTACACTTATTTTAATACACATTTTTATTTTTATTTATCTTTAGCATTTTATAATCTTATTTCTAAGTATAAGTTATCAAAAGGTTTTTTTAGACAGCAGTTGTCATATTTCATAATTGGCACTGGGATTGCAGCATTTTTTGGTTCTATTATTGCTGTTTTTACTCCTTTAGTTTTAGCTCACTTAGGATATTTTTGGATTGCTCCTTATTTTTCACTTCCTATGATAATTCTTTTATCTCATTTCATTTTTAAAAAGAGTTAAATTTTTATGAGCCAAGGTGTAAATTATTTTAGCAAAATAGTCAAGCTATTAAAGGCCGGTAAGTTGTATCCTAAGGTTAATACAATATCTGGCCCATCTTGTCATACCGAAATGAACATTGACGGCAAGAAATTTTTAACATTTTGTTCAAATAATTACTTAGGTCTAGCTGAAAATAAAGAAATTACCCAAGTGATAATTGATGGTTTAAAAAAATATGGTGTCGGCTCAGGTGGTACACGTTTGCTTTCTGGTACCTTAGATGTCCAGGTAGATTTTGAAAATAAATTGGCAGATTTTTTAAAAGGCGAGGACTCAATTACCTTCTCTTCAGGTTTTTTAGCCAATGCCGGTGCTATAAGAATGCTTGTTGACCAGTTCCCTTATAAAATACCACTTCCTTTTAGTAATAAAGATGGGATTATTTTAACCGAGGAATTAAACCATGCCAGCATTGTTGATTCAGTTCGTTTGGCTAAATCTGAAAAGGCAATTTATAAGCATAATGATATGAAAGATCTTGAAAGACTTCTGGAAGAACATAAAAAGAAAAAAAAGTTGATTGTTACGGACGGGGTTTTTAGCATGGATGGCGATCTTGCTAATTTAGTAGAAATTTCGAAGTTGGCTAAACAGTATGATGCACTGATCTACGTTGACGATGCTCATGGGACTGGAGTACTTGGTCCCCATGGTGAAGGTACCTCGCATGAACTAGGAGTAGAGAAAGATATTGATGTGGTCATGGGAAGTTTTACTAAAGCATGGGGGAGCATAGGTGGATTTATTGTAGTACAAGAAAAAGAGCTTGCCGATTATTTAAGAGTTACGGCCAGAAGTTATATTTTTTCTGATCCAATATTACCAAGCGTTGTAGCCGGTCTTGTTGAGGCTTTAGAAATTATAAAAAATGGTGATGCTTTGCGAAAACAAATGTTTGAAAATGCTTATTATCTTAGAAGTGAATTAAAAAAAATGGGCTTTGAAGTTTTAGGAGGTAATAAAATACCTATAATTCCTCCATTACTTGGTTCGGAAAAAAATGCCATAAAATTTTCACAAAAATTATTAGATGCCGGAATTTTTGCGCTTGCGGTTCGTCGGCCTGCAGTAGCGGTAGGACAAGAAAGATTACGCTTAACAACAATGGCAACACATTCCAGAAAGCAACTTGATTATCTTTTAGAAAATATGGAAAAGATTGGGAAGGAATTAAAAATTATTTGAGCATGGATAAAATAATTTTGAGAGATGGGATACCCGATGATTCTTCATTAGCAGATTATTTAATTTATTCGACAGGATCATACTTTTTTGATTATCTGTTTCCGTATGATAAAGATATAACTTTTAAAACCATTAGAATGCTTTTTAGAAAAGACAAAGGTATTTTTTCGCATCGTTTCGCTACTATTGCTGAAGAGGATGGGGATGTTCTTGGTCTTGAACTTGGTTATAGCTTAAGGGAGAAAAGATATCATTCATTTTTTAACACTTTGTATATAATTAGACAACATAATCTTATTCAAATATTTAAAATGATATTTCGTGATTATAATATAAGTAAATTTTTAAAAAGGCTTAAGCCAAATTCATATTATATTGCTAATCTTTCAGTTCATCCATCTGCTCAAGGAAGAGGTATCGGAGGTAAATTGTTAGAAAACGCATTTACTAAGGCTAAATCAAGAAGTTACCAACATTGTTATTTAGATGTTTCGATACATAATAAAAATGCTATAAAACTATATAATAAATATGGATTTAAAATTTTTAAGGAAGTGAGGAATATAAATTTGGAAACTAAATATAAATTACACGGTCAGTTAAGAATGATAAAAAAATTATAGGTTTACAATATTATTTATGGATCTTTTTTTAGGTTACAAGATAACATATTTTATTTCAGCTCTCGGTGGTTTTTTTATATTAATTTTTATATATTCTAAAGGTATAAATAAGAAATTTAATTTATTATATGCCTTACTTAATATATCATTTATATTTTGGGCTGTTGGCCGTTTAGCACTTTTTTTTGTTGATAGTGTCGAATTGGCATTAATATGGAGTCGCATATTACATATAGGCTCTATTCTAGTGCATATTTTCTTTTTACATACCGTCCTCGTTTTTATTAAACGTGACAAGTCGCGAATTATTCCTTTAATAATTTTTTATTTAAATTCCCTTTTTGTTCTATTTTTAAACTTAAGCGATCTATTTTTTGGAACAACTTTATTTTTAAATGACCTAAGAACTAAATTTGGTTTTCCTTGGGTTGTAGAACCAAGTGGATTTTATCATTTACATTTAGCAAATGAATTAATTATACCGTCCTGGGTATTTCTTGAAATGATATTAGCATACAGAAAATCAGTCGGTATATTCAAATTACAGCTTAGATATATAATAATTTCTTCAATATTAGGTTTTGTTGGTGGAAATTCTGTTATATTACTAATTTATAATATAAATATATCACCAATCTTGGTATTTTTGGTTCCTGTACAATTTTTTACAATGACCTATGCTATTTTTAAACATAGGCTGATGGACATTAGATTACTTATTTTTCGCTCGATCGTTTTCGGTTTAATAATTTTTATTACAGCTGGAATATTTTCAGTAATTTCTGCCTTGATTACGAGCGCATTTACAAGTTTGGCCGGAATCAGGTCCAGTATTATTTCCAGTCTGATCGTGGTTGTTTTGATCACCATTTTTTATCAAGCATTACGTAACTTAATCGAGAGAGCGACTAACACCTTTTTATACAAAAAAACTTACAACCCAAATATTTTAATTTCTACAATTAATCGAATCACCTCTTCCATATTGGATCTTCAACATTTATTATCCTCTATTATAAAAACCTTATCTGCTGCTTTGCATTTTGAAAAAGCCGGGGTTACTTTATTAAATAAAAATAAAAAATTAGAGCTTACTTATTTTCAGGGGATCAAGAAAGAGGTGGCAGAGGGCTTGATTAACTATCCTAATGTAGTTTCCATTTTGAATAAGGAGATTAAACAGACTCCGGGGATTATGGTAATTGATGAAATGAAAACACGCTTTGATAATAATGAATTCAAGCCCGTTGATCCTGCTTTATTAAAACTTTTGCACCAGGAAGATATTGCTTTAGTCATACCACTTTATGCTAAGGAGCAGTTGATTGGTTTATTATCATTAGGTGAGAAAAAATCTGGTGATCCTTACACTAATCAAGATTTGCGAGTGCTGGGCATTATTGCTGGACAAGCTGCCATTGCCATTGAAAATGCCCGGCTTTACGAAGAGCTAAAATATTTTAATGTTAAATTAGAAGATCAGGTCAAACAAAAAACATCACAATTGCGTAGTGCAAATTCTGAACTTCGACAGCTTGATACTGCCAAGTCTGAGTTTATCTCCATTGCTTCTCATCAGTTGCGTGCACCACTGACCGTTATTAAAGGTTATATATCCATGATGCGTGAGGGGTCGTTTGGTAAAATTTCACCAAAGGTGCTTAACAATTTAGAAAAGGTTTATATCTCTAACGAAAGACTAATTGGCTTGGTGGAAAATCTTTTGGATATTTCTCGGATTGAAAGTGGTCGTCAACATTACCAATGGGCTAAAGTTAGTTTGGAAGATTTGGCTGTTACTATTATTGATAATCTTAAAAGAACGGCCAAAGACAAAGGGGTTAAACTATTTTTTCACAAACCTAAAAAAGCTCTGCCTAAAGTTACGGCCGATGAAGCTAAATTACACGAAGTGATGATTAATTTTGTGGACAATGCCATTAAATATACCCCCAAGGGAGAGATTAATGTTTCGCTTGAAGTGCAACCTGACGACACTATTAGATTTTGTGTCCAAGACACTGGTCGTGGTATTGCTCCAGAAGTTAAGACTCATTTGTTTCAAAAATTTTCTCGAGGCAAAGGCAGCTTTCGGGTTCATACTGAAGGAGTTGGTCTAGGTCTTTATGTTGCCAAAATGTTGATTGATGCCCATGGCGGAAAAATTTGGGCGGAAAGCAAAGGCCGAAACAAAGGTTCAAAATTTTGTTTTTCCATTCCTTTAAACTTTAAACCAAAAGAGGACACCCCAGTCCCCAAAAAGAAGAAGAAAAAATAATTTACTTTGGTTTTAGAAAACACGGTGTTCTAGCGCTAGGCACCGTGTTTTCTGATTGACAAAAATATAAATTAAAGTTAATTTAATTGAGATTCTGTTGACTATTGTAGAGAAGAAGAACATTGAAAATACAAAACGAGGAGATTGAAACGTGAGTAAATATAAAGAAAGTCACCTCGTTAATCGAGGTAACGCCTTAGGAATTTTTGGTTTGGCACTTTTCTTGAGTGGCAAGGCCACACAGGAATAACTCTTATTACTACAAAGTAGAACTTTTGAGCTTAGCTTGCGATTCTGTCGCAAGCTTTTTTATTTGTAATTTTAAAACATTTTGCTATAATAATTCCAATGAAGTTATTTAAACAAATTTTGTTATTGAGCTTTGCCATAACCTTAAGTCTTGGCAATTTTTTGTTTGTCGTGCCCGTGCCACCAGCGTACGCCGCCTTAGAACTGATTAAGTCCAATGAATTCGGGACAGTCTATTATCTTGATAGTCGTGGTGCGCGTCACCCGTTTCCCAACGCTAAAACTTATGAAAGTTGGTATGGTAATGATTTTTCACGAATCGTGACGGTGTCTAATGAGTTTTTATTCAATTACCCTTTAGGCAAAAATATTACTATTCGACCGGGAACTTTTTTAGTTAAAGTCAGAACTGCTCCGGAAGTTTACGCTGTTGAACAAGGTGGAGTTTTACGAGAAATACAAAATGAAAGTATTGCCGAGGCGATTTATGGTGAAAATTGGGCCAGCCGTGTTGTTGATGTGCCGGACGTCTTTTTTGAAAATTATTTAGTTGGCCAGCCAATTGTGCACGATTACACAACTCCCGACAGTATTTTGTATAAAGATGAATCATCAGGTAAATATTATTTTCGTAATGACAATATTTTACGGCCGTTTGCTTCAACGGCAGACATTTTTGCTAACCGATTTAATTTAGATTTTGCCCTGACCAGAAATCGTAGTCATTTTGTTCGGGAAAAGCCAATAAGCGGACAAGACAAAAATATTTTTAATCCAGTAGCTGGACCAATTATTGACCGGCGTGATTGCTCGGCCAGTGAACTAAAAGCAGCAATAATTTTGTTGGCAGATAAAAATTACAGTAGTGCTGAAGTAACTAAGGTCCAAAATATTAAGCAAGAAGTAGCTGATTATTTTTCTTGGGTTACTGATGATTTATCATCCATTAATTTGGATCATCCGACTGCCATCATTCTTGACGACGGTTATTTAATCAGAAAACGAAATGATGGTACCACTGAAGTTAAAAATGAAACTATCAATACATTTTATGACAATAATCCTGATGATTTTGATTTTATTTTTGTCTTTACTAATTTTAAAACTCCTTCAGAAAGCACCAATGAGATTGCTCATTTTATTGCGGTGACCAATAGACAGGAAGGCTTAAATAAATCAATGTTAAATCGCTCGGAGGTTTATGGTAGTCAGGGCAAACTCAAAGGGATTGTAATGATGGGTGATGTTAATAAATACAGTCCGGAAACTCCCGAAGGTTTGAATTCAGTTTTAAACGTGGTGGTTCACGAAATTTTACATAACTGGGCTGCTTATGTTGAATTTGAAGATAGTGAAACTGATGAAAATAGTGAAGCCTTGCTTCGTCCAAATGATCTGTCACATTGGAGTAACTATGTAAGTTTTATTTCGCCGCTTGGTGGCTCTGGTTGGATGGATAATGGTGATGGTACTTTTACTAACGGATTAAGTCTGTTGCCTGATACTAACCAACGGCAATATTCGCAATTAGACTTGTATTTAATGGGGCTTGTTCGTCAAAAAGACATGGCGCCAATTAGTTATATTATTCCTGATGAAGAGAATGCTATTGGTAATGTTATTGCCGCGACTGAAAAACAAATTACTATTGACCAAATTGTTGAGGCTAGTGGTAAAGTTAAATGTAGTATTGATTAAAAAAAGACCAAACCAATAGGTTTAGTCAACAATGTTCAATAATTAAAACGAAGTGATTTAGTGAGTTAAGGCTCACTTTTTTTACTAGCTTCGTTAAATCAGCCCAGGTTCTGCAGAACTGTTTCCAGTTCTTTTTTAAGTTTAAACCCTGGCCCTTTTTTCTCCCACCTAGGTGCTCTGGTAATACCAGGTACCAACCAACATTCCAAATTACTGCTCCCAGAATAACTATAGATAACAAAATTATAACGTTGACATCGTTAGGTTCCAAGATTAGCCCTCCTTACCCTGAATTTTTTAGGGATTTTTTCTTCTGGCAACTAAAAGATAACATATTTATTTAAGATGTCAATTGACAAAAAGTATTTTGTATGCTATACTGTATTTAGAGAGTAGAAGTTTATTCTTCAAAACTCTGCAAAAATAAAAATAAAAATGCCAAAGTTTAAATTTAACAACTTGTCTAATTTTGTTGCCGTCTTTTTTTTAGGAGCGGTTTTTTTTATGGTCAGTTTTATGACGGTGTTAGCAGCTGAAGCTATCGATTCAGATCAAGACGGCTTAAGCGATAATGATGAACTTAATATTTATCACACTAATCCTTTACTGGCAGACACTGATGGCGATGGTTTTGATGATTATACCGAAATTTATAATGGCTATTCACCTCGACATAACTATTCAGTAAAACTTAACAGTTTGGATTCAGACAGTGACTCTGTGCCGGACAGTTGGGAAATTAGACTGGCAACTGATCTGTTAAGCCCTGACAGTGATGGTGATGGTTTTACTGATTCGGTTGAAATAAATACCGGTAACGATCCTCGTTCGGCTGAACCTGGAGTGAAATCAAAATTAATTAAAGTTGATATTGCCAGCCAAAGCTTAGCTTATTATTTTGATGATATTAAATTAGAAGAGTTTCCAATTTCTGGCGGCTTGTCTTACATGCCCACCCCAGAAGGAAATTTTACGGTATTAGACAAAGTACCATCAAAAACTTATGGTGGCACTGGTTTTGATTTTTATTACCCTAACACCAAATGGAATTTACATTTTACCACCAAGTATTGGCGGTACTATATTCACGGCGCTTACTGGCACAATGATTTTGGTAAACCAAAAAGTCATGGTTGTGTAAACGTTGCTTATCATCAAATGGAACGTCTTTATAATTTTGCCGAAATTGGTACAGAAATTGAGATTATTTAGATTAGGTTTTTAGGTTCTTAGGTTTTTAACGCTTAATTTATAAAAAAAGACCAAACAGTTGTTCGGTCTTGTTAACGGTTGCCCTTTTTAGGGCTTTTTTTATTCTTTCATGGTGTTTATTCTCATTGGTCATGTGCTCAAGGGCTTTTGTCCAGCCTTTAATGGTATGAGAAAATATCCATGATTCATGACCATCACGATTTTGCCTTATCTCAACGTTATATTCGTATGGTCGTTCGCCAATGTCAATACGCTTACTGCCATCACAAAAGTATTTAGGAAATTGTTTCCCAAAAAATACTCTAATAGCTACAGCGTAGAGAATCAGAAAGCCAATAAAATAAAGAACTTGTGGATCAGGCATTTTTTCTCCTAACTGCCATTAACCGGGTACATCGGCAAATGAGTCAATCCAAGCTTTAGCTTTTTTTCTAGCATCTTCTTTGGTATTACCTTCGATGATTCCAGTGTCATCCCAGTCAACGTCATCATCGAACCAATCAACTGATGCCAAGTCGATTCTTTGGACAATCAACATGTAATTATTGTCAGGACTTTCGACCATTCTGGCACGCCTATCCTTGGCAATCCAGTAAATTTTTTCTCTGCCTGCTGTCCACATGTACAGCACACAACTACCAAAGAATAACACAACTACTACTAAGCCAATAACTGATGTCATGACATAATCCTCCAAGTTGTCAAGGAATTGATACGTATTTTTTTATGATTCTATTAAGTACTAGACTAACAATAAAATAAAAAAGGGTCAAACCTGTCGGCTTGGCCCCATTTACTCAATTGGTAGTTATGGCAAATAATCTAATGACAATTGCCAAGCTGAAGATTTTTTACTACGTTATAATCTTAGGTCAATTACTGAAGCGATGGCGAAGCCATGTCAAACCAAAACCAACAACGGCAGTACCCAGCACCCCAACGATAGCATAACTGATACAGTCAATTACCACCACAACAATCTCGTACAAGGTCTTATCTCCTTCCGAACGGTTTAATCTCATCGGCAATCCCTCCTTGTTTTTTTTGAGGTTTCTCATAACGCGTTATTTCACTCTACCCTCCTTGTTAAGTGTTTCCAATTGAGTAAAAAATAAGTTTATCACATTTTTTACAGGTCGTCAATATTTTTGTAGAAAAATGTTAGCAAATTTGCATTTTTTGTGTTAAGATAGTGATAATTATGCCCCGTTAGAAATCTTATTTTTGTCTGCGGGGAGAATCTATTTAATTTCTAACGAAGTATGGATAATAAAATACAAAATTTTAGTTTGGCCGAACAACAACTAAGGCAAGAAATTGTTAAGTTAATTAAAAAAGTATTAGGGGCCAATTTTAAAGAAGAGTTAATTCCGATTGAATATCCGCCGGAAGCCAAAATGGGGGACTTTACTGTGCCCTGCTTTTTATTATCAAAAAATTTGAAGAAAAAACCGGTCGCCGTGGCCAGTCAGTTGGCCGAAGCAATGAAGCCAACAAGTTTAATAACTAAAATAGAATACAGTGGCCCTTATCTTAATTTTTTTGTCAGGCGTGAAGAATATAATAAATTAGTTTTAACTGAAATTGCTAAACAAAAAAGTAAATACGGTAGCAGTAAAATTGGTAAGGGTAAAAAAATAATGGTTGAATATTTTTCGCCAAATACCAATAAGCCGTTGACTATTGGCCATGTCCGAAACATTTGTCTGGGAAATTCTGTGGCTAAACTTTTAAATTTTACGGGTCATCAGGTGATTGAATCAACTTTATATAACGATCGAGGCATTGCCATTGCTAAAACTATTTTGGGTTATCAAAAATGGGGTCAGGGCAAGACGCCCAAGCAAGCTGGAAAAAAACCAGACCACTTTGTGGGAGATTTTTATGTTAAAACGGCAAAGTTAGAAAAAACTGATCCTAACTTAGCTAAAGAAGCCAAAAGAGTCTTACAAGCCTGGGAGGATGATAAAAAAGAAGTTAGGAAAACCTGGGAGAAATTAATGACCTGGGTTCTTGATGGATTTTCTCAGACATTAAAAAAGTTAGGTATTAAACATTTTGATGAGGAGTATTACGAAAGCCATTACTACCGAGAAGGTAAGAAAATTGTTGAGCAAGGTTTAAAAAAAGGAATTTTTATTCAAGATAAAGAGGGAGTTATTTATGCATCTTTGGAAAAACACGGTTTACCAAATAAAATTTTGTTACGTCCGGATGATACCAGTTTATATGTTACTCAAGATTTACACCTGGCTTATTTAAAAGATAAAAATAAGTTAGACAATTCAATCTACGTTGTTGGTTCAGAGCAAGATCTTTATTTTCAGCAATTATTTAAAATTTTGGAACTGCTCGGATTTAAAAATGCCAATAAGTATAACCATTTATCTTATGGAATGATTAGGTTGCCATCCGGCAAAATTAAATCTCGTGAAGGCTTGGTTGAGGGGACAGTGGCCGATGATTTAATTAATCAGCTGGAAAGACTGTCTAAAACGGAAATTAAAAAAAGATCGTCTGGATCCGCCTCTGGCGGGAAAGGTTTATCTGAAAAAGAATTAAACAAACGAGCAGAAAAAATTTCCTTGGCCGCTCTAAAATTTTATATTCTATTGGTTAACCCAAAAACTACGATGGTGTTTAACCCAAAAGAATCCCTGACCTTTAATGGCCGAACCGGACCTTATCTTCAATATGTTTACGCTCGAGTTAATAGTATTTTTGTAAAAGCAAAAGCTAAGCCAACAACAAAAGTTGATTTTTCCACTTTGTCAGAGGAAATTGAATTCGAGTTGGTGAAACAGTTGGCTAAATTTCCAAATATTATTTCCACAGCAGTGGTAAATTATGATCCGTCAGAGTTAGCAAATTATCTTTATGATTTAGCCAAAGCCTTCAGCTTATTCTACGAGAAGTTACCGATCATCAAGGCAGAGCCAAAAGTAAAAAAAGCTCGTTTGTTACTGATTGATGATGTTAAAATAGTATTGGCTCAAGGTTTAGAATTGTTAGGTATCGAAACTCCAGACAAAATGTAATTAGATTTTTGATATGATATACTTTAATTAGGAATTAGGAATTAGGAATTAGGAATTAGGAATTAGGAATTAGGAATTTTTTAATTAAACATGGCTAAGAAAAAAGTAAAAATTTTAGTAGTTGAAGATGACCCCGCCTCAATCCCAAATATTTGTTTAATAAATTTCGTTATAAAAATATCGGAAACGCCTTACGGCTCCCTTTTTACGATATCCAAATTTAGCTAAAGGATTGAAGCGGGGCGAGACTCAGAATTGGTAAAATAATTTTCATTAAACATGGCTAAGAAAAAAGTAAAAATTTTAGTGGTTGAAGATGAAGGATTCCTGTTGAATCTCTATCAAGCCAGATTAGAACAGGCTGGTTATGAGGTAATTAAAGGCTCCAACGGAGCTGAAGGATTTTCTTTAGCCAGTTTAGAATTACCTGATTTGATTTTACTTGATGTTATGATGCCACAAGTTGATGGATATGAAATGTTGCAAAAAGTAAAAGCAAATCCAAAAACTAAGAAAATCCCAGTTATCATATTTTCTAATTTATCACAAAAAGAAGAAGTCGAAAAAGGCTTACGGCTTGGTGCTAAAGATTTTATCATTAAAACAAGCGTAACGCCGACCGAATTAGCTGCTAAAGTAAAAGAGTATTTGAAATCAACAAAATAGGTTTAGTAAATTTTTATATTGCCAGATTTCATTTTACTTGATATTATAATCCCAGAGGCAAATAACGACATAACCTCGACGAATTTAAAAATAACTAGATTAAATATGTCAACACCTTACGTTGATAAAGACATTTGTATTGGCTGTGGTACCTGTGAGTCAATTTGTCCTCAAGTTTTTAAAGTGAACGACGATGCCAAAGCCGACGTGTTAGAAGCTGACTATGAAGCTAACAAAGAAGCGGTTGATGAATCAATCGAAGCATGTCCAGTTGATTGTATCAGTTGGAAAGAGGGCGCAAAACCAGATATACCAGCATAATCGTAAAGTAACTAGCTTGAAGAATAGAAAAAAAATAGTGACTGGGCAGTGCCCTGTCACTATTTTTGATATCTAAAACAATCAACCGTGTGGTCGTTAACCATACCAACGGCCTGCATAAAAGCGTAACAAATCGTGGTACCAACAAAGGTAAAGCCACGGTTTTTTAAGTCTTTACTAAGAGCGTCAGAAATCTCGGTTGTCGCTGGAATTGCTTTCCAGTTTTTAAATTTATTTTTGATTGGGTTGCCATCAACAAAGCTCCAAATATATTTATCAAAACTGCCAAACTCTTTTTTTACTTCTAAAAATTTTTGAGCATTAGTTATGAACGCCTTTACCTTAAGTCGGTTTCTAATAATCCCTGGATTATTTAATAACTGTTTTTGTTTAGCAGAATTATATTTAGCAATTTTTAGTGGATCAAAATTATCAAACGCTTTACGGTAATTCTGACGCTTTTTTAAAACAGTTTCCCAGGATAGTCCAGCCTGAGATCCTTCTAGCATTAAAAATTCAAATAATTTTTTGTCATTGTGTAAAGGCTTGCCCCATTCTAGATCGTGATATTTTCTCATCAGATCAGTCTGATCTGCCCAGCCACAGCGTTTGATTTTTTTAATTTTTGTCATGGCATAATTATAGCATATTGACTGAACACAACAATTCTTTTAAGCTACTAGTAGTATACGCACTTAAGGAGGATTGATCATGAATCGTGTAGAGATCTATGACATAGTAACCGCTAAGGTTGCTGAAGTTCGTGAAATTAAAGTTGGGAGGGTGCGCTCCAGGACTAAACTTGGAGATAACTGGGGGTTGATTCTGATGGGCGTTGGTAGCGCTGTTGGAACTAATGTTTCTCCGCCACGAACCGACGCCGAAAAAATGACTGTGGACGAAACAGTCAATCTTGTCCAGGAGCTACTGGCTTCATAATTTTATACCGGACCTAGCAATAGGCCCGGTTTTTCTTTAAGAAAATTGACGAAAACCCCTATTTTAGTTAGAATATATTAATCATGACAGTTAAAGAATCAAAATTTAGTGCCAAAGAAAAAGAGATTTTAAAGTTTTGGCAAGACAATAAAATTTTCGAAAAGAGTATTGATAAAGATAGCCCTAAAGGCGATTATGTTTTTTATGATGGCCCGCCATTTGCTACGGGTCTACCACACTATGGCCACTTCGTGCCCAGCATAATTAAAGATGTAGTGCCCAGATATTTTACGATGCGCGGTTATAAAGTAGAACGTAAATGGGGTTGGGATTGCCACGGTTTGCCAATTGAAAATATTGTCGAAAAAGAACTGGGTTTTAAATCTAAAAAAGATATCATTAAATATGGTATTGATAAATTTAATGAGACTTGTCGTTCAAAAGTTTTAGAGTTTGCTGCCGAATGGGAAAAGACCATTCCCCGTTTAGGTCGCTGGGCGGACATGACAAATGCTTACAAGACCATGGATTTAGATTATATGGAAAGTGTTTGGTGGGTGTTCAAGAAACTTTGGGATAAAGAATTAATCTATGAAGATTACAAATCAATCCACGTCTGTCCACGGTGCGAGACTACTTTGTCACAGCAAGAAGTTTCCGAAGGGTATAAAGATGTTAAGGATTTGTCAGTTACTGCCAAGTTTGAGTTAGTTGATGAACCAGGCACATTTATTTTAGCCTGGACCACAACACCTTGGACTTTGCCAGGTAATGTTGCCTTGGCTATTGGTGAAGACATAAGTTATGTCAAAGTTGACTACGAAAAACAAAAGTTTATATTAGCCAAAGAAACTTTAGAAAATATTTTTAAAGATAAAAAATATAAAGTTGTTGGTGCGATTAAAACCAAAGATTTAATTGGTAAAAAATATCAACCTTTGTTTGACGACTACGTTTCTTCTGACATTGAAAATAAAGAAAATTTTTATACCGTCGTATTTGAAAATTTTGTAAATACCGAAGAAGGTACCGGCGTGGTTCATATTGCCCCGGCCTTTGGTGGAGATGACTACAGTTCATTTAAAAAAAATCATTTGCCATTTGTCCAGCACGTTAGAATGGATGGGGTGATTAAAGATGAGATAAAATCTTTGGCCGGACTATCGGTAAAACCAATTGATGATCATCAATCAACTGACGTGGAAGTTGTTAAAAATTTAGCTCAAAAAAAACTGCTTTTTGAAAAAGAGAAATATGAACATAGCTATCCGCACTGTTGGCGCTGCGATACGCCGTTAATCAATTATGCTACTAGCTCCTGGTTTGTTAACGTTTATAAAATAAAAAGCAAACTCTTAAAAGAAGCCAAGAACATTAATTGGTCACCAGCTCACATTAAAGAAGGACGATTTGGTAAGTGGTTAGAAGGAGCCAGGGATTGGTCAATTTCTCGTCAGCGGTTTTGGGCTTCAGTAATACCAATTTGGAAATGCCAAGAGTGTGAGAAAATGGAAGTTTTTGGCTCAGTTAAAGATTTAGAGAAAGCTTCTGGTCAGAAAATTAATGATTTGCACAAACACATAGTGGATAAAATCACCATAAAATGTAAATGTGGTAAAACGATGAATCGGATTCCAGACGTGCTAGATACTTGGTTTGATTCTGGTTCAATGCCCTATGCTCAACTTCATTATCCTTTTGCTAACGAAAAAAAGTTTGATAAAAATTTTCCAGCCGAGTTTATTTCCGAAGCAACAGACCAGACCAGAGCTTGGTTTTATTACCAACACGTTATTGGTGTGGGTATTAAAAATACCAACGTTTTTAAGAATGTTATCGTCAATGGCATTGTATTGGCCGAAGATGGCAAAAAAATGTCCAAGAAATTAAAGAATTATCCTGATCCTAATGAAGTGATGGAGCAGTACGGGGCTGATGCTTTACGTTATTATCTTTTAACTTCGCCGGTGATGGAAGCGGAAAGCATTAATTTTTCAGAAAAAGAAGTTAAAGAAGCGTTACAAAAAAATATAATGTTAATTGGTAATGTTTTAAGTTTTTATTTGATGTATCAAAAAAATAAAAATTTTACCATCACTAAACCAGAAAATATTTTAGACCGTTGGATTTTAGCTAAACTTCATTTATTAAAACAAGAAGTGACGACTCAAATGGATAAGTATAATTTGGTCAGAGCCAGCCGGCCAATTAGCGAATTTATTAATGAACTGTCCACTTGGTACTTAAGACGATCACGAGAAAGATTTAAACAAGGTGATCAAGACGGTATTAATACTTTAGGTCATGTGTTGGTAGAATTTTCTAAAGTCATTGCACCGTTTATTCCTTTTACCGCCGAAGACATCTATCGACAGGTTTGTGGTGAAAAGGAATCAGTTCACCTAGAAGACTGGCCGGAAGCCGATAAAAAATATATTGATAAAAAATTAATTGAACAGATGGATTTAGTACGCAAGATAGCTGAAAAAGGTCTAGCCGCCAGAGCTGAAGCGGGATTAAAAATTAGACAACCTTTGCAAGGCTATGTCACTAGTCTAACAGCCAAACTCGACGGCGCTTTCATGGAGCTAGTTACCGAAGAATTAAATATAAAAGAGTTGAGCTTTGCTAAAATTGATAAGCTGGATACCAAAATTTCAGCGGAATTAAAACTGGAAGGTTTTGCTCGAGAGTTAATTCGTCAAATCAATCAGTTACGTAAAGAAGATAATTTGACAATAGATGATAAAGTGGTACTATATCAGGACGGCTTAGACGATGTTTTCACCAAATTTGGTGATGAAATTCTAAAAGCTACTTCAGCCACGGCGGTTGAAACAGGCTCTATTAAAGGAATGAAAAAAGTTGAAGGAGGAAAAGTAGGTATAAAAAAGATTTAATTAATTTTGTCATTGCGAGCGAACGCCTGTCCGCCTTTGGCGGGAAGTGAGCGTGGCAATCTCAGTTTGCAGAGATTGCTTCACCCTGCTTTGCAGGGGTTCGCAATGACAAAGGATATATATTATGAATATTCAAGAAATATATGAATTAGGAGTGAAGTTGGGGATCAATGCTGATCTTCGTGGTTCGGCTAAGGTTAAAAAAAATCTAAAACGAGTTAATGATAAATATGATAAATTAAGCTCGGAAGACAAAAAGCATTTTGATAAAGAAAGACTGTGGAACCCTTATTCGGATACTAGAGTTTACGTTGACCACAAGAAAGAAGTAAAAAAAGTTTTAGTGGGTATTGATATCAAAGCCTCAGAAATCTTAATTGCCAAGGAATTAGGTTGTGATTTGATAATTGGCCACCACCCAATTGGTAGTGCCTTGTCTGATTTGCATGACGTCATGTATTTACAGGCTGAAGTGTTGGCTGATTATGGGGTGCCAATTAATATTGCCGAATCAATGGTTAAAGAAAGAATGGACGAAGTAGCTCGCGGAACATCGCCAATTAATACTTATCGTAGCGTGGATACGGCCAAACTTTTTAACATCGGTTTGATGTGTTGCCACACCCCAACCGATAATTTAGTGGCTAATTTTTTGAAAGAAAAAATGAATAAAGCCAAGCCCGAGTATGTTGGCGATGTTTTAGAAGTATTACGCGATATCGAGGAATACCAAATCGCCCGAACTCAAAAAATGGGACCAACCTTGTTTGCTGGTAATAAAGATAACTATGCCGGTAAAGTAGTCTTAACCGAAATTACTGGTGGGACTGAAGGGGCGGTTGGTATTTATGAAAAAATGTCTAATGCCGGAATTGGCACCATCGTTGGGATGCACATGGCTGAAGATCGTAAAAAGGAAGCCCAGAAATATCACATGAATATTGTAATTGCTGGACATATGTCTTCTGATTCATTAGGTGTTAATCTTTTTTTAGATGAACTGGAGAAAAAAGGAATTGAGATAGTGCCATGTTCCGGATTAATTAGAGTTAGTCGGGTGAAAAAGTCTAAACCAAAGTCTAAAGTCAAGAAAAAAGTTGTTAAGAAAAAAAGGAAATAATATAAAAAAGAAACTCCTCGGGAAACCGGGGAGTTTTTTTGATCCTGCAGATCAAAATTCGATGGCGATTGCGGTTGCTTCACCGTGTTCGCCCAAAGAACGAGTCCATTTAAGTATCTTTTCAAGGCCGCCTTTATTCTTTCCGCCAGATTGATAACGGCTGATTAGATTTTCCCCCAGTGTGTCCTCACTTCGTGAGATATCGAATCCCACGAAACTGTCCGTGAAGATTATCAAGCGCGCCAATAACTTTCTTTTGATCTGAATCTGGCGCCAACAGCGAGCCAGCTGGTGCTGCCCATTAAATAAACTGAAGTTAAAGCCAGCTGGTGCCGATGGAGAGTTGACAAATCGTATTCTCATACCCACCTGCATGAAAAAATGTTCATCCCACATCAAGGCAATGTCCCCGCCATTTTTAGCCAGCAGTTCTCTTTGCGCTTTGACTATTTCAATTTCGTAGGCCAATTTCGGATTGGCAATGACTCGTACGCTGCCGTCACACATCTGGTAGACGCCCAAGGCATCTGAAGCCTGAATAATATCGACGTGTTTCTCTCCAAGATGAACTAATATGGCCGCAGCTCCAGGCAATTTATCGCCTTCGTCGAGCGGTAAAGAGTTTGCCATCGCAAACTCTTTAATTCTTTCGTTAGCCTCTAGAGCTAATTGTTCAAGAGACATACTGCCGTTTGCACTTTCGAAGGTTGTTTTGATAATGTCAACGACACATTGTCCGCCCGACTTGCCACCAATATTTTTTGGACCATCTCGATATTTGTGGGTTTCGCTAACACCATCTAAGACTCCGACAAACTTCCGACCAATGAAGGAGGCGTCTTCTTCGAGATTTGATTTACCTCTATCCAACAAGCTGGAAATTTGCATGTACTCCCTCCCTATCATTACAGCCGTAGATGCGATTAGTGGAACTAACTGAATTTTAGAGTATTATAAAAAATAGATTTTGTCAAAAAAAAGAGGGCAGTGGCACTCGGATTAAATAAATTTTAACTTATTCCGTAGATTTTTGTTGACAATATTTTTGGGATATTTTATTATTAAATACCATTGGTAATTAATTTTTCATTGAACCTTGAACCTTGTAAGGAGTAGGCCATGAAAACAACAGTCGGTACAATATATTCTGCCCTACAACGAGCAAGGGCGGAACAAAAGGGAGGAAAAGAAAACGAAGAGGGTGCCGCTATTGCAGAAGTGCATCTGGAGAGAGTACTTCAAGATTGCAAATTGACGGTCACACTGAGTGCTGGTGATGCAACTGTTTGTGGAACTTTTTTGTCCGTATCTTCATAAGACTTCATTTGTTTTTCAACGCCACAAAGCTCTCGGTTCTTACCTAGAGCTTTTTTCTTTTTGTCAAAAGAAAAAACCCACGACTTAAAGTCAGTGGGTGATGGTATTAAAGGCATTGAGCCGACGAATATGCCTTTCTTCATTAGAGAAAGGAGTCTCCAGGAAACATTTGACTGCCTCAATGGCAACACTTTCACGAACAAAACGAGCACCAATGGATAAAACATTGGCATCATTGTGCTCACGGCACAACGGAACCAATGAAAGGTCATTACAATTCAAAACGGCAGCCCGTACATTAGGGTAACGGTTAGCCACCATGGCCTCACCTTGACCCGATCCACCAAAGATGATGCCAACTCGATTTATCGGATCATCATCTATCTCTACTGCTACCCCTTTTATAAATTCCGGATAGTTATCTTCGGGGTCAAGCTCGAAAGCCCCCATATCACTGACCGCAAAACCATTTTCGATTAACCAAGCTTTAACTTCTTCCTTTAATGGATAGCCGGCATGATCTGTTCCTAGGTATATTCTTTTTTCCATTTTGCACCTCCTTGAAAGATCAACAAAGTAATCTTAACTTATAGTTAAACAAAATTTTTGTCAATTTTTAAAATTTAAGTTAAGATATAGCTATTATGATTGCCTCAATCAATGGAAAAGTTAGTTATAAATCCCCAGAGTTACGCAAAGACTCCTATTTTGTGGTGGAAGCCCATGGGGTTGGTTATAAAATTTTTTCGCCTTTAAGTAATTTAAAAAAATTAAAAGAAGGGGATGAGGTTTTAGTTTTTACTTACATGGCCGTGTCGGAAAGAGCCTTAGATCTCTATGGTTTTTTGGATCCAGCTGATAAAACTTTTTTTACCCTCTTATTAGATGTTCCAGGTATTGGCCCTAAATCAGCTGTAGGTATTTTAGGTAAAACAACCATGGCCGAAGTACAACAAGCAATTATTGATGACAACCCGGAAGTGCTGACCAAAATGTCTGG
>NYZP01000008.1 GCA_002687175.1 Parcubacteria group bacterium
ATATAAAATTACATGCATATTAAATGGCACAATTTATCCATTAAAGAAACTTTTGAGAAGTTAAATACGACTACTAGAGGTCTTTCGGAAAAAGAAGTAAAAAAACGTCTCAAAAAGTATGGACCAAATAGACTACCGCGAGAAAAGGCACTTTCTCGGTTTTCTATTTTTCTTTCGCAATTTAAATCTCCTTTAGTCTATATTTTGCTTATTGCCGGTACTGTAAGCGGTTTTCTTGGAGAGTTTGTTGATATGACAATAATTTTTGTGATTATTGGTGTTAATGTTGGTATTGGTTTTCTTCAGGAAGATAAGGCTAATAAGGCTTTGTCCCATCTCAAAAAATTAGTAGAAAGAAGGGCTCGCGTTTTGCGTAATGATAAAGAAAAAGAAGTTAATGCCGACGATCTTGTGCCTGGTGATATTGTAATAGTTGAGGAGGGTGGGAGGATTCCTGCTGATGGTCGTTTTATAAAAAAAACAGATTTAGAAATTAGTGAAGCGAGTTTGACTGGAGAATCAATGCCAGTAAAAAAAAGCATTCATATTTTTAGCAAAGAAACTGTTTTGGCTGAGCGTAAAAATATGGCCTTTATGGGAACGCTGGTAACGCGGGGGAAAGGCTATTTTGTTGTAACTGCAACTGGAACAAAAAGTCATTTTGGGGAAATTGCCAGTTTGGTGCGCGAAACAAAAGAGGAGCAAACACCACTTCAGGCCCGTATAGCGCACTTTAGTCGAATTTTAGGTGCTATTATTTTAGGAGTTACGGCGCTTTTATTTTTTTTAGGAATATTTTTAGGTCGTTCAACATTAGAAATGTTTTTAGTTTCTGTTGCTGTGGCAGTGTCATCGATTCCAGAGGGTTTGCCGATTTCTATTACAGTTATATTGGCAATTGGTATGCAAAAAATGTCTAAAAGAAAAGCCCTTACTCGTAAAATGTTGGCAGCAGAAACTTTGGGTAGCGTAAGCGTTATCTGTACTGATAAAACAGGAACCTTAACGCTTGGCGATATGCGAGCTAGACACCTTATTTCTTTTTGTGGAGAACTTTTGGAAGCAAACAAAAATGAATCAAAAAAAGAAAATAAAAAAATTGTAGAAATGGCAATGAATATTAGTGCCCTATGTAATAATGCCGTTGTTGCAAATCCTGAAGACGAATTAAAAGATTGGCTTATTTATGGTGATTCTACAGAAAGAGCACTTCTTTTGCAGGCATATGAGTTAGGCTTTAATAAGAAAAAAATAGAAGAAAAAATGCCACGCCTTAGTGAAGTTCCGTTTAATTCTGAAAGAAAGTTTATGGCAACCTTACAGCGCAAGAATAAAAAAGAAACCTATATTATGGTAAAGGGCGCTCCAGAAATTATATTTTCTAAAAGTTCTAAAGTTTTAAAACATAAAACAGTTTCTAAATTTGATAGCGAGTTTAAATTACAATTTAAAAAAGATTTGCATAAATTGACATCTAAGGGGTTGCGCGTTATTGCTCTGGCATATAAAGAGGGTGAAAAAACAGAAGAAATAACAGAAAAAGATATAAATAATCTTGTTTTTGTTGGACTCGTTGGTCTAAAGGATCCATTAAGAAAAACCGCAAAAGAGACGATTATGCTTACAAAAGCCGCGGGGATTAGGCCGGTTATTGTGACCGGAGATCATATTTTGACAGCTCGTGCAATTGGTGAGGAAATTGGATTGCGCACTGGAAAAGAAAATGTATTAGAGGGAAGGGATATAGACGATTTTACGGATGCAGAATTAAAAGACAAAATAATAGATATTGATATTTTTGCCAGAGTTTTACCAAAGCATAAGTTGCGTATTGTTGATGCTTGGCAAAAAAGAGGAGAGGTTGTTGCAATGACAGGCGATGGTGTAAATGATGCTCCGGCAATAAAAAGTGCTGATATAGGCATTGCATTTGGTTCTGGCTCTGATGTAACAAAAGAAACTTCAGATGTTGTTTTGATGGATAATAGTTTTATAACAATTGTGGAGGCAATAAGGAGCGGAAGAATTATTTTTGATAATATAAGAAAGGTTATAGTTTATTTATTGTCAGATAGTTTTACAGAGGTTTTTCTTGTTGTTGGCGCTCTTGTTATGGGGCTACCATTGCCCATAACTGCAGCGCAGATTCTCTGGGTAAATTTAGTAGAAGACTCTTTGCCAAATTTAGCATTAGCTTTTGAAAAGGGAGAAAAAGATATAATGGAACAAAAACCGCGCAAGCGAAAAGCTCCGATTTTGAATAGTGAGATGAGAGCAATGATAATTATAGTAGGGCTGATAACAAACTTTTTTCTTTTGGGATTATTTTATTTTGTATGGAAGGTAACCAGTGATATAGAATACGCTCGTACTATTACATTTGTTGGCCTTGGTATAGGTTCGTTATTTGTAGTTTATGCAGTTAGAAGTTTGCGACGAAGCATCTGGCATATACATTTTTGGAATAACCAACTACTTAATCTTTCGGTTTTATTTGGATTTATAATGCTTTTTGCTGTTATTTATATACCATATTTACAAAACTCATTTAGAGTTACTGCTCTAGGAATTAGAGAGTGGGGCATGCTTTTTGGTATTGGGATGATAAATTTGATTTTAATAGAAATTGTTAAATGGTTTTATATTAGCAAGAAACGATTTACATAACTTTATGAAAAAGATATCAAGAGGTATGAAGAAATATATAAGAAGAAAAAAAGCAGAAATAAGAAGGGTGGAAATAAATGTAGTAGCGCAAAAGGAATTAATAAAAAAGTTACATATAAGTATTTATGAGAAAAAGTAGAATTGTTGCTATTATTCCCGCATATAATGAAGAGAATACAATCGGTGCTGTGGTAAAAGCTGCAAAAGCTAGTGACTTATTAAACGAAGTAATTGTAATATCAGACGGATCCACTGATAAGACTGCGCAAAGGGCTAGAACAGCTGGTGCTACGCGGGTTTTTAATTTGCCTATTAACAAGGGAAAGGGTGCGGCAATGCTTCATGGCATTACTCATACGGATGCCGAAATAATTTTATTTTTAGACGCAGATCTTATTGGATTGACACCAGGGCACATTAAAAGATTGGTTTTACCAGTTTTTCGCGGCGAGAGGGTAATGACCGTGGGCGTAAGGGATAGAGGGAATACATTAGAGAAAATAGGTCCTTATTTGCCCCTTATTGGAGGCGAGAGAGCTCTTCAGAGATTTGTTGTAGAAAATACCAAAGACAGATATTTAAAGGGATTTATGATAGAAGCATCAATGAATTATTATTGTAGGTCCCGCGGCCTCTCTTATGGCGGTGTGTTTTTGCCAGGTTTAAAAATTCTTCGTAAAATGCAAAAAGTTGGCATTTTTAGAGGATTGTGGCAATATATAAGTATGATATATAGCGTAATAAAAGCAATGTCATTAGTAAGGATAGCTAAATTAAGAGGAAAATTTTGATTTTATGAATATAGTTGTAATGGGTCTTGGACTTTATGCAAGAGGGAGCGGCATTTCAGCTGCTAAATTTTTTATTTTAAGGGGTGATAATGTTTTAATAACCGATTTAAAAACAAGGGAAGAATTGTCTCACCAAATACAAGAATTAGAAAAATTTTGTAAAGTTAAAAAAAGATCCCTGCCAAAATATAGTTTGGGTGGACATAAGGAAAAAGATTTTAAAAAGATAGATATAGTAATGCGAAATCCTGGAGTACCAAGAGATTCAAAATTTTTAAAGGCTGCTCGCAAAAATGGCGCAAAAATTGAAACAGATATTAGTATTTTTTTAAAAAACTGTGATGCAGAAATTATTGGAGTAACAGGAACAAGAGGAAAGAGTACAACAGCAACGCTGATTCATGAAATGTTAAAAGAGGGTGGTAAAGGTGCTTGGCTTGGAGGCAACATTAAAGTTTCCCCACTATCCTTTATAAGAAGGATTAAAAAAGACGATACAGTAGTTTTGGAGTTGTCTAGTTGGATGTTAGAAAATTTTGATGAACTTGGGCTTGCTCCACATATTGCGATGGTTACTAATATTTTTCCAGATCATTTGAATACATATAAAAATATGAAAGAATATATTTCTGCTAAGAAAAATATTTTTAAGAATCAAACAAAAGACGATTATTTGGTTTTAAATAAAGACAATAAAGAAACTCGCAGATGGAAGGGGAATGGAGAAACGATTTATTTTAGAAGAAAAGATGTGCCATTGTGTAAAATAAAATTACAAGGCGAACATAATTTAGAAAATATTGCTGGAGCCATTGCCGTGGCTGGGATTTATAAAATTCCATTTAGTAAGCTTAAAAAAGTTTTGCGCGAGTTTAAAGGATTGCCCGATAGGCAGGAGCTTGTGGCAGAAAAAAATGGAATAAAATTTATAAACGATACAACCGCAACAACACCAGATGGAGCAATTGCTGCGCTCAAGACATTTGGCGTTTTGCGTTTTAAAGCACATAAATACATTATTTTAATTGCTGGAGGGAATGATAAGGGGTTGGATTATGAAGATTTTGTAAAAGAGGTAAAAAGATATTGCAAAACAGTATTATTGTTGCCGGGTACTGCGACAGACAAAATAAAAAAATTATTTCAGGCCTCTGATATTAAGTTTCAAGAAGTGAAAAACATGAGAAGGGCTATTGCTTTGGCAAAGCTTTCGGCAACAAAGGGGGATATAGTATTATTATCTCCTGCTGCTTCTAGTTTTGGATTATTTAAAAATGAATTTGAAAGAGGAAAGAGGTTTAAGCGGGCACTATGAAAAGCGTGTTCAGAAAAGAATTATTTATAACTTCAGCGATATTGCTGATAGTTTTTGTATTTTCAGGGTGCGCCATTAATTTAAATAAAGAATCTTCACCTGAGTCAATTGAATCAGATTGTTGTAAATCTGAAAAAATTTCTAAATATGACCCATTAAAGAAAATAGATTTATGGAAATCAGAAAATGGCACGCTTTTGCGTGGGGCAAATATTTATCAGCGTCGCGCTTATCTTAAAATAGATGGGCCAAATTATATGGGGCCTGGGCCTGTGGGTCATCCCTATACTCAAGAGGACTTTAATAGTTTGTCTAAACTGGGAGCAAATTATGTTCATATATCACACCCAGGCCTTTTTACAGAAAAACCGCCTTACAAAGTAGACATAGACATACAAAACAATTTAGATAAATTGGTTAACATGATAGATAAAGCCAACATGTTTGCTGTAATAGCGTTTCGTACTGGTCCGGGTCGTAGTGAATTTACTTTTTTTGCAGATGAGGCCGGCGATTGGTTTGAAAAAGAAATGATAGATGATTCGGTTTGGAAAAATAAGGTGGCGCAAGATGCCTGGGCTAAGATGTGGCAATATACGGCAAAACGTTATAAAAATAAAAATAATGTGGTTGGCTACCATTTGATGGTAGAGCCAAACTCTAATGAAATTTTAGATATTTGGGAGCCAGAAGAATTTTATAAAAAATACAGAAATACCTTATATGATTGGAATCAGTTTTATCCCAAAATATCCTCTTCAATAAGAGAGGTTGATAGCTCTACGCCTGTATTGGTAGGCGGGTTGAGCTATAGTTCTCTAGAGTGGTTTTCTTATATAAAGCCAATAAAAGACAAGAATACAGTTTATGTTGTGCATCAATACGAGCCAATAGCCTACACTCATCAGAGTTCAAAAGGAAAGTTTGGGTATCCCGGAAAAATGGATTTAGATTTTGATGGGAAAAAAGATGGCTTTGATAAAAATTGGTTGAACGGATTTTTAAAAAATATATCTATGTTTAAGAAAAAACATAATGCTTTAGTTGCAATAACAGAGTTTGGTATTCATAGGTGGAGTCCTGGAGCGTCTGAATTTATAAAAAATCAAATAGAACTTTTTGAGAAAAATGGTTTCAATCATGCAATATGGATGTGGCACAGCTCTTGGAAGCCCCAAAAAGAAAATGATGCTTTTGATTTTCAGAACGGCCCAAAATACAAAAATCATAAGAAGATTTCAAATAAACTAGCAGATGTAATTATAAAATACTGGCAAAAAAATAGTATTAGGCCAAAATAGTATAGATTCTTGACAGATTCTAAAGATTTATAATAATAAAACAAATCCCAATTTTCGGGATTTTTTTGCAAAAAGCACTAAAATTGTTATACTTATAATATAATATGAAAGAAATTATTAAAAAGGTAGTGCCAAAATGGGCTATTAGTTTTTATCATTGGGTATTGGCTAATTTTGGAGCGCTGATTTATGGCTACCCATCAAAAAAATTAATTGTAATAGGGGTAACCGGAACAAAGGGCAAGTCAACAAGCTCCTATTTGATTGCTAAATTTTTGGAAGGCGCTGGTCATAAAGTAGGCCTAACATCTACCATTATTTTTAAAGTTGGCGAAAAAGAATGGTTAAATGATAAAAAAATGACAATGCTTGGTAGATTTGGATTGCAAAAACTTTTAAAAGAAATGGTTAAGGAGTGCTGCAAATATGCTGTAATAGAAACATCGTCTGAGGGTATTGC
>NYZP01000009.1 GCA_002687175.1 Parcubacteria group bacterium
ATTGCCAACCTGATTTTAAAAAATAAAGGTGTTCATAAAACCATTGCCGTAAAGGTAAAAGATAATAAAATAATGGTCTAATAAGATGGCGGAGCCTGTGACCACAAATAATTCAGCTTCCGAAAAACAGCTTTCCCGGAATCTAAATCGAGATGTTAAACAATCAAAAGATGCCCGAGAAGCGCCTAGCAATAGTTTAACCGATGACAAACAACCTAAGGCCAAACCGCCAGTCAACCAAAATAGACCTGGTGACCAACAAAATAATAAACGATTACTAAACCAAGAACGTTTACAATCAATAGGTAAAAATTTAGTTGGTGCAAATAGTTCTCGGTCAAATAATGTTGCCGAAAAAGCCCAGCAAGCAAACCCTGATAAACAGGACAATATATATCAAGAATCATTAAGTAGATATCTAAAAGCTGTTACCTCTGGATCAAAAATAGAAACAGATGAACAAGGATTAATACTAGGACTTGAATTAAGAAAAAGAATTAATGAAGCAGAATTCCATGGCTTTATTATTTTATTAGTTTTTGCCATCATAAAAGATTTCGCCGCTGATGCCGTTAAATTAATTTTAAAATTTTTAGGTATTGGCGTCATTGGTATGGTAATAACTGTCCCTCTAAATATTTTTCTCACCCTAACTGGAGTTGTCCTTTTTGTTGTAATAATCGGCAATGGAACATTTTTTAAGAGAGTTATCATAAAGCAAATTTGGAAAAGATTGCTTGTTTTCTTGGTTCTTGAAGGAATACCGATTATTTCTATTTTTCCAATGTACACAATTTCTATATTGCTAATTAAAAGAACAGCCGATAAACAAAAAAGGAAGCTTCAAGACACCGAGTTAGAATTAAATAATGCTATCAGAAAGTAAAACAACGTTAGTAAATTTAATATATTACTGCTATTATTAAGTAAGGTAAACAAAAATTTATGCCTCTAAATTGGAAAAGAATTTTATTAGTTATCGGCTTTATCTTAGCAGTTATTTTATTTGGTTATTTATTATACTTCTTTTTTCTTAAACCAGTAACCCCTGTCACCGGTCCCGGGCCAATAGTAAATACTAATGTACCTCCAGGTGGTTTACCAGCCGCCGGAGTAAACGTTAATATACCAACGGCCACAAATGTAAATGGCGCCTTACCATCAGATCTTACAACTGATCTTGGGCCCCCGCCACCTGTTCCACCGGGAGTTGAAACCGCCTCCGATGTGGCCAATGGTGGTTTAACAAAAGTCACTGCCCTGACTACCTCTCGATCATACCAGCCAACATTAGCAGCTGATGGGAATAATGCTATTTACTACGACAAAACTACCGGGCTGATATATCAAATAAACCCAAGTGGTAAATCAACTTTATTAACCGATCAAGTTTTTTTTGAGGTTGATAATTTCACTTGGTCGCCAAATAAACAAAAAGCCGTTTTGGAATACCCTGACGGCTCTAATGTTGTTTATGATTTTGCATCCAAGCAACAAGTCACTTTACCACAGCATTGGAAAGATTTTAGTTTTTCACCAGACAGCAATGAGCTAGTTTTAAAAAGTATTGGTGACAGTGCTGATTCTAGCTGGTTAGCAGTGACAAATTCAGATGGCTCAAACGCAAAAAGGCTTGAACTTCTAGGTGACAAAGACGCTACGGTCCATACGGCTTGGTCACCAAATAATCAAATTGTGGCAATGTATCGAGAAGATCAAGACTTTAACCGACAAAGTCTATTTTTTGTTGGTCTCAATAACGAAAATTATAAATCTACAACTGTCGAAGGTCGCGGTTTTTCTGGACAATGGTCAACCCAGGGTGACCGTTTATTATATAGTGTTTATTCTAGTGAAACTGATTACAAACCAACAATGTGGATTGTTGCAGCCCAAGGGGAAAGTATTGGTCAAAATAGACGAAGTTTGAGTTTGCAAACTTGGTCGGACAAATGTACTTTCAGTAATAATGATATTGTTTATTGCGCCGTGCCAAAAAGTCTAAGTGAAGGGGCCGGGCTGTTTAGTGATGAGCTGGACACCTCACCAACTGATATATATAAAGTAGATTTACAGACTGGTTTTAAAACTAAAATTGCTATTCCTCAAGGTGGCCATAATATTGAAAGTTTAATTGTGCCATCTAATCAGAACTACCTTTACTTTCAGTCTAAAAGTGATGGACGTTTATACAAAATAGATTTACGATAAAAAAATTTCAAAACCTAAATTATTCTAAATGAAGATTTTGTAAAAAATTATCAATTTTTATTTTGAGTTCAGGATAATCTTTTAAGTCGGGATGTTCTTCAATCAATTTTTCTGCGGCTGTTTTAGCTTTTTCAATAATCTTATAATCAGAAAATTTAGCAATTTTAAAATCTAACCAACCTGACTGCTTAACACCGTAAACCTCACCTGGCCCTCTAAATTTTAAATCATATTCTGCTAATTCAAACCCATCTTTGGCACTAACCAAAGCTGCTAATCGCTCTTTGGTTTTTTGATTTTTGTTTTCCGAAAATAAAAAACAGTATGATTGATAATTACTACGGCCAACTCGACCACGAAATTGATGAAGTTGAGCCAAACCAAAACGTTCGGCCCCTTCAATAACCATCACCGTAGCATTAGGTACATCGACACCAACCTCTACCACTGATGTAGATACTAAAATATCGCTAAGCTTAGACAAAAATTCCTTCATAACACTTTCCTTATTTTTCGGTTTTAATTTACCATGCAGCATGCCAATCGTTAAGTCAGGAAAAATCTGAGTGTTCAATATCTTATATTCATCGGTGACCGCTTTAACCCCTAGCTTGTCCGATGGATCAATCAACGGGCAAATGACAAAAATTTGTCTACCTTCGGCAACTTGCTCTTTTATAAATTGATAAGTATCTTCTCTCTCTTTAGGACTAATAATTTTAGTGATAATTTTTTTTCTTTCTTTTGGTAATTCCCTTATGACCGAAAGATCTAGATCACCATACATAGTTAAAGCTAATGAACGAGGAATTGGAGTTGCCGTCATGGATAGAAGGTGAGGTATTGATTCTGGGCTACCAGATTTTTCTTGTAACAATTTTCTTTGTCCGACACCAAAACGATGTTGTTCGTCAACAACCACCAAAGCTAAGCTGGCAAATAAAACACTTTCTTGAATTAAGGAATGAGTACCAATAACAATTTTAACTTCACCAGAACTAATTTTTTCTAAAATTTTCTTTTTGGTTGTTTCTGTTTTTCCAATCAGTTGCTGAGATCTAGTCACTAAAGCAAATTTAATATCAGTGTTACTTAACAGTTCGGTAATAGTTCGGTAGTGTTGAGCAGCCAAAATCTCTGTTGGCGCCATTATGACACTTTGTTTGTCAGCTAAGGCAGTGTTATACATCGCCATAGTAGCGACCACCGTCTTACCAGATCCAACTTCACCTTCTAATAGTCGATTCATTGGTCGGTTTCTTTTTAGATCAGTAATTATTTGCCAAGCGGCTTTTTTTTGATCATTAGTCAATTTAAATGGTAAAGACTGTACAAAAAATTTAATTTCTTCCTCCGAAAAATTAATTGCTTCAGCTAAGCTGGAGACTAAATCAAGTTTGCTTAGTTGAGCCTGAAGTTGAAATAAAAAAAGCTCATCAAATTTTAAACGATTGATGGCCTCATCTAACTCTTTTTTATTTTCTGGAAAATGAATTTGCTGAAGAGCTTTACCTAAACTTACTAGCTGATACTCGTCAATTACATCATCGGGTAAAAATTCTCTAACAAAATCAATAACCCCTAATGACTGTTTAATCAGAAAACGAATCTGTTTTTGAGTTAAGTTTGATGTTAAAGAATAAACTGGTACTATCCTGGCAGTATGAGTCGCTTTTTCTGTTCTAACTTTTTCATAAACTGGATTGATCAATTGTAAGGTGTATTTATCAAAGCTGACTTTACCTGATAAGTAAACTTCGTCACCCTCAACGAGTACTTTTGATAAATAGGGCTGATTAAACCAAATTACTTTTATTGAACCAGTCTTGTCTACCACTAAACCTTCGGTTAACATTCTTTTCTTGACCGGACTACGTCTACTCTTAATAAGTTGCAATCGCCCTTTAATAGTAAATGTTTCTTCTGGTTTTACATCTATAATATCGGAAATCAAACTTAAATCTTCCCAACGAAAAGGATAATAAAAAATGAGATCACTAATGGTCTCAATACCTAATCTTTTTAAACGGCTCGCAGTGGTACTACCAATTCTGCCAAGGGCCGAAACTGGACTCTGCAACGCTAAATTCATTTTATTATTTATTGGTGTCCCCCAGCAGTAAGCGTGCCTAAGAGGATTCTCCGCCAGAGGCGGATGCGCCTTTGGCGCAGAACCTTTGGAGATATAATGATATGGTGCCCCCAGCAGGAATTGAACCTACATCTCAAGCTCCGCAAGCTCGTGTTCTATCCGTTGAACTATAGGGGCTTATGACATGGTGGGGAAGTATCCAGCTGAGCTACAGGCACATAACTAATCTATCTCCAGTTACCTCAAAGCTTTCAGTATAAGCTGTGGGGACATTTTAATATTTTTAAAGCTTAAACATTCTTGAGGTTTGGTCAGAAACCGGTTCATTTTCCCGCTCTAAATCTTCAGTTAGATATTTAAGCAAAACATCCCTTACTTCTACCGGGTTTTGATCCTCAAAAGAAATTGGTATCCGGGGATTAAAAAATCCCGTTAGCTCAAAATAAAGGGTTTTTACTTCTGGTGGTTCATATATTATATAAAAATTTTCAATCTTCTTATACTCAAAAAATTTATTGTTGACTAGTATACCATCTTCAGTAATTTTAAATTCAACTTCATCATTACTACGTTGAAACATTATAATTAAAAGAGCCGATATTATGACAATTAAACCAAATAATAAATTTGCGGTAAAAAATGAATATACTAAAAAAAATCCAACAATAATTCCACCCCAAACATACCAGTTACTGTCACGATGATACTGAGGAAACTCAGAAAATTTCCAGTTAAAAAAAACTTTTCCGTAATCTGGAGTATCTTCAGAATTGGTTGTAGATTTTTCTTGAGCCATAATATATTGTAGTCTGGCGGAGAGGGAGGGATTCCTCTCCTGAGGCGAGTGCGCCTCTGGCGCAGAACATTGGTTATTTTAAATATTTAACATCAAAATTTTATGGCGGAGAGGGAGGGATTCGAACCCTCGAGACCCGTAAAGGCCTAACGCCTTAGCAGGGCGCCCCATTCAACCACTCTGGCACCTCTCCCAAAAAACTTTTACATTCTATCACGATATTTTACTTCTGTAAATACCTAGCCTTCGGCTATAACTAAACCCCAAACTTCTTTTGCCCCAGCACTTTTTAAAACTTTAGCACACTCCTCAATGGTGGCGCCGGTTGTTATCATGTCATCAATTAATAGAATACTCTTATTAACTAATGAATCACCATTTTTTATTGCAAAAATTCCTTTAATATTTTTCAACCGTTCTTGAGCTCTTAAACCAACTTGCGGTCTAGTATGATACTTACGGTAAATTAGATTCTTTCCCAGTGACCAATCGAACTTTTGGCTAACTACCGTGGCTAAAATATCTGCTTGATTAAAACCTCGCCACAATTCTCTTTTTTTGGCTAAAGGTACAGCTACTACCAAATCAAAATTTATAACTTTACCTTGATTAATTCGAGCTGATAAACATTTTACCAACAGATTACCTAGATCTAAGCCTAACTGATTAACAAAATTATATTTAAAACTTTGTAGAATATTGGCCACCAACTTATCGTGATAATCAGTAGCTATGATAACTCCATTTAAATTTTTAAAATTACTGGTATTATCTGACTGATCCGATTTTAATTTAATGTGTAACCAACACTCATGACACAGCCAGGTACTATCAACATGACAACCTAGGCACTGCCTGGGAAATAATAAATCTAGAAATAAATTTTTTAAAATCATCATAGCGTGATTAGTTAATAATTAATTACGCTATATTGATTTTCTTAAACTACCGAAAACTATTTAATAACCCTGAAATTAATAACCCTGAAAGCTAGCTATTGCCATTCGGCAGAATCAACTTTCCATTTTTCACCGGTTTTTGTAAGATTAAGTGTTATATTTTGGTAAAATGTCTTTGGATTAACGGTACTCCCTCTAGCTTCGGATCTTTGGGTGGTGACTTCAATTTCCGCTCGTCCCAGAGTTTCATCAAAATCAATAATTTTAGCGGAAAGGCTTTGGGTAGTAACACCGTAGTAAACTGTGTTCGCTGAATCAGCTGAATCAACTGCTTGCGTTAATTTATAATTATCAACCCAAGCCTTCATTCTAATAGTCATAATATCATTTAGGGCGTCTAGATTAGAAAAATTTCCCTCCGTTGAAAAACTGCCAAAACGCTCGGCAAAAGTTGAGGCAATAGCAATAATATCTGCGGCTGTGTCAACTCCACCAGTCGCCAATTCTGAGGCTTGTGGCAAGCCTGCTGAGGAACTTGGTAAAGTAGCCGGTACATCGATGCCCGTTTGGGTAGCCTCAGGACCGCCGTCTAAAACTGGTTGTTTATTAAACCACAGCAATAAAATAATGATAATTAACAAAATTACTACGACAGCGGTAACAACCGTGATAATAATTTTATTTCGTCTTGACATATAAATATATTATTTTTTTATTCCTTGACTAGAATCAGATTGTGGTTCTTCTTTTTGTGATTGATCAAATTCTTTTTTAGCTTCTTCAATTTCTAAAATTTGTCTTGGATCAGAGGTAATTAATTGATCTTCAGTATAAGAAGCTACCACTTTAATAGCAGCATGCTTGTCTCCGGCAAAAAATATTCCTTCACCAAGTCCTGATTCAAGTAATAAATATTTTTCTCCCTCGGTTAAAATAAAAGTTTTTTGGATTAAATCAATTGCTGCTGGAGACTGCCGCATTAAAAGTTGCATCGCTGAATTATTTACAATCGCTTGTCCATAAGCAGAGAGTAAAAAGTCGTTAACGTCTTGGGTAATATTTGTTACCCCTAAATAGTATTTTCGGCAACGCTTAACCAAGGCATATATAAATTTTGCGGAATCCTCATTTTGCATTAACCACCAGGCTTCATCAATCACTAGGATGCGTTTTTTTAATTCGGAACGGACAACATTCCAAATGTAATTAACAATAGTATAGATTGCCATAGGCCGCAACTCATCCTCAAGGTCTCTGACCGAAAAAACAACTAGCTGGTTTTTCATATCAACGTTAGTTGGATTGTTAAACAGTCCCGCAAAAGTCCCTTGAGTATATTTCTTTAAACGCAATGATAAATCTGAACCGCCTTCCATACCTTCCAGGATATCTTGTAAATCCTGCATAATTGGGGCTTCAATTTTGGCTAAATCAGCCTCGGCCGTAATATCTTTTTTAGCATAAGTCTCTAACAACGCTCGATCAACAATTGAATCTTCTTGATGGCTTAATTTACCAAGCATTAAACGAATTAAACCCTTAAGAGTAATAACTGAGCCACGAATAATATCGGCCGATCTCTGATCGCCTAAAGCTCGAGGTAAGTCAAACGGATTAATTTTTGCTTCGGAACTTAAGGAGATATTAACATAGGTACCACCAACGGCGTCTGATAAATGTTTATATTCACGCTCTGGATCAATCACGATGACGTCAGTACCCAGCATCATAGTTCTTAATACTTCAAGTTTAATGGCATAACTTTTACCAGCTCCTGAGGTAGCGAATACCACTGTGTTAGCGTTTTGTAACGAAAACCGATCAAATAAAATTAAGCTATTATTGTGCCGGTTAATTCCATACAAAATACCTTCATCGGATGTTAGCTCTGAAGAAATAAATGGAAAAGAAGAGGCTACCGGTGAAGAATTCATGTTAAAACCAACCATCAATTCATCATTGCCTAAGGGCAAGGTTGAATTAAAACCCTGCTCTGCTTGATATAAAACTTTTTTAGAAAATACTAGGCGTGAGCCAAACATCGCCTCAACATCACCAGTTAAATTATCCAATTTCTCTTTGGAATCAGCATAAATAGTGACGTAAAGTGCAAATTGAAAAAAATGTTCCGTCCCTTGAGTCAAGTCATCCCTTAACTTTTCAATATCACGCAAAGCAGTCTCACGAATTGGATCGCGCGGCGCTCCCTTTTCTCGGTCAGATAATATTTGAGCCTCTAAGGCACCAACTTTGTTTCTTAATTGTTTTAAAATAATGTTCGATTTTACCGGATAGAAAAACATGGCAATATCCAAGGTAACACTTAAGTTGATAATTGGAGCAAACCAACCAACGGTAATATAACGAGGATAACCAATGGTAAAAATAGTACGAACAAATTTATCACCTAACTTTAAAAAGGTTGGTTTCACTTCCATTGCCGCCGGCGCAATTAAATCCTTGATTGAAACAACACCTTCCCGATAAATTCGCTCTTCTTCTAAAACTCCTTTTTCTTTAGTAATACGTTTTTTCTCTGCGACTTTCTGCTGTTCAGTTGTTAATTTATCAGCTTCGGCCATAGCAGCCAGCTGCTCATTTTTAGTAACTTGTTTTGGGGTTATCGCCATATATTAGGTTCTTAGGTTCTTAGGTTCTTAGGTTCTTAGGGATTACAATTTTTAACTTGGTACAATATCCCTAAAAAGCTAAGAACCTAAAAAGCTAAACTATTCTTCAACTCTAAGTTTATTTATTTCGACTAACTTTTCTTGATTATAAACATCAGGGTTATAAGTATTATAATAAAGTTCGATCAGACTTTGGGTGTCCAAGACGACTGATTTAACGCTCATACTGGCTAACCCAGAAATAACATGCTCAACCCGTTGAAATAAATCATGACGTCTTTTAGTAAAAACATTTTGGCTTAACTTAACCTTTTTAGCGGCGGAGAAAACACCAAAAAATCTTTTCATCCATGATTTTTGTTTATCGGATAAAGGATCATATGGTACTACAATATAAAAACGCTTATTCATAATATCACCCATTTCAACTAACTCACTAACATATTGACGATAGTCCGTAGTCTGCATCCTTAAGAGTTCGTTTGTTTGTTCTTTTTCAATTTTTTTTAATCGATTAAGATAACCATCAACATCCAATTTTCTGGACTGAATAACAATCTGCAATGGGTATTCTAAAAAATTTAAAAAACTAATATAAGAGGAGATGATGGCATTTTGTTCGTCTTCAGATTTTAATGAAAAATTGATACTGGACACTAACAGCACAGCCCGAATAGTGCCGTCTTTTAAGATAACGGTATCTTCTTTAACTTCAGCGATATCAAGAAAACTCTGTGAAGACTTGCTGATTTTTTTACTGGCTAATTTTTTAGATTTCATACCCCGTAGTAGAAATTTGATTTGGTTATTAAATAATAATTATTAATTAAGTTCGTATAATCGATCAACTAATTCTCTTTACCCCATATTTATAGTCGCCGAAGGCGACCTTATCAAATTTTCACTACGGGGTCATATTAATTCTTTGGAACTCATTGGCGGTTCTTTTTCACCTTGGTAGACACCTCCAGTATCAACAATTAGCGACATTTCCGCCAACCGTGAAGCTCTCACTTTATTCTTGGTTCTTATTTGTGGTGGTAATTTAACAACTTTACTGGCTGAATACCCTTTCAATTCAGAGATCGAAAAAAGCTTTTGCCATACTCTAAGTCTTGGTCTTTTAAATGTTTGGACCACATTTAATAAAAAGTAATGTACTGGTCGACCGTTAATTTTAATAAAAGCTAAGCCAAAAAAGAAGGCTGAAATTAAGACAAACTCAAAAATAAATAAAGTAAAATCAGCTAACTTATAAGCGACAAATATAAATCCTCCACCTACCAGCACAATTATAAATTGCCTCACGGTGACTGGGCCGATGACTTTATCTTCTACATCGATAAATTGTGGTACCACGAATTGCTGCATAGTTTAACTAGTAACGAAGATTTTTATTTAATTCAATTACTGCTTTTAATTCATCTTCAGTTAATGTTGGTTGATTTAACTTTTGTCGCTCGGTAATCACTAGGGAAATTGGTTTTTTTTCTTCCATGCTAATATCTCCTAATTCCAGGTAGAGACGATAAATATTGCTTTCTTTCCAGGCTTTGATTGCTTCTGTTTTTTTAGTGAATGATTCTTCTTCTAATAGTTCAACTTTTTCAATAATCTTGTTAATTGCTTCTTCGGCAGTTTCTCCCAAACGCCTAAAGTCAGACAAACTCATTGATCTAATCTCTTCAATTGGTCCGGTTAACTTTGGTTTAAATTTCACATCCTCAATTTTTGGCTTTTCAACTCTCGGCTGGCTGATTGGCGGTGATGCTTTATCTATTGATTGACCTGTCGATTTAGGCTGTTGAAATACCGTGCCACCTTGGGGAGCTATAATATTTTCCAAAACTACAGGCTGAATCGGTGTTGGCGGTGTCTTGGTTGGTTTGGCAACTTGGTTAAAAACCACTGACGGTGGTTCTGGTGGTTCTGCTGAAGGTTTAGTCAAAAGTTCATTAGCTTCTGCTTGTAAATCAGAAAATGGTTCGCTACTAACTTCGTCTCTTAACCGACCGTCAAGTTGTTCAATCTCTTGCACAATAATGGCTAAAACTTTATCAGCAATTTCTGTACTGTAGCCCATACCACCAACTAGTGATGAAGCCTGTAACATTTCCTTTGTTTGAACTTGATCCCTAACTCCTTTTAATCTTGAGGTGATAATTGCTTTAAACCGTCTTGAATCCTGCTCGTCGGAAAGATCAACGCCTGATTTTGCAATAATTTGCTTAATTTCAAGTTCAATATTTAATGGCTTGCCAACCGCCACTGGTGGTTCTTTTTCCTTAACCACGATAGCCGGTCCAACCAGATTACTGGATGATTTTGTTACAGCTTTATTAGCACCAAATTTTTCAGTTGAAATTTTCTGATTAAAATCTGTTGTCTCGCCCTCCTTAATGACTTTTAACTCGCCGCTTTTGTCACGAAACAAAATTTCATCGCTATCAAAAGGGTTTTCAATGCGCTTATCCTGGGCTATTTGCTTAAAAAAATCATCATTTTTATTTTTATCCTCCATTAATAGGTTATTAGTTTGTTAGTTTCTTAACGTTGAAAGCGTTTTATTTGACATCCGCATTATTTCATCTAGTAAAGCATCAACTAAATTAAAATTTAAACTTTCTCCTATAGGTAACCTTTTAACTATTTCTATCTGGGTTTCTAGTTCAGCACCTGATCCGTAAGCAATGGTCATGAAATATCTATATTCTTTACGGCTACTCCTTCTTCTGCCTTCAGCAATGTTTGACGGAATAGAAACTGCACAACGTCTCATCTGAGAGGTCAAACCATACATTTCTGATTTAGGAAAATTAGTTGTTAACCTGTATACTTCGACTACTAGCTCCATTGATCTTTGCCATATTATTAAATCTTTATAAGTAAAAATGGTTTTCATAACGTAAAACTTATTATTTAAGATACGCTATGTTGATTTAATATCCCTAAAAACCTAAGAAGCTAAGAAACTACATCCCTAATTCTTTTTTTAATTCATCAGCTTTATCAGTTTTTTCCCAAGTAAAATCTTCATCATCACGACCAAAATGGCCAAAGGCACTAGTCTTCTGAAAAATCGGTCGGCGCAACTTCAAGTGTTCAATTAATTCAGCTGGCTTTAAAGGAAAAACTTTCCTCACTGCATCGGCAACTTTTTCTTCATCAATCTCCGAAGTACCAGCCGTATTCACTAACAAAGAAACTGGTTCAGCTACACCAATTGCGTAGGCTAACTGAATTTCACACTGCTTGGCTACGCCAGACGCCACGACATTCTTGGCAATATAGCGAGCCAAATAAGCCGCCGAACGATCAACCTTTGATGGATCCTTACCAGAAAAAGCACCGCCACCATGACTACCATAACCGCCGTAAGTATCAACAATAATTTTTCGTCCAGTTACTCCAGCATCACCGTGTGGTCCCCCAACAATAAATTTTCCGGTGGGATTGATATGAAACTTTGTATCATCGTCTAGCCAATCACCACAAACTGGTTTAACTATTTTGGCAATTACTTCTTTTTCTATTTCATCATGTTCAACGTCAGCAGTGTGCTGAGTAGAAATAACCACGGTAGTTACTCTTTTTGGTTTACCATCAATATATTCAACACTAACTTGTGACTTACCATCTGGTCGTAACCAATTTAGCTCTCCACTGTTCCGAATATCTGATAATTTCTTGGTTAACTTATGGGCCAAAACAATTGGCAAAGGCATAAGCTCTTCAGTTTCTGTAGTGGCATAACCAAACATCATTCCTTGATCACCAGCACCTTGTTCAGCGTGAAGTCCTTGGTCAGTTGACACCCCTTGTGAGATATCCGGACTTTGAGCATCAATTGAAGTCATCACCGCACAATTTTCCCAATCAAAGCCAATATTAGGATCAGTATAACCAATTTTTTTAATTGTCTCTCGTACCACCTTTGGTACATCAATATATGTACTGGTAGTCATTTCACCGGCGACTACCACTAAGCCAGTTGTTACTAAAGTTTCAATGGCCACTCTTGAACTAGGATCGTCCCTAAGAGCAGCATCTAATACACCATCCGAGATCGCATCACACACTTTATCCGGATGACCCTCGGTTACTGATTCTGAGGTAAAAATGTACCTCTTGTTACTCTCTGTTAGCATCGTTATATTCCTTTCTTGGCTAGCCCCCAACTAGTAATTATTAGGTTATTAGCTTTTTAGCTTCTTAAAAAAATAAGAACCTAAAAAGTTAAGAACCTACGACCTAATCTATTCAAACCACTTAAAACTTTGATCAGAAACATCAAAGTAAGCCATCTTATTATAACCTTTTTTGCCTAAACTGACAAAGATGTTCCCAATTTGCAAACCAACCCGGGCGGCCTCGTTTTCTGTCATCGCTAATCGCTGTTCCAAGACATATCGTAAAAACAAACGAACAAATTTTAACTGCCCCGGTTTTTTAGTAAACTGATTAATTAACTCTTGACCATACTGCTTTTCCCAAATAGCGGTTAAAAATTTATTTAATTTAGCATCTTCTTTTAGAAAACTTTCCAAATCCTGCAATTGAGCTAATACCCGCAAAATAGCAATTGTCCGATTGATGTTTTGTTTCTGAACAGTTGCAAAAAATTCTGCACGTAATCTAATTACATCGTTACCAAATCTTTTGCTGATTTTTTTCTCTTCTTTAGTGATTGCTTTAACCAGTTGAGGATCACCCTGATAGGCTTCCATTACTTCCTGCTCGGCAGTAGAATTAAGAGATTCTTGATCAGGAATAGCTACCGGTGGTTTAACGACCGGCGGTTCAACCTGTTTTTTCTTCTTTATAGCTTTCCTCGAACCACCTTTTCTAGAAAACCCAAGATCGGTTATTCTACCACCAGATAAAATTTTTGTTGGTCCATCACCATCCCTAAATAAAATATCATACTCAAGGCCTTCCAAACTCAAGGAAGACAATTTCAAAAATTCATAAACTGAAATTAAATCCTGAATCTTTTTTTTATTATCCTGACTTACCTTTTTTAAATTTTTGTTGTTTGAAAAATAATCAGCTTTTTCAATTTGACTAAGTTGCTCAGCCCCTTTCTCTTTAATGTAATCGGATATCCAATTACCAACAGTGCCGGGCTTTTTTTCATTATCAATCATTAAATTTTGAGATGTTAATATTTGCTGATTACTGTCTAACGCTCTTTTCAATCTACTCCTGAATTCGTCCTTTTGTTTAACATATACCTCAAATAATTTAGCCTTTAAACGTTCCAAAATATTAATGTCAATCTCACCTAAGGCATAAGCAATACTGTTATCAAATATTTCAATTGCTTCTTCTTCAGTACAAAAATTTAAAGCCAAGGTTTTTAATTTAGCAATCATTTCAGCGTAATCTTTATTTACTTTAACCATCCCTTGTTTGGCTGATTTTAAACTTAATTTTTTTTCTAATATTTTAGCTAGCTTATAAGCCTTAGGATAATTTAATTCGTGAATCAGCTCATTACCAAAATTCAAAATTTCTTTAACATTACTTCTCTTATATAAATCTACATTTGTTAATTTTTCGATCGCTAAAATATTGTCCATAACTTTTGTTATAGTCTTATTCATTTTGTTTAAATAGTCTTAAAGCCTCGCTTATATCATTTGCCAGTTTGGTACGTTCATCCCAAGTTAAATTACCAAGAGCTTTTGACTCTTGAATACTTTCATTAATTGGAGCCATGTGCTGTTCTAATTGTTGCTCTTTAGCCTCATCAAACTCTCGACCTACAGTACTTTGTAATTCGGCAATTTGAACACTTATTTCATCTAAGGTATCACTTAAAGTCATATTTCTGCCTTCATCGTATAACTCTTCACCTTTTTCATCGGCTTTAGTTAGCTTTGGTAAACCAGCACCTTTTTTGCCGCCTTTTTCAATTACATCTATAGATGCTTGAACATATTCATTTTGTTTAAATTCATTACTGGTCTCAACTGACATTGTTGGTGGTGTTTGACCACCTTCGCCACCACCACCTTGATCACCACCACCTCCTTCACCGCCACCTCCTTCACCGCCACCTCCTGTTTGACCACCACTGCCACCGGTTTGACCACCACCGCCAGCATCACCACCGGTTTGACCGCCACCGGCTCTAGATGTAAATGAATCACCATAAGTAATTTTTTTACCCACCTTATCTCTAAATTCTTGATTTCCCAATAATGTTTTTCCGAAAGTTTTATATTCTTCCTCTAATAAGTCTGCTCTTAAAGGCTTGCCTGTTTTCTTATCTCGCCCTTTAATATCGTGAGGATTAAGCCGATTGTATTCAATGGTTGCCCAAATAGCTTGTTTATCTTCATTATTATAAATAGTATCGGTAATAAATTCTTCAACTCTGGCTTCATCAACGGTGCCGGGAGGTTCACCAACTTCATCAGCAACCATACGCTTTAAGGCATTTCTTAAAACAGTAGCACCACCTTCATTGCCTCTGCTTTCAAAATCATCGGCTTTTTGCCACAATTTATCTAAATTAGCTAAATTTGTTTTTTTCGATTCCGCCAAAACATGAGTTGGTTGATCGTGCCAACCGTTTGCCGCCGGACCTAAATTTCTTTCATGGGCTTCATCCATCTGTCCTCTAAAATGTATCATGAAATTTTGGTCAGCAGTTTCTGGAAAATAATCTTGGCGAGCAATTTTTTGGGCATTTATTCGGGAACCCCTCTTTTCAATATAAGCAGCAGTCATATAAGCTTGGTCTACGTCAGAACGGAATTGAAAATCTCCAGAATCTTGATCCATTTCTGACATTCCCCATAAAATAGCATCTTTATTGTCTAAACCAATCTGTTGTAGTTTTGAACCAACCTTGGCACCTTGTTGGTCACCAAACATTCCTCGAAGTAAGTTTTTAACGTTGTGCTGGTTGTACATCATCTTGCCACCATCACCGTATTGTGTATTACCATCATCATCAACGTACGACCATTCACTATCTTTACTACCTTTAACATTAAAAGCTGACATATCAGCTATACCGCTATCTTTAAGGACTTCATTAAGATCATGATTTTTAGTAAGAATTTCAAGCAAAGCTTCGCCTTCGGCCACTTTATCAGCTCGTACCTGACCATCTTTATCTAGAACTTCATTTTTTAATCTAGAAACCAGTACGGTCTGCTCGGTACTACCAGCCGAGTACTCGCTAACTAATTCTGCCACTCTGGCGGCACGGGCCAGATTAGTATAGTCAGATTCCGTCCGGCCTAAAGGAATAACTCGATTCATGATGTCTCTTGCCACCCCTACCGATTCACCTAATCTCTGCTTTTCAACTTGTTCACTCCTTTGCCGCCAAGCTTCCGGAATACTTCGTAGTGCTACTCCATGGGTAGCCATCTTACCTAAGCCAGCCTTTTTACCAAGCCAATTTAAACCGGTATACTTGGCAAACTTAGAATCAGCTATTCTCTTGGCACGCTTGCTACCAAAAACTTTTTTCTGAGCCCCGGCCTGTAAATCATCGAGCCGTTTAAAGGCCCATTTTTGACCAGGTATAAAGTTACCACTTCTAACCCTGTTCATCATGGTGCCAGCAAAACCTCCGCCAGCCACACCCAACTGTTGAGTAATCATCAAGCCGCCAATAAGCATGCTAATACCAATAATTAAAGAAAGTAGATTATTTACATCACCAATGCCAGTAAAAATACCTACTTGGGCACCTACATCTGCATCAGGTACTAATCCCTCTATCTCTCCAAGTTCACCAAGTTGTTCATCGGTAAGAGGATTTACAGAGTCTAACCTAATGCCATCACTACTGGCAATGGCAAAAGCCAACCATAAAAAAAAGGCTAAAGCCGGTCCAATAATAACGTACTTAGTAAACTCTTGCCACCACTGTTGAGCATATTTCTGACCCTGAGGAAATGCTGCCAAAATAAAAGGCAAAGGTGATAAAACTAACAACAGCCAAAGCATCACCATTCGGGCAATAAATACCACCACAAATACTAAGAGGACCATCACGGTAATTGATAAAAATATGACCGCTAATAGGGCAGTAGCCAATAAGCCAGAGGTATTAAGCTCAAAGGGATTCTCAAAATTTAAAGCACTTGCAATAATTCCAGGCTCATTTTCATTAGCCGTAATAATATCACCAACGTGTAGGATGGACATTAAATCACCGCCAGCGCCAACTTCGGAAAAACCGGCCACAAAAGTCATCATTACCACCTGTGAAAAATCTAACATTAAACCAGTAATGGTTAAACTAAAATTTACTAACACCGCCATAATTAGCACCTTGGGCAATAACTTCTTGAAATTATAACTTTCTACTCGTAAAATTGTGGCAATAGCAATGGC
>NYZP01000010.1 GCA_002687175.1 Parcubacteria group bacterium
AGTTAAACGTGACTTACCAAATATAATCATGGAACAACTCCAAGAATTTCTGATCGGCAACGGTATTTCCGGATTGGCATTTATATCAGAAAGTGAATCGTTTGGCACGAGCCGCGAGGTCTGGTTTGTCTGGGATGGAAATTTATTTCAGATTAGTACTTATATAGAGTCGCAAGATTTACTGCAAGAAATACTACGAACCTGGAGATTTAAAAATTAAAATCCTTCTACTTGTCATTACGAGTCCTGCAGAGATGCCCATGACTACTCTGTCATCCCCGCGAAAGCGGGGATCCAGTTTAAATCACTATTATGGATTCCCTCTAGAGTTTATCCCGCACTTGATGCGGGACGGGAATGACAATAGTAATGCGGGAATGACAAATTCAACAATCTTGCTAAAAACAACTCTATCTGTTAATATAAATGAGTTCTAATCACTCAAAATTAATTACTAACCAATACAAAAACTATGTTGCCAATTGAACTATGGACCGGGGTTGTTGCCCTCATCGGTTTAGCCTTTGCCGCCTACTTAGCGACTAATTTAAAAAAACAAAAAGTTGTTGATCAAAAAGCTAAAGAAATTTCAGATCACATCCACGATGGTGCAATGACTTTTTTAAACAAAGAATATAAGATTTTAGTAATTTTTGTAATCGTTGTTGCTGTTTTAATTTTACTGGCACCAGCCTTAAGCTGGAAAACTGCGATTACCTTTGTCATTGGTGCGGCTTTTTCTATTGCCGCTGGTAACATTGGCATGCGCGTTGCCACCATGGCCAACGTTAGAACAGCTGAAGCGGCCAAAAAAGATTTATCCAGTGGCCTAGAAGTTGCTTTCTCTTCCGGTAGCGTTATGGGTTTAACAGTGGTTGGGCTTGGCCTACTTGGCGTAAGTGTTTTATATACTATCTTTAAAGATCCTCAAATTATTTATGGCTTTGGATTTGGTGCCTCTTCGGTGGCTTTATTCGCCCGGGTTGGTGGCGGAATTTATACTAAGGCAGCTGACGTCGGGGCTGATCTGGTTGGAAAAGTTGAAGCTGGTATTCCCGAAGACGATCCCCGAAACCCGGCCACTATTGCTGACAATGTTGGTGACAATGTTGGTGATGTCGCTGGCATGGGAGCCGACTTGTTTGAAAGTTATGTTGATTCAATTATTGCCGCCATGGCTCTGGGTATCTTAGGAGTAGCCACTTTTGGCGAACAAGCTGTTATTCTACCGTTAGTGTTAGCCGCGGTTGGTATTGTCTCAGCTATTTTGGGTAATTTTGTAGTTAAATTTTTTAAAAAAAGCAGTCCCCATAAAGTTCTTAATTGGGGCATTTGGTCAGCCTCTGGCTTTACCGCCATTGGCGCCTTTCCCGCCATTTATTACACCATTGGTCATATGGGAGTTTACTACTCGCTGTTGACCGGTTTAGTGGCAGGAATTGTTATTGGTTTAGTAACTGAGTATTATACTTCCGATAAAAGAAAGCCAGCCCAAGAAGTGGCCAAGGCTTCCGAGAGCGGGCCAGCCACTAATATTATTGCGGGCTTTGCTTTAGGGTTAATGAGTACTGTCGTGCCTGTCTTGGTTGTGTCAGCAGCCATATTTTTGTCATCACAGTTTGCTGGACTGTTTGGTATTGCTATTGCCGCGGTTGGCATGTTAGCTACTTTAGGTATTACCTTAGCCGCTGACACCTATGGTCCTGTGGCTGATAACGCCGCCGGGATTGCGGAAATGGCGGGGATGGGACAGGAAGCCAGGGAACGAGCTGAGGAGCTGGACGCTGTAGGAAATACTACTGCCGCTATTGGTAAAGGTTTTGCCATTGGCTCGGCAGCGCTTACTGCTTTGGTACTGTTGGTCAGTTTTGGTCAAGCAGTTAATTTAGAAATAGTTAATCTTTTAGATTCAAATGTTTTAATTGGTTTATTCCTTGGGGCTTTGCTACCAGCCGTGTTTTCTGCATTATCCATGAAAGCCGTTGGTAAAGCGGCCTTTGAAATGGTTCAGGAAGTTCGACGACAGTTTAAAGAAATTCCCGGCATTATGGAAGGCACCGGTAAACCAGACTATAAGAAATGTATTGATATTTCAACTGCTGCTGCTTTAAAAAGAATGATTGCTCCTGGTTTGTTGGCGGTATCAGCCCCAATAATTGTTGGGTTAATTTTAGGAGCACCGGCTTTGATTGGTATGTTATCTGGCTCGCTGGTGACCGGATTTTTATTAGCCGTTATTATGGCCAATGCCGGTGGTGCCTGGGACAATGCTAAAAAATATATTGAAGCCGGCAACTTAGGTGGCAAGGGTTCAGAGGCCCACAAAGCGGCCGTAGCTGGTGACACCGTTGGTGATCCCTTTAAAGATACTTCTGGTCCAGCCTTAAATATTCTGATCAAGTTGATGACTATTGTTTCGTTAGTTATCGCACCTCTGCTAGTACTATAAATTTATTTAATTAAACCGCCCCAAATATGAACTGGGCCCCGTTTAGTAGACACTTTTCGTGTCCACTTTTTGGGTCCCAGTTCAATACTGGGGCGGTTTTTTGATTGATCACGTCGCTCGCGAGCGACGTGATTGACATTACATTAATAATTAACTATGATAATTGTGTTCATTGATTCTTAACAAAGCAGGAGGGCAGGACATGAAAACCATTCTGAAACATTGGCACTTGTTGGCTTTGTCTGGCGCCGGCCTGATGTCAATTATTGGAATTGTCGTTGTCGTTTTTTCCAGTATTCTTGAACCATTTGATGAGTTTGTGAGTGCTCAAAAAATCGCTGATCCAAAACCGGACACTGCGCCTGTAGTGGAAACCACCTCGATTAAGTACGAAACTGATATTCCGGTAACTTCTGTACCAGCCTACTACAAGTTCAATTCGGGCATTCCGGTTTTACGAAACAACGGTTTGATTCTGGAAATATCGATTACTGAATTATTCGATAATGGATCAATCAAGCAATTAAAGTCAAAATTCCTGGAGGGGACTGACTTTAGTAGTTTCACCGATGTTCAAAGAAGGGTTATTGAACAGGCCAAGGAAAATGCCACTCATTTATTTAAGTTTAACTACGAGTGGATCCGAATCCAAACAATCGTCGATCCGACAAGACGTCAGCAGGAAACTGATATTTTAGTTGAAGGAATTCTCACCGCCCTTAGATATGGTGACATATCAAATACGTCCGTTGAAAACCTCATTGATAACCTCGAGCTGTTAGTTCGAGACAAGCTCCTTCAAATAAATTTTGACAACTATGATCAACCACCCGCTCGGCTCACTGAGCGGTTTTTTTTATTAAAAAATAAATGACTATTGTTTCACTTAGAATTGCGCCTCATTGTTATTATTATGATACTGTATTATATTTTTATTATTGACAAGAAAAATTACAAGTATTAAAATAAATTTAATTTAATAGTTAATCTAAAAATTATGTCAGAAACAATAACACCACCAGAGACTGCAAAAGAAGCACAAGAATCTCGTCATCAGTGGGTTAGTGATTATCATGAAAACGGCTACATGTGGGAACACTGGAACAAAATAGCAGACGAAGCAAAAGGTGCCGAAAAAGATGAGGCTATTCAAAAAGCGCTTGAATATAAAGAAAAGAAGGAAAAAGCTTGGTCAGAATGGCATGACAAGGGCGTCGCTGATCCTGATATTTTAAATGAATATGATCCGGATCTTATGCAGAAGGATGAGAAGGGGGAAATTTTACAAATAAAAGTCAGCACTAATAAAGATAATCTAGGTACTAGAAGTCTTCTTACTCCAGAGGCAATACGTCAATATCCGGGATTAGCAATGCGTGAATTGGATAGCCGCAACACTGCCCTAGCCAGAGATGAATTGAACGGTGGCGATGGAGGCCAAGCTGGGGTAGATAGGGAAAAATTATTAGACTATTATCTAGAAGCTGGATTAACTCCAGAACAAGTCCAGGCAGCAGAAGAATTTTGGGGCAAGGGTGTATCAAAAACTGACCATGTCAAGACTAACAGGCATTTAGGAAAAAATTAAAAAATAAATTTAAATTAAAAAATCGTTGAGAAATATTCTTGGCGGTTTTTTTATTAAAAAAACTCCCCAGTATTTACCAGAGAGCGTCCCACATGCCTTGCCAGGCTTGGGGTAATTGCTTAAAGAGCCGATGTTTCCAGTCCGGCCACCGGTTGGAGTCTTCACCAGCCATGGCACTAACGTTAATTGATAACGTTTGTACATTCAGGCCAAGTCGAACTGCTTTAACCAGAAGCCAAGTAGCAATCTGCCAATTAATGCGACCATATTGACTGATCATTGGCATCATCTTCTGTAAAGCTTCAACCGTAAAAGCCTTGGGGCCAAATTGCCAGTCACCAATCTTTCGCATCATTACTGACTGTAAAATATTGGTGATGGTTTCCGGTAGCCAACGGCTAATCGGAAAATGAAATGTTGATCGCCAATTACGGGCTAAAGCAACGGCATCTGCTCCTTGTACTAAAACTTTCACCAGCTGCAATAATTCATCAGTCACCTGATACTTATCACCTTCGGTGTAGATGATGATGTCAGCACCTGATGCGATACCGGCTAACCAGCATTGTTTGATTTGTCCACCAATACCGGCCGCTCCGTCTGCTTCGATAACCTCAACCCCTAATTCCTTAACTGATCCTTCCAAATTTTCCTGAAGATTCAGTCGACCACAGCGATTAACGGTTATTACTTGATGACCAGTGGCGGCAAACGACTCAAGAGCTTTTAACACCCTGGAGAGTTCGCCTAAGTCACGGACCATGGTTGGCGTGACTATGACAACTTTTTTCTCCAAGGTTCTTCTCCTTATATTTAAATGTACTTCACAAATACCCAATAAAGCTTTATAGCATAAATACAGTTAACTGTCAAGTCTACTAAGTTAAATTTATTGACAACAAAAAAATAATCATCTACCATAACACCATTGTAAATATTCAATCTGCACATTAACTGGAGGGAAAATTATGAGTACAGCAACGCTGCCTTTTGACAAAGATTTCTGGGTTCTCAAGGGACCACGTGGAGGTACTATTGGATACCAGCTGCGGACTGGGGCAATTTTCCAGTTTGGAATAGGCTGGTTACAGCCGCCCAAACCTAAAAAGTCTGCTTATGATAGCTTGGTTCCTGCCAGGGCTCCTGACGGCGAATGCTATAACTGTGGACATTGGCCCAATGAGACCAGATTTAAAAAACTGAATGGCCAGGCCGAGGAAGTTGTCATCTGCAGTAGATGCAGTACCATGATGCGACCATTCTAAAAGATCATCCCCTCGTCCTGAACCCAGTTCAAGACGAGTTTTTCTTTAGAATTGACTTATAAGTAATTATTTGATAGACTAAAGAAACATTTTTTATTAATTATCAGAAACTATGAAGGTAGAAACTAAAAAATTAGAACGCGGAGAAGTTGAATTAAATATTGAATTAACGGTTGAAGAATATCAACCCTTTTTGGAAATTGCTGCTAAAAAGATTTCCGAGACCAGCAAAGTTCCGGGATTTCGACCAGGTAAAGCTGGTTTTGAAATTATTAAACAAAAGGTTGGTGAAGGCCAAATTTGGCAGGAAGCTCTGGAACCAGCAGTCCAAAAAACATTTTTAAAAGCCCTTGATGAACAAAAATTAGTAACTGTTGGTTCCCCGCAGATCGATGTGGTTAAATTAGCACCAGGCAACCCAGTAGCCTATAAAGTCAAGATCAGTTTACTACCAAATGTTGAACTTGGTGATTATTCCAAAATTAAAGTTACTAAAAAAGAAACTGTTATTAGTGACGAGCAGCTACAAAAAGTGTTGTCTGATTTACAAAAAAGACACGCTAAGGAAACTTTAACTGATAAAAAAATTGCCGTTGGTAATAAAGCCGAAATAGACTTTGAAATATTTTTAGATAAGGTTCCTATTGATAATGGAAAACAACAAAAATTCCCACTAGTTATTGGTGAAAAAACTTTTATCCCGGGGTTCGAAGAAAAAATTATTGGCTTAGGTAAAGATGATACTAAAGAGTTTCAACTTGAATTCCCCAAAGAATACCATCAAAAAAACTTAGCTGGTAAATTGGCCGACTTTAAAGTTAAAGTAATTGCTGTTTATGATCTTCAAATACCAGAGTTAAATGATGACTTGGCTAAAAGCTTAGGAGATTTTAAAAACCTCCAAGAACTAAAAGACAAAATAAAAGAAAATTTAACTGCCGAAACAAAAGCTAAAGAAGATCAAAAATTTGAGGAAGAAATAATTGATAAAATTATTGGAGAAAGTACTTTTGATGACATCCCTAACATCTTAGTTGATTCAGAAACTAAAAAAATGGTTGAGGAACTGGAACACAATTTATCCCATCAAGGTATAAAATTTGAAGACTATTTAGGACACATCAAAAAGAAACGAGAAGATCTACTGTTGGACTTTGCCCCGCAAGCTATCAAGCGAGTTAAGAGCGCTTTGATTATGAGAAAGGTTGGTAAAACAGAAAATATCAAGTTAGAAGAGGCGGAGATTGATTTAGAAATTAAAAAAACTTTAGAAGCTTATGCTGGTAATGCTGAGGCGGAAAAAAATCTGAAACAACCAGCTTACCGCGATTACCTCAAAAATATTCTAACTGCTCGTAAGGTGATGGAGCACCTTAAAGCAACCATGGCTCAATCTTAAAAAAAATAAAAATATGAAATTTGGTACCCATGTATCAATTGCTGGTGGGGTGTTTAATGCACCGGAAAATGCCAAGCAAGTTGGTTGTGAAACTTTTCAAATGTTTACTCGGTCTCCGCGTGGCGGCGCTGCTCCTGAATTAACTCCCGAGATTGTTAAACAGTTTAAAAATAATTGTCAAGAACATGGTTTTAAAAACTACTATGTTCACGCCCCCTATTACGTTAACTTAGCATCGGACAATCCAAAAATCGCTAAATCATCAATCAGAATTATTAGGGAGGAGTTGGAACGAAGTTCTAAACTTGATGTTAAAGCATTAATGATTCACGTTGGTAGTGCTCGTGACCAGGATCGAGATCAAGCTTTAACCAAAGCGATAACTGGGATAACTCAAATTTTAAAAGGCTATACTGGTTCAACTCAATTTCTAATTGAAATTGCCGCTGGTTCGGGCAATGTTATTGGTGACACTTTCGAAGAAGTCAACCAGATGATTTCCGCAGTTCAGCCAAAAGTAAAAACCCCAATTGGGGTTTGTTTTGATACGGCTCATGCTTTTGCCTCGGGCTATGATCTTAGAACCAAAAAAGACGTTGAGACTACATTTGAAAAATTTAATAAAATTGTAGGCCTTAAAAAATTAGTGTTAATTCATGGTAATGATTCCAAAGTTGATTTTGACAGTCATGTTGATCGACACTGGCACATTGGTAAAGGTAAAATAGGAACCGAAGGTTTTAAGGCTATAATCAATCACCCTAAACTAAGAAAAATAGACATGATTTTGGAAACTCCAGATGTTGACATGGATAAAAAAAATCTAAAAACTGTCAGGGACATGCAAAAATAATATGAAATTTGCCATCATCTCTGATTCACATGACAATGTTCCTAATATTGATAAAGCTTTAGCTCATATAAAAAAGCAGAATATTAAGACCATTGTTCATTGTGGTGATGTTTGCGCTCCCGGCGTAATGAAATATATCGCCGAACAATATAATGGTGAAATACATTTAACTTATGGGAACGTTGACGGTGACCGTGAACTGATGGAAGAGCTGGCCGCTGATTTAGACAACATGACCATCCATGGTGAAGTTGGCAAAATTGAACTGGGAGGCAAAAAAATTGTTTGGAATCATTATCCCGAAGAAGCCAAAGATTTAGCCAAGGAAGGTAAATATGATTTATCTTTTTATGGTCATACTCACCAACCTTGGGAAGAAAAAATTGGTAATACTCTGGTGCTAAATCCCGGCACTTTGGCAGGACTTTTTGCCAAGGCTACCTTTGCCATTTATGATACTGCTGAAGACAAGGCTGAATTAATTATTCTCGAAAAAATTTAATAAAAAACGGTTCAAAATTGAACCGTGTTTGTTTTACTAAAATTTCTGTTCAAAGATCAGTCGGAGAAAATTGATCAAGAAAATCAACTATAATCTGCCAATTTTCGGCTGACCACAACTCTTGGTTGCTACTTTGTCGAAAGAACAAATCAAGACCATGTCCTGAATCAACCGTTTCCAGTTGTGAAAAAGCGCCAACCTCACGAAGAGCCAAATCAAGAGCATTCCCCTGTTCGGGTGGTACCAATTGGTCCAACTCTCCTTGGAGGATTAAAATTGGTGGGTACTCTGTACCAGCTTGATTGATCATCACATGATACAGGGGCGACATTAATCTAAGTTCTTCTAGTGATAGACCAAGGCTGCTGTCTTGAGACGATATGACTGCCATCATTACTTGGAGTAATAAGCTTCGTAAACTAACTAATCGTTCAAACAATACAGTCGTCTCACCGGCTTGATCTGGAGAGTTAAGTATTGATACCATGTCCGTTGGTGCGGCCAAAAGGACAGCACAAGCAATTTGATCACGTGATACTTCTTCGTTAACTTCAGTTGACAATAAACCGGCTAGATGCCCGCCAGCGGAGTGACCACCAATTGCTACGCCATTTTCTATTTGGAGATCGTACCGTTCAACCACCGCGGGATTGAGAACCCAACTTAGGGCCAAGCGACAATCCTCAATCATTGCTGGCCAAGAATCAACAGGTGCTAAACGATAGTTAATCACAAAAACGACATAACCCTTTTCCGCTAAATCTCTGGCGTCAGGTTCAAAGCTACTTTTATCACCACCTATCAAAGCACCGCCATGAATTAGAATAATCGGCGGACCAGGTCTGGTGTAATAAACATCGGCCACTAATTCCTTGCTCGAAAAAAAATCTGAATCCCTGATAGAACTAACCACCTCGTCGGTGATGTTCAAAATCCACGCTATAACTTCATCTGTAGATTCTTCTTGCTTCAATTCCTCCTTCAACAACTTGGCTTCTACTTCAAGTTGATCTGCCAATTGCTGCAGCCCTTTGTTGTACAGAGTATCTTGAACTGTCTCTGACAAGTCGATTTCTACGAACTCGTCGTACCGAACGTTTCTTTCAATGGTGTAATTACTTGTCTGGGACACCCTAAACTAAAAAGAAGCAGGGCCGGAAAGATTAACAGTTGAACTGGTAACTTTTTTCTCATTTTCCCTCTCCTTCTCTAGGTTTGGCTATCAACCAATTTATTTAAAATGTACAACAACAATTTAATAAAACTTAACAAAAAAAACTTTTTTAGTCAATTAAAAAAATGATCCAAATTTACAAATAGAAAAATGGCTCCGTCTTTAACAGACAGAGCCAGATGCAATATTATTGTGCGGGTCTTTTGATAACAGTTGGCTGCATTGCCTCGGCTACTTCTTCAGGCAGTAGGTTAACTGTAACGGCAGCGCCAGTTTTGGATTCCCGGCGAGCTTGCCTTTGAGCAAATTCAATTTCAATTTGATCAACTTCTCTTCCTACCTTTGCACCGGTTTTCTGATCTTCTTTGGAAATCAGATAGCGTGGATTTTTAGAGTCACCCATGGTAGCAATGATTACCCAGCCTGAGTCCAGCTTGTGAGTCTTGTTTCTGACGATTGGTACAACATCATCCAGTTTAAATCGCCACATATTGCTTCTCCTTGGACCACTTTTTGACTGAATTCCGCTTTTCAGCCAGAATTTAAACTACAATTTATAACTTGCATAACTATCACAAATGAACTATGATGGTTAATACGTCAGCCTACCACAGAAAATCAAAAAAAGTCAATCAAAGTTAAAAGTCAAAAATAAATAAAAGTAAATAAAATCGCTAATTCAAGCGGTTTTTTGGTTTTTTAAATTACACAATCTTGACAACATTACTGAATTATGATATTATAGTTAGTTGTTTTGTTAATTGAAAATCTGCTCAAAAGCCTGCAGACAGCCCAAACAGGGTTCGAACTTCCTCCAGAAGTGCTTATTGTGCCATCTTAGGAGGGGGCTTATCGACCTGCAGAAAATGGATAGCAAGTACAATTTTGTACCTTTCAATTACAAACCTCCTTTCACTTGTTATCCATTTTCTGCAGGCACGACAAGCACGGAGTTTATTTTTTGGAACATCCGGCCTTGGCTCGATACTTCCTAAAAATAAACTTCTTGTCTGCAGACTTCTGAACAGATTGACAGAATAACCTGCTTAAAAATTTGCAAACACCAATGATAAAACCCTTGTTCCGCCCCTCACCTTGAGTGAGCAAAGCGAACGAAAGGATGATGGGGTCTGCAGACTTCTGAGCAGATTATACTAAAATATAATATGCTTTAAAAAAATCACCGCCCTATAAAAAGGGTGGTGATTTTTTACTCTCCAATGATTGATTCAATGTACTCTTCTTCACTAAGTTCTGAATCAGGATCCCGGCCGACTAGCCAAGTCTCCCGCCAGGCCACGTAATGCGAATAAAAATCTTCATCAACAACCTCACCGTCAGGATATTTTACTGAATATTGAAAATAAGTATCAGCACCTGGATGAGAGGACTCAACTCGTTTTAACTCTCCAGGTGACAAGTCATCGGTTAAAACATAACGTGGTGGTCCGGGTTTGGTTACATTATAAATAGATGGCGGATTAGGTTCAATGGTAACTTCACGTCCATCATCAGTGCCATAAAATTCAAACACTAACTCATCGCCTTCCATTCTGGCAATAAATAAAACATGGTAGCCAGTATCATTTAAAAACTTCATATCTGGTGCTGGATCATAAATTGTGGCGTCCATCCCGGCTGGTTCATAGTAACGAACTCTATAAGAGTGATTACGTCTAGCGGTGATCGGTAGACCTGACCACAAGGCTGCTCTAAAAGTGGTACTGCCAATCTGACAAAGCCCACCACCGTATTCGGGAATCGTGCGGTCGCCCTTAATCACTAACTCTTTCAAATAGCCATTAACACCGTCAATATCACCCAGGGCGTCAATCAACGAAAACTCTTCGTCCGGAGCAATAAGCACTCCGTTCAAGCTGTCAACTCCTGTACCAATGTTGTGCCTACGATTTACCGGACTCCCGGAAAAATCTGATCTGCCACGTCCCAGTAACTCTTTGATCCCTAGATCATTAAGGTCCTCGGTTGCCACTTTGGCCAGATCAACTTCAACCACTAAATCAATGAGTAAATGTTCACCCATGATAATATTATTATTTAAAATCTGGTAGCTACTTTCTAAATTTAACTGCAGACCATCACGGCTTGATTGAAATTCCGAAACTCTCTCACCTTCAAGTTCAAACTTAGCGTCAACAGTTTCCACATTTATTTCTTTGGCGATTGATTCTAAAAATTCAAAAACTTTTTCCTGATTTGCGGCAATAACTACACTATCATCAAAAAGCTGGAACTCTAGCCATGATGTCAATTTATCTTTAGTTACTGGCCAAAGATCATCTTCATATTTTAAATTTATTAATTCAACATCTAAAATCCTATCCAAATCTTCCAAGGCTAGATTAGTTTGTTCTTTTTTGATTTCTGGTTCTTTAAAATCTAAGTCTAAACTAACTGGTTTAAAATCCAAATGAGTGATATTGTCTCTTAACTTTTTAGTGGCCAGTAAATAATCAAAAACTACACCAGATTCTTCACCAAGCACTTCGGCTTCGCCATCTTTAATAACTAACTGAGCATTGATTGGTGGTTTTTCTAATTCAGAAAAACTGGTCTGCAAATGATCAATTAATTCAAATTCATCAAGAACATAAGATACTGGAACTGTTGTTCCAAAAGCCAGAGTTTTAAGTTGGCTTGCAAAATTTTGAATAAAATTTCCTGACCGACCAACGTTTAGGGCAGCGTCAACGGTTCGTTGCCAATCAAAAACTAAAATTTGTTGGGCTAAATCAGGAGCCGTAGAAATAACAATCGGATTTACCGAAACTTCTTTTTCCATTGATTTAAAAATTAAACCAGTAGACTGTATTTCGTCTTCAATAGCAAAAAACTGATCTAATAATTCTTGTTGATTTTTATTGCTAACGTCAATACCATTAATTTTTACCCCCGGAAAAACTCTTTGGGCATATGACAAGTTATAACTAATTCCAAAACCAAAAATAAAAATTAAAAAAATAGCGGTCAAAACTAACCACCCTTTATTTATTTTATATTTGGAAAACATGTTTTACTCTTTTGATTTACGGTCTTGTTTTAAAATTTGATTCAAAATTGTTTTAGCTAAAACCTCTCGTTCCTTTTGATCAGTGTCGGCAGTTGATAGCACTAGTCTTACTTTTTTTCCGACAGCAATGTCTTCTGGTAAATTCTTAATAGGCCAGGTTAATTTTTGACCATCAGCTGTTTCAATAATGGCATCTTTATCCTTAAACTGTTTAATCTTACCAGAGATAAAGTAAGAGTTATTTAATTTGTCTAAGTCTGCTTCTGACATGCTTGCCCCGTACTTTAATTTTTATTTAAATTTACTTAAATCTACCATCTAAAATTAGTCCTTAAAAATATTACTATACCTTAGTCATCAGATACGGGGTCATCAGTTATTTTAATGGGTATATTACGTCGTTGATGGGATTTTGGTAAAGTAATAGTTAAGACTCCATTTTTTAAATCCGCTGATATCTTATCACTTTGAACATCAGTTGGCAAGACAATTGACCGTGAAAAATTGCCCCAATAACATTCCTGGAAATAATAATCTTTTTCCTCAATTTCATGCTCCTGTTTTCGGCTACCACGGATAGTTAGAGTGTCATTGTGCATTGAAATTTCTATATCTTTGGGGCTAACTCCAGCAATGGTAGATTTAATATAAAGATTCTTGTTATCTTGAAAAACATCTAGTTGTAATTGACCCTCGTTATCACTACCCAACCAATTACCATCATAAAGTGAATCAGTATCTTGATCATCAATGAAAATTTCTAAATTTTGTTTCTTTTTTCTGGCCATAATTTTTTATTTTATCCCTCCAGGCGTTATTATTATAGATAATTTTTTAGCTTAAATCAAGTCAGAAATTGATAACTGATTACCTAAATGTTATAATTTGTGTTAGTTCTTTATGCTCGCTCTTTACTAATTGAAACTCACATACGAGAGGATAAAATGATGTCTAGAGAATTGTTTAGGGTAATTGACCCAGGATACGGAAAAAGGAATATTTTCCGTTTCGCTGCCATGATCACTGTGTCTCTCGGACCAGTAGTTGTGGCAACGATAGCTAAATGGCTACTTCCTTGGCTTGATGCCGAGGTGGTTAGCGAAAATAACGTCAGCAAAAAACGTGGTGCTCCTCTAGATGATGATGGCCTTATTGACCATATTGCCCTGCAAACACGAAATCGGGCAACAGTGGTTGGAATTTCTGCTAGTATCACTAACGCTGTACCACGAGCTCTAAGAATAATCGAAACATATGTTGGAATGTCAGATGACCTGCGACCAAAAGGCATTGTCGTTGGCGGCTGGCATGCCGGTGATGATCCTGAGCCTTTCCTTAGGGCTGGTGCAGATGTGGTTGTTCATGGCGAAGGTGAACTGATTATAGCGCAGTTAGTCGAGGCGTTAGCAACTGGTAAAAGCCTGGAAGAAATTCCGGGAATTTCTTATTTTGATGGTGATGAGCTCAAGAGAAACTTGATCTCAAACCCAGCGCATCGAAACCTCAGCCAAGGCCAAGAAACCTTCCTGGCAGTTCCTCAAAGTGAGATAGAGTCCATGCCTGATCCGGATTTTGGTTTAGTGCGTTTTGCCAATATCAAACTGGTACCCGTAAGCCGAACTCGTGGTTGCACCGGACGCTGTAAATTCTGCCGCGTTAAAGGAGCAGCTCGCTACCTATCGCCGGAAAGATTGGTTGGTCAAATTCAAAATGGTTATAGCCAAGGGAAACGACGATTTTTCGTGGTTGATGACCGATGCGAAGAAGATATGATCGGTTTTATTGCTTGGCTCAAATTACTGGTCAACTGGATAGAGACCAACAACATCAAAGGATTAGACATCAGTTGCCAATGTCGACTGTCACTAGCTGGTTTTAAACCATCAAGATCATCAGGCATTGAACTAACTGGGCCAGAAATCATGGCTCTGATGCGACGCGCATGTATCAACACGGTCTGCATTGGATTTGAATCGCCGATCAAAGAAGAATTAGACGCCATGTCCAAGCCAACCAAGCAGTCGATGATGTTGGAATGGGCGAAAACTTGGAAAAGCTTTGGTTTTCTGGTTCACGCCATGATGATCTTCGGATATCCAATCAGGAATGGAAGGCCTCTGCCACGCAACGCTAAAGGCGAGGTAATGACGGCAGCCGAAAGAGCCCAAGCCTTTTGGAGTTTTATCAAAAAAGCTGCTCCGACCTATCTCCAGGTGTTGATCTATTCACCGATTATCGGAACCGATGACCGTCAGTGGCTTGAAGTAGACGATCGAATCCTATCAGGCATTCCGCTGGAGCTTCATGATGGACTTCATGTTCTGTATCAGCCAGATGCCGGTAGCACTCCTCAGGAAGTTCAACACGAAGCAATTAATCTTTCGCGCAGGTTCTATGCCCGTCGAATCGCCAAATTTCAGTGGCTCGCCCTGGTTTGTCATAGCCTTAAAGTGGCAAGCATCACCTGCTCGATGCCATTTATCTGGGCAGCCATCATGCCATTGCACGGCTTTAGATCTAGAGATGCCTGGCAATGGCCAAAGAGAATGAAACGGGTGGCAATCCGTCACTGGGGTGCCCAGTTCATTATTGTGAAGTTTCTCAAAAATCTTCATCCGTTTGAACGCTTATTAGCCAGAGTCAGCCATCAAGGTAACTCGGTTTAAGTGTTCAATCCCGTCAACAAACTTACGAGTCTGTTGACGGTTTTTTTTAAATTAACTTCCACTACTTTTTTCTAAATAAAAAACCCGTCTTGTAACATTGTCAAAAGACGAGCAACAATTATCTTTAACCATGTTATAATGCGAATAATGCTCTTTGAAACAATCAAAAAAAGTCACAAAAAAATTTCTACATAAGGATGAAAATTATGACAAATCTTGCTACAGAAAATATAGTTGCAGGACCATTGAGAGAAAAAATCGACATCATTGTCCTTTGTTCTCTCCATGTCCTTGGACTGACCATTGGAATGGCTCTTGGCTTAACAGCGGAGTGGATACTATTTGACGGTATTGAAGGTGGTATCATATCTACTGCCGTTATTACCATCTGCTCAGTATTCTTTGGCCTAATACTAACCACCCGCTACTACTGTCAATTTACCAGTCAAGTATTGGAGCTCTTCAATATCAACTTGATTGTGGCGGTGCATCTTATTGCTATAGTTGGCGGCAGCTACTACATGATTGCTCATTTTGCCTGGCAAAACATTGCATTAGGCGTGGCAATGTTTATAATTTGTGGGCACGGCATTACTGCTGGCTATCATCGGCTATTCACTCACAGATCATACAAAACATTTCCTTGGATAGAAAAACTGCTTCTAATTGCTGCTGCCGCTTCAGTTCAAGGAAATGTAAAACAATGGTTATATGATCATCATCTGCATCATGGATCTGATAACAGACCTTCGGTTGTTAAAGATCCTTATGACATCAGGCGAGGATTGCTTTACGCCCATTTCGGATGGTTGTTCTGGAAAAGAAAATTGGCACCTGATAATATAATCCTTAGTCAATCAGCAGCCTGGCAGGTCAAATATTATGGCTGGCTAATGATCGGTTTTGGCTTTGGACTTCCGGGATTGATTGCTTGGCTATTATGGAACGACCCTTTGGGAGGCCTAATGGCCGGCGGATTTATCAGAGTTGTTTTGGAATGGCATGCCACTTGGTGCATAAATAGTGTTGCCCATAAGTTTGGCACTAATCCATTTAATCGACCTGATCAATCCCAGAACAGCTTTATCTTGTGTATTGTACTCCTGTTTTTAGGAGAGATGTGGCACAACAATCATCACGAATTTCCACCTGACTATCGTAGTGGCTTTAGCTGGTGGCAATTTGATTCCACTAAATGGCTTATTTGGACTATGTCCAAATTTGGACTTACCTGGGATCTAAAAAAAACCCCGCGTTGGAAAATTAAAAGAGCCCTTAAAAGAGCCAAAGGCCAAAGCCTTTCCTTGGGTTGCTAAAAAATAAGCTAACAGCTCGCCTTCTTTCTAAGATTAAAGGTGAGCTCTTTTTTTTAGTGTAGGGGTAGAAAAAATAGGCCTGCCAATGGCAAGAGATTTGAAATAATAAGAGAGTTAGTGTAATGTAATAACAGAAAAAAACAAAAAATTACGTTCTTTTCAAGGAGGCTGTAGAAAAATGTTAAGAAGCGAATTCTTAGAAGCAGTGGCAAAATTGGGTCGACGTCGCAATGTAACTTGCCGAGTATCCGAAAGAGGAGTAATCCTCTTTAAATTCAGTGGTGATGCTAAAGAACGGCAAATTCTTCGGGCAGTCTGTTTGGCTACTCTTAAAATTCCGGTAAGTGACTGGGTAGCTGCTTACCCCAAGTTGCAGCTTTCCCTCCATACTGCTGGAAACGTTACTCTGGCATCAAAGTTTCCACTAAAACGCTGCCGCACCAGAGGAATACAAAATACTCGAAAGGAATTATTCCGTCTGCTTCAGTTATCAAAGGAGAGGCTGTGAATAAGGTTGTTGATTTGACTGACCTTGCACTTCCCGTTCAATAATCTTAATTGATTAATGAATGGGTTTTTTCTTTATATAAAAGCTAGATAGTTGACAAAGTAACCAAAATATGCTAGAATTTAACATTGTTAAATATAATAAATTATGAATTCAAATATCTCTAAAAAATCAATTAAATTAGCCAAAAAGCTTATATTTTATCAGCTAGTTATTGCTATGTTAGCTGGTTTTTTGGTGCCTTTTAATCAGGTTTTAGCTGTTACTACAGTGCCACTAACTATCAGTAATATTACTATTACTCAAACAGATAATAGTGCCACCATTACTTGGCGTATGAATCGACCGGCTTTTGGTAAGATAGAGTATGGTATTTATACTAATGATTATAACTGGGAGGTTAACACCAACCAGAAAACAGACGTTCAAGCTATCACCATTTCTGGATTATTTCCGGAAACTGATTATTTTTTTAGGATTACCGCTGATGACGAGACTTCTGAGGTAATCTCGTTTGAACAAAGATTTGAAACATTGGAACAAGGCAATAATAAATCCCCACTAATCTCTGGGGTTCAGGCCGCTTATTTAACGGGAACCACGGCCACCATTCAATGGTTTACTGACGAAGATGCTACATCCGAAATTGAATATGGTTTAACTACTAATTACGGTTCAACCAAATCTGACGGTCGTAGAGTTAAAATTCATGATGTTACTATATCTGGCCTGGTTGATGGTACCACTTATCAATTTCGTGTTAAGTCAAAAGACAAAGACAACAATGTTTCCATTTGGTATAACATGTCTTTTAGAACTAAGTTTGGCACTAACACTGACCTGGATGAATTAATAGTTTATAATATTGAACCATCAGGTGAAAACTTTATTAATGTAAAAGAAACTACGGCTGTAATTTCTTGGCGTACCAACAAGTTAGCTGAAGGATCAGTTCGTTATGGTGAAACAACTTCCTATGGAAAAACTATTTACTCAAATCCCCCTCGAGATTTTACCCAAGACATAACTTTGATTAATTTAAAGCCAGGCACCACTTATTATTTTGCGATTGAAGTAAAGGATGTTTTTGGTAAAACCGCTAAAAGCAATGGTTACTCATTTGTTACCAAGTCTAGTGCTGATGATTTTGTTCCTGGTGAAGGTTATTTCAATGCTGGTGAAGTTTTAGGAACTACCAGTTGTAGCATAGACTCAAATACCGCCTTTGGCTTTTACGGACTTTATTATAATTTAACGTCTGATCATCCGGACTTTGATTCCTGGAAAACTAACAAGGACATCGTGCCTCCAGTCGGACGACAAAATGATTGGTACAATTCGGAATACTTCAGTTTTAGCCAGATTGATTCTTCATTAAGATTTGGCTCAAAATTTTTACCAGTGGATGAAGGCAAGCTTGGTGACCCGTTTGGTTTTGCCGTCAATTGGCGCTCTATTATTAATGTTCCTGAAACTAATACTTACAATTTTAGCATATCCTCAGATGATGATTCATGGTTACTAATTGATGATAAAGTAGTTATTAATTTTGGTGGATTTCATTCGGCTTCTGAATCCAAGAATAAAATTAATTTAAGTGCTGGTTTTCATAAATTAGAAATTTTTTATGCTGAAAGACAATCTCCAGCTGCCGCCTTTACTCTTAATACGGACTCCCGATTAAAATTTCATCCTTTACCAGACGGCTGTGATATTGACGATATCGACAACAATAACCAAACAGAAATTAATCAGCCAGGTCAAGTCTTGGGAGTTAAACAGCCAGCGCCAGCGCCCGCTCCCGCTCCCGCGTACGCTTGTAATCCTGATTTAGGCTATACTCGTATTACTGATTTATATAAAACTACTAACAGCCCTGACATTTGGGCCATCTTAGAAACTGGTCAAAAGCATTACATTACTTCACCAGCCGCTTTTAATAAATATCAGTGTGACTGGTCCAGAATCAGAACTGTCTCTCAAACTACTTTAAATAGTTATGATAGTGCCACTTTAGTACGTACACCAGAAAATGCTACTATCTATCATTTATTCCAAAGACCAGAACGTCAGTGGTTAAGAATTAACATTCCTTCACCAACTGTCTTTATTACTTATCCAAATAACTTTTGGGGTAATGTCGCTAGACTTGATGCCTTGGACCTAAACTCTTATCCTGATGTCAGATTAATGAAAGCAATTGGTCTGCCAGAAGTTTACTTAATTGAAGGTAGCTTAAAACGACACATTAAAACCGAAGCCGCTTTTGAAGGTTTAGGTTATGACTGGGCCGAAGTGGTTGAAATTAACGAGATTCACTTAGACAGTTACGAAGACGGTTTAGTTATTGACTAAGCAAGGTATTTAAGATATTATAATTTAGTTACAATTTAAATCCGCCTTCGGGCGGATTTATGGTATGGGGCCATCGCTCGCCTCGCTTTGCTTAGGCGAAGCGGGTCTAGTGGTTAGTCTCAAAAATGTACTAAATTGAAAAGTAAATAAGGGGCCATCGTCTAGTGGTTAGGACACCAGGTTTTCATCCTGGCAACCGGGGTTCGATTCCCCGTGGCCCTAAAAATCCATTCAACACATATAGACCGCCTGAAATGGCGGTTTTATGGTAGAATAAATATATGAGAAAATTATTTTTAACCATTACTACAAAAATATGAAATTTAGCAACAAGGGGCTTACTAAAGAATTTTACATTCTGTTAGCATCATTAGCTATTTCAATTGTGACACCTATGATATTGCTGGCAGGAGCGGCTTTTTCTTTAGGAGGACCAACTACTGGCCCAATAGCCAAATATTTTGATTTGTTAGAAAAATCACTCAAGAGTGATAATATAATTTGGTCAATTTTTTTCTTTTTATTGCCATATATATTCATTCAGTTTATAAGGTCAATTAACTGGCTGGTAAAAAGGCTTATAAGTGGTGAAGGTAAAAAGGCTGAAGTTGTTGATGAGTCTCAAAAAGATATTTAAGAAAAGAAAAGTTTACCCAATAATGGTTCTATTCTTGTAGGGTACTAGAGAGATTGTTATCAAAGATCTTAACTTAGCTTAAAATAATTGGTTCCCCAACCTGTTTACCCATCTCTTGCCATTGTTTAATCTCTAGGATAAGCTGGTTCCAAGAATTTCCCACGAGGGCTACCATTTAAAATCGCTTAATAGGCGATTTTTTAATTGAAAAAAATCCCCGACAGACGTGTAGTCGATCGGGGTCGTTTTGATTCGTTGATGAGAGGTTAGACTTTTTTTGCAGTAATCTAGATACCCATTCCATCAAGGAATTCCAAGTAACAAGTCGAACACCCTCTATTTGAGGGCCCATGGTTGGATATACCATGCCAAGCACAATTAGCGCAATGGCCACAACTGAGTTTATTGCTAGAACCACAATCGCACGTTGGTCGCGAACATTTACAGCTATACCCTTCGAGGTCGGGAGCAGTTTCTCCAACTGATGCAGACGTGCACATTCTATTTATCTCCTTTTATTCTAGTTTATTGTGAGTATTATAGTTGTATCGTATTCCATGTGTGTTGTCAATAAGAACTGCCAAATTATCAGTTCTCTCCACCTTGACAAATAACGAAAAATAATATAGGATGCTAAGGCATTTTGTTGCTCGTTTGTATGAATGATTGCCCAAAGGCAAACAGGCAAACGAGCGAAAACGTACAAGCATAGCATAGGAGAAGCACAATGACGGGAACGGTGAAGTGGTTCAGTGACGAAAAGGGCTTTGGGTTCATAATCCCCGAAGAAGGCGGCAAAGACTTGTTCGTCCACGGCTCTCAAGTGGATGAGTCTAGTCGGCCCCTCAAAGATAGTCAACGTGTCTCGTACCGAGTCGGCGACGGTCGCAAAGGGCCGGAGGCCCAAGAAGTTCGCGCTGCCTAAATAAAGGCAGCCCCTCCTAGTACACCCCTGATGGACAAAATTGTTCGTCGGGGGTTTTTATTTTAAAAAAAATCCCCCTATAGACATAATCTTTAGGGGGGGGTATTACATTCTTTTTGATTTAAACTACATTGGATGCGGATATCTTCCAAAATCGTTCTCTTTCAAAAAGAAGAATTGTGTACCATTTACTATTTTTTCGTAATTTTTTACGGGGTTCTTTTCCGCTCGTACTATCTTTCGTAGTGTCAGGCAAAAAACAAGGAGTGCAGTATTCAATTTTTTCTACAACCCAGAACGTTGATGCGCTCGAGACATCTCTTTTTTTCGACCCGGCTAAATAAACTATAGCTAACTTTTTCCCATTACAGAAGAAGTTAATGGTACGAGTGTAGGCGATTAAAGTATCGCTATAGTTTCTACATTCACTCGGGTCACCGCTGATCTCGTCGAAGAAAATAAAATTTTGCCACTCAGGCTTGTCAAAACCTTCGTGAAGACCTCTCAGCAGATCGTTCATTTCTCTAATTGCCAACATTACACTTCTAGTAATTTTAATGACCATGTTTTCTCCTTGTGCTCGTAAAGAGCAGTGAGTCATTATAAGGATGGAGAACCTTACATGACGTGAGTTACGTCACGGACAATCCGCAACACAGAATTCTATCATACATATAACTGAATGTCAACTGCTGGACTTTACCTTGACCAACATAGTTTCAAAAATTCTAGAGTGCTTGTGTGCCTCTAGGCCGTATTCATGTAACTCCAGATGAATGTGATCCATATACCATCTAAAATAAGGGTATCTGCCCTCATGGTTTGATCCAATAACGAAAGCTGAGATATCCTTGAGCTGTCCACCACTAGGATCTCTTCTTTTGTCCTTCCAGAGATACATATATGCCAGTAACTCGTTGAAGGTTGCCGGAACGAACCCGTCACGCTCAAGAAATCCTTGTAGGATCTCAAAGCTTGGAACAAACCGGCTAAGTTCAAGAATACAATATGTTCCAACGTGATCCCTTGTTTCATATTTTTGAGAATCAAGGGAGATTAGTGCCGGTTCAATCACCTCACCACCATGTCTACCCCTTCGGTATACATGAAAATCAGAAAAATCTCTGAGATGAACATGGGTGTGATGAGCTTCTAGCTTGTGAGGATGGATCTCTTTATATGGTCTGACGCCGGTCGAGAGACAAAAAGCGTCTCTGTTGAATTGATCAGCGTCCATTTCCATGGAGTCAGATAACATCCCTGACCTAATAAGAAACTGTGCTTGAACCGAACTCATACCTTTCTGCGTCAATAACTGTAAAATCTGCATTGCTTGACCAGCGGTTGCTAGTCCTTCGCTGTCCTGGATTGTCGTACACATGACAATTCCTCCTGTTGATTTTGGGTAACCAGCTGGTTATCCCGGTCGACTTTCCTCGTTATAAGGAAGCCATAAAGATCTATATGCACATTATTCTTATATAATAGAAATGTCAATCATCTTTACCACCACTATTGACAATTTAGATTAGATATGCTAGGATAGATTTGTTAAGTATAGTTATTAAGAAATGAAGTCGAATTTCTGTTAACTAATACAATCTAATTCACTTGATTTCTTAATACACTCATGCAAGGAACAATCAAAAAGTTGACTGACAAAAACTTCGGTTTTATCAGCCAAGAAGGCGAAGAAAAGGATTTATTCTTTCACGCCAATGAACTTGACGGAGTTACTTTCAGTGATCTAAGAGAAGGCGATGCAGTAACATTTGAAGTTACTGAAAGCCCTAAAGGTCCTGCAGCTACTCAAGTTAAAAAAGCTTAAAATTTCTTTATAGAATTTAAGAACAAAAAACCGCCTAACCGGCGGTTTTTTGATTTACTCAAAAGAAAAAAGCACCATTGAATGATGCTTTGTAACAAAGAACTAAAATGAATATCGCCAACTGGCATAGACATTACTGTTTTCTTCCAGTTGACCAAAAGTGGTGTGATTGTCGTTCCCCCAAAATATATTAGCGCCAACGTCCACTTTCCAATTATCGTTGATTCGGTAACTCACCTTTGGTCGCAAGTAACCGTCTTGATCAGACGGACTGTAAAAAGCAAACAGTGAAGTTTCCAAATCTTGATTTAACCAGAACTTGGTTAACCGACTGGTTACCACGTGACGATCCTGATCACGATTTGGACCGATAAAATTTGTCCGACGGTAATTGTCATAATCAACCATGTGCTCAAGATAATACTGAAAGCTACCCGTGAAATCCTTAGCTAACTCTTGCTCATAACCGATCAAAAAACGAAACTCGCTGTTATTGACCAAGGGATTTGAACCACTGGAGTCATCAACCGAATCATAGTAACCAATCTCCAAGCTACCAATACCCTTGCCAATCGGGCCACGAAAACTGGCGCCATAGACGTTGAGCCGAGGAAAAGTGACTTGGCGGGGAAACAGCCGCTGTCCACCGTTACTTTTCCAGTAGCCAGAATAACCATAAAAGGCTAATTCATACGAACCGAAATTACGATAAAGACGTAAAGCCCATTCGTCATTTGCAAACCAGCTACTCGGAACACTGAAGTCAAGCTCTTCGTCTTCTCCAGCAAAATCCTGAGTCAAAGGATCCCAGAAACTGATTCGTTCTCCAGTGACATAACGATCTGGGGTGAACTGTGGAGCATAGACTAGATCTAGGTTCATCAACTTATTTCGCCAGGAGATGCGAACCGCGTCGGTTGGCGCTTTTAAGTATCCTACATCTCGACCCAGCAAAAACGACTGCCAATCTTTGGGAAACAGATCATTGATAAAAAGCTGATCAGCCGCTCCCCAAGTTATAACCTGTCTACCAACTGAGATGTCCAGGGATTCTATCGGTCTGAACAATAATCGAAATTGACGAAGATCGAACTCCGCTGACTCGGATACTCCATCCAAGTAGAAATCACCACGAGTTTCCAGAACTAGCTTGTCCCACGACTTTTCCCATTTTAACTGCAATCTGGTTTCCACCAAGGAACTATCGCCTGACTGTGCTTGATTACCTCTGGTACGCAGTCCTAATCTGGTCTCCCAAAAACCGTGGAGACGTCTTGATTGTACTGGAGTTTCAACTGGTTGAGCAGAAACTTGTTCCTCACCTAAACCAATAGGTAATGGCGGTTCCTGAGCAAAAACCCAAATGGCTTTTGTCAGGAATAGAGTAATGACAAATCCTGATCTGACAAAGGCCATCATAAGAATAACCCTCCTTTCTGAAACTATCCCTTGCCAATGGCGGGTGGGTTGCGCAATGATTGCTCCGAAAAAATGCCGTCGTCCAAGTCTAAATCATAAGTGACTGCTAAATACTCAATCACTGTATAACCACCAGACTTAACATCGGTAATTCTGATTTGGGTTACTGTTTGGTATCCCTCAAGCATTGCCACCGCTAAAGTTTCAACGGTCCGATAAACTTTGTTACTTTTGGAAAACTCCAATTTAACCGGAACCAGACTTTCTCGGTGTATCCAAGTCTGATAAGAATCAAACTCCACTGAGCTTGTCTGCTTGGGCCGACTGTTCACAATGTAGTAAAGGTCGGTTGTCTCAGATAACTGATGACTATCAGCCTCAATACTCCTGCCAGTGATGTCCTCATAAAAAAAGTTAGAGCCGACAAAACTGCTACGTTCGTTTGTTGCAGCAATTCGTCGGACCACATCCAAGGCCGGTAAATAGAGCCAGCGATCATCCGCCCGTTGACCATGTTTCCAGGTCAACAGGGCAGTGCCTAACACTTCAGACGGTGACGAAAAATAAACAAAAAAATTTTGTTCATCGCCTTGCTCATCTTTATCTTGTCGCAACACCACAAACTCTCTTAGTCGAGTTCGTCCCCGACGGTTGGTAATTGTCATTTTGGCATTGGCCCGACTGTTCTCTCCCTGCGAATACATGACCTGATTAGCTTGACGAACAATCTGCTCCACGGTCAGGCTGTTTTCTTGAGCCATGACAATAGTGCCGAAAGTAATAATGATTAACCAAGCTGTGGTAACTTTGCTCATTATAATCCTCCTCAGCAAAATATTGCCTTTGTTTTATTATTAAATTGTAGAGATCTTTGACAAGGTTACCTGATTGCCCCGTTCAAGTCAATAAAACTTTATCTCAGTAATTTATGGCTAGATAATGGATTTTTAATGTGTTATAATTAAGAAAAATATGGCCAAAAAAAAGAAAAAAGAAATTTTAAATTTACCATCGGTTAAATTACCAATAAAACCTTTAACCTCGCAAGATATTGATAAAGATATCCAGCGTCGGGTGTCAAAAATAAACAAGGAGCTTAAAGGAGGATTTGATTTTATTAAATCTCATCCCAAGTCAGTTACTTTTTTCGGTTCTGCCAGGCTAAAAAAGGACAGCCCTTATTATCAAAAAGCAATCAGGCTTGGTGAGCGTCTAGTCAAGCTAGGATATTCCTTGGTTACTGGTGGTGGCCCGGGTATCATGGAAGCTGGTAACCAGGGAGCAATGAAAGGGTATGGTCAATCTGTCGGCTTAACCATAAAATTACCAGGTGAACAGGTAAGAAACCCCTACTTAACAAATTTTTTTAACTTTCACTATTTTTTCACTCGCAAGGTCTGTTTAACCTTTTCCGCCGAAGCTTATGTTTATTTTCCTGGAGGCTTTGGCACTTTGGATGAGTTTTTTGAAATTTTAACTTTAGTCCAAACTAATAAAATTGAAAAAGTTCCAATTATTTTAGTTGGTCGTGAATTTTGGCAACCACTTCACAGTTTTATGGAAAGGAATGTTTATCGGAAAAAAGCAATGATCAGCAAAGAGGACATGAAATTTTACCGGATAGTGGACGATGAAAATAAAATCATTGAAATAATAAAAAAAGCCCCGATAAGAAGAGGATGAATATGCTACTTTTTGGACAACTGCTTGATGCCTTGGGTACTATCCTGATCGCCATCATGGCACTGCGGGTTCATCATCACGTAATCAAGGAACACAAAATTGATGCCTCAGTTTTTAAAGAAATGAAACATGAACAAAAAATCGGCTTTTTAGGAATCTCTTTATTAGCTATTGGTTATCTGATACAGCTGTTAGTCCACTTGAATTAATTTTTATATATATGAAAGTTTACCTTGGCGCTGATCATGCTGGTTGGCAACTGAAAGAAATTATCAAAAAATATCTGGACCAAAAAAAAGTTAGCTACCAGGATTTAGGTAATAAAGTTTTAGATAAAAATGATGATTATCCGGATTACAGTTTAAAAGTAGCAAATGCTGTAATCAAGGACAAAAAAAGTTTAGGTATTTTATTTTGTGGTTCCTCGGCCGGTGCCTGTATTACCGCCAACAAAGTTAAAGGCATAAGAGCGGCATCAGTCAGAAGTCTAGGAGAAGCAAAGCTAGCACGCTCGGATGACGATGCTAATATTATTTGTTTGGCTGGTGGTCAACAAGTTCAACAAAAAGTTAAAAATGTTGGAGTAAGCCCGGCCTTAGCAAAAAAAATTGTTACAACCTGGCTGGACAGCTCATTTTCAAATGCTCCAAGACATAAACGTCGAGTTGGTAAGATTAAAAAAATTGAAACAAAAAACTTCAAGTAGTATGCCTGGTAGTGAAACTTTGATTAGTCTGACAAAGACGAGCAAAAAATACTACCGGGTAATAGCTTACGAAAAAAGATTTAATTAACTAATAATTTTGATTTATTAAAAATATCAAAGTTCTACTACCGAGTATGGCTAAACAGATTGTGCCAGCAATTTTAACTGATGATATCAAGGATTTAAAAGCTAAGCTGACCAGCGTTGCCAAATTGACCGACTGGGTACAGGTTGATATTATGGATGGCAATTTTGTAAACAATACTTCAGTCAGTCTAACTGACCTGGCAAAGCTACCTCACTCCTCAAATATTTCAGCTCACTTAATGGTCCTGAACCCAGAGAAATACCTAGCTGACTGCAAGGCTGCCGGAGTTAAAAGGGTACTGGTACATTTCAAGAGTTCTAAAGATATCGGAGTTGTTTTAAAAAAAGCAAAAAAAATGGGGTTTCAGGTAGGATTAGCAATAAGTCCTAAGGTATTTATAGAACAAATTAAAAAATATATAGCTTTGGCAGATATAATTTTAGTCTTAGGGGTTGAGCCAGGCTTTGGTGGACAAAAATTAATTCCCGAAAGTTTAAATAAGATTAAGGAGCTTAAAAGAATTAGTCCAAAAAAACTGATTGAAATTGATGGTGGCGTTACTCTTGAAAACATCAGTGAAATTAGTGAAGCTGGAGCAGATATATTCGTTATTGGTAGTGGAATTTTTAAAACTGACAATATTAAAAAAACTATTAAGCAGCTAAAAAGAAAAGTTAATCCCAATTTATTAAATCTATGGGGTATATTCACGATAAAAAAATAAAAAAGCTTGAGGTGATTGCCACCGATATTAGGCAAGACTTAATCAAGATGTTACTCGAGGCCGGTTCTGGTCATACTGCTGGTCCTATCAGTTTGGCTGATATTTTTACGGCCTTGTATTTTCACGTTCTAAACCATAAACCAAAAAAACCAAATTGGGATGGTCGTGATCGTTTAATTTTGTCGGCTGGCCATCTTGCTCCAATTCGTTATGTGGCCATGGCTTATGCTGGTTATTTCCCAAAGAAAGAATTAATGACTTTAAGAAAACTGGGGACTAGACTGCAAGGTCACCCAGAACGACTTGCTTTACCCGGTGCCGAGACAACATCCGGTCCCTTGGGCGACGGTATTGGCCAAGCCTGTGGCATCGCTCTAGCCGCCCTAATGGATAAGAAAAAATTTCGAGTTTACTGTTTAATGTCTGATGCCGAGCAACAAGCCGGAATTGTTTGGGAGTCAGCCATGTTCGCCGCCAAAAATAATTTAAATAACATTACCGCCATTATTGATCGAAATAATATTCAAATTGGTGGTATGACCGAGAAGGTAATGCCAATAGAGCCATTGAGAAGAAAATACCAAGCTTTTGGTTGGCATGTTTTGGAAGTTGATGGTCATAATATTGAAGCGATTGTTGACGCCACAGAAGCGGCCAAGGCTATTTATGAAAAACCAACTTTGATTATTGCCCACACTATTCCTGGCAAAGGTCTAAAAGAAATGGAATTTGATTACAAGTGGCATGGCAAACCACCGAAGAAGGATGAGGCCGAAAATTTTCTAAAAGAATTACGAACCCTTGAAGGCAAAATTAAAAGTGAACACGAATAAAATATTATGCCCAGTAGTGAAACTTTGATTAGTCCCAACAAGTTGGGACACCATAGCCGGGTATTAAAAATTAATAAACGAATTTAAATAATAATATTATAAATAAATTTTGGTAATTAAATATCAAAGTTCTACTACTGGGTATGCCAATAAATAAATCGGCAAAATTAGCTCGTAATCTATTTAACAAAAAAGATGTTAAACGTTTACCAACGCGTGATGGCTATGGTCATGGTGTATTAAAAATAGGGACTAAAAATAATCAGGTGGTGGTACTTTGTGCTGACTTGATTGAATCAACCAGATCGCATTGGTTTAAAGAAAAATTCCCTGAACGGTATGTTGAGCTAGGAGTAGCTGAACAAAACTTAGTGGCCGTAGCCGCCGGCATGGCCATTGGCGGAAAAATTCCTTACATTACTTCTTATGCCACTTTTAGTCCTGGACGAAATAATGAGCAGATCAGAACTTTGGCTTGCATCAGTGACTTGCCAATCAAAGTAATTGGCTCTCATGCTGGAGTATCAGTTGGACCGGATGGAGCAACTCATCAAGCCTTAGAAGATATTGCTTTAATGCGCGTTCTACCACGGATGACCGTGCTAGTCCCTTGCGACGCAGTGGAGGCAGAAAAAGCTACTATAACAGCGGCCAGAATTAATGGCCCAGTCTACGTTCGTTTAGCTCGTGAAAAAACCCCCGTCATGACCACGTCAAAAACTTCTTTCAAGCCTGGCAAAGCCAATATTTTTTGGCGAGGGAGTGATGTCACGATTATAGCTTGTGGCCCGTTAGTCCACGAGGCACTCTTGGCTGCTAAAGTGTTGGAATCAAAAAAAATAAAAGTGGAAGTAATTAATAATTCGACAATTAAACCTTTGGACGAAAAAACAATCTTAAGTTCTGTTAGAAAAACTAAAGCTGTGGTTACGGTTGAGGAACATCAAGTTAATGGTGGTCTAGGCAGTGCTATTGCCGAACTGCTTGGTAAAAAATTACCAACCCCAATTGAAATGATTGGCTTGCAGGATCGATTTGGTGAGTCGGGAGAACCTGAAGAATTACTGAAACATTTTAAACTAATCAATCCTCACATAATTCAAGCAGTTAAAAAAGTAATTCGAAGAAAAAGATGAAAAAAGAATTTGATATTATTTCGATTGGTGACTCAACCGTTGATTTTTTTTTAGATATTGAAGAAGCGTCAGTGAATTGTAAAATTGATGATAAAGATTGCCAGTTATGTTTTGATTATGCTAATAAAGTACCCATCAAAAAAGTAACCAAAGTTTCAGGTGTTGGTAATGCTGCTAATCTTGCCGTTGGTTCATCAAGGCTTAAACTCAAAACTGCTTTATACACTATTTTAGGTAATGATGAATCAGGTCAAGAAATTTTTAATCATTTTAAAAAAGAAGGGATTAACCCAGACTACATAATATTTGATAAAAAAGGTGGGACCAATCATTCCACAGTTCTAAATTTTCAAGCTGAAAGAACTATTTTAGTATTTCACGAACATCGCAACTACCATCTACCAAAATTTGCCAAGACCAAGTGGGTCTATTTTTCTTCTTTATCAGCCGGACATGAAAAAATTCATCAACCCGTAATTAACTTGATTAAAAAAAACAAAATTAAGCTTGGCTTTAATCCCGGGACATTCCAACTTAAAGAGGGTTTAAAAGTATTAACACCGATTATGAAAGTAACGGAAGCGTTTATTCTTAATAAACAAGAAGCTCAACGTCTTTTAAAATCAAAGGAAGAAGATATTAAAAAACTTTTAGTAAAATTACATAAAGTCGGTCCCCGGATAGTAGTTATTACCGATAGCCAAAATGGGTCATATGCTTATGATGGTCAGACAACATATTCTCAACCAATTTTTGACAGCCCCGTCGTTGAAAGGACTGGGGCTGGTGACAGCTTTTCAACAGGTTTTATCAGTGCCTTAGTTAGTGGTAATGATATACCAACGGCCATGAGATGGGGTACCGTAAATGCCTGTTCGGTGGTTCAAAAAGTTGGTGCTCAAGCAGGACTACTCACTAGAAATGAATTAAAAAAATTACTTAAGAAATATTCAAAAGTAAAAAATAAGATTATTTAGTATTCTAGTTTTGCTTAATAAGATGAGCGGAATGTAAGGCCGCCGATGTTGCTACAGAACCTGTGTTAACTCTTTCTTTGGCCTGTTCTAAATTATCAGTGGTTAAAACCCCAAAACCAATTGGTAAGTGATGTTCCAGCATCACTTTTAATATTCCTTCGGTTACTATTTTGGCCACATAATCAAAATGGGAAGTTTCTCCTCGCACCACTGCCCCTAAGGCGACCAAACAATCATACTCCTTACTTTTAGCTAAGTGTTGGAGCATCAAAGGAATTTCAACACATCCAGCAACCTTAACCAGTTTAATATTTTTTTCAGCCACCTGATATTTTTCAAGGGCATCTTTAGCTGAATTAATTAAAGCACTGGTTATTTCCTCATTAAAATAACTGGCCACCAAGCCAACCTTATAGTCTAAGGCAACAAAAGTTTCTCCGCCAAAGACGGATCCGCCTCTGGCGGATAATTTACTTTTATCTATTTGCATATAAATATTTGGCAATAATATCAAATTCTAAATTTACTTCTTCACCTTCTTTTTTTGATTTCAAATTAGTGTGATCTAGGGTATAGTCAATAATTGAAACGGTAAACTTATTTTCATTGACATCAATAACCGTAAGACTAACTCCATCAACAGTTATTGAACCTTTGGGTGTAATCAGATGACTAAACTCGTCAGGAAAAGAAATAGTAAAAATCTTGGTACTACCGTCTATATCAATTTTGGTAACAATGCCAACCGCATCAACATGACCCTGCACCAAATGACCATCTAAACGATCACTTAACTTTAATGACCTTTCTAAATTAACTTCCTCGGGTACCTCTTTGCCAAAAACTGTTTTATTTTTAGTTTCTGGCATCAGTTCCGTTGTGTAGCTCTTATCGTCAACCTTTTTAACAGTTAAACAGACACCGTTGGTAGCTATCGAATCTCCTGGTTGTAAATCCCATGACTCTGGTTTGGCAATAGTTAACACCAGCAAACCATCCTTGGTTTCTGATTTTTTAATTTGGCTAACTGATTTAATAATTCCAGTAAACATATTATGCCCCAAAATATTAAGAAAGATGTCCCATTTTTTCTAATTTAGTATTTAAGTAGTTCTCATTAGCAGAATCCTTGTTAGTCCAATGAGATTGCCTTACTACTTTAATACCGCTTTGTTCAACGGCCTCAACTTTTTGTGGATTATTTGTCATCAGGGTAACCCTCTCAACGCCAAGGTCATTTAAAATTTGACAGCCTGCGGAAAAATCTCGTTCATCAGCTTCGAAGCCTAACTTTTGGTTAGCCTCTACCGTGTCTAGCCCTTGATCTTGTAGAACATAAGCCTGCAATTTCGCCGAAAGACCAATGCCTCGACCTTCTTGATCTAAATAAACCAAAATACCAGAACCATTTTTACCAATCATTGCCATTGCTTGATCAATTTGTGAACCACAATCACAACGCTTAGAGCCAAAGACATCGCCAGTTAAACAAGCCGAGTGAATCCGCACTGGAACTGATTTAGTAGTATTAGTAACGTCGCCTAGGGTTAAAGCTAGGTGTTCTTGATTATTTAAAATATCACGATAGAGATACAGGTCAAAATCACCATACTTGGTTGGCAAAACTGTTTTCAAAGAATGGGTCATTTTATAATTTTCTGTTGTGATATTATTTTCTGCTTTACGATAGATGATTAAGTCAGCAATGGTAATGATACTCAAACCATAATCAATGGCAAATTTTGTAAGATTATCTCCGGTAGCCATGGTTCCGTCAGTAGCCATAATTTCACAAATAACTCCGGAATGATTCAGTCCGGCTAAAGCGGCTAAATCTACGGCGGCTTCAGTGTGGCCAGGTCGCTTAAGTACTCCGCCTGTTTGAGCAGTTAACGTGGCGACGTGGCCAGGGCGAGTTAAATCATCAGCCGTGGTTTTTGGATCAATAGCAGTTAAAATTGTTTTGGCTCGATCATAAACTGAGATACCAGTAGTAACTCCTTCTTTGGCTTCAATAGGAATATTAAAATTAGTGTGAAATTTTGAGGTATTGTATTTAGTCAAAGGCTCTAACTCTAAATGGGCTATTCGTGCTTTAGTTAAGGCTAAACAAATTAAGCCCCGTCCGTGACTGGCCATAAAATTTATTGCCTCGGGGGTAACCTTTTCAGCTGCGATGACTAAATCTCCCTCATTCTCTCTATTTTTATCATCAACAACAATGATCATTTTGCCATCTTTAAGGTCTTGAAGTGCTTGTTCAATAGTATTCATATTAGTTATAAGGATAAGCCGTAATTAATATATTATTATCTATTTGTTCAACTTGTTTGATATCCCAATCCTTTAGGCTACTGGAATCATCAAGTGGCGGCAAAGCACCAGCTTCACCAAAAACCTTAGGTCCAATAAAAATATTTACTTTATCAATCAGTTTATTGCGAAAAGCAGAACTTAAAATCTGATTACCCCCTTCAATCAAAATACTGGTGACGTGACGATGAGCTAACAGTTTAAATAGGGTTTTTAAATCAACTTGATTGTCTACTGATGAGACACGAATAACCTCAGCTCCTAAAATTTTATAACGTTGTTCTGTATCTAGACTCATTTTTTCAGTAGTGGCAATAATTGTTTTTCCTGGCATTGAATCTTTAAAAATATTAGAACTTAAAGGAGTGCGTCCAGTACTATCAATAATAATTCTAATTGGATGTGATGGATTAATATTTTCTAATCTAACCGTCAATTGAGGATCATCCTTGATGATGGTATTAACCCCAACTAAAATAGCGTCGTACTCCTGACGAAGCCAATGTCCTCGTTGACGAGCAGCTGGTGTAGTAATCCACTGACGTTGACCACTGCTCGGGGCAATTTTACCATCAAGGGTCATGGCCCACTTGGCTGTAATAAACGGCAGACCGGTAGCAATATTTTTTATAAAAATTTCATTTAATTCCTGAGCCTTATTGCCTTGATCAACCAAAACTTTAATGCCAGCTTTTTCCAAATTCTTTTTGCCTTTACCATAAACTCTTGGATTAGGGTCAAGCATTGCCACCTCTACTTGTCTAACTCCGGCATTGATTATTGCTTCAGTACACGGTGGAGTTTTACCAACGTGGCAACATGGTTCAAGGTTAGTATAAAGCGTAGCTCCCACTGCCTTAGAGCCAGCCTGTTTTAAAGCAATAATTTCGGCATGGTCTTTACCGGCCTTTTGGTGCCAACCTTGTCCAACAATTTTGTCATCTTTAACCAAAACCGCTCCCACCATTGGGTTGGGGCTAACATGGCCCAAGCCATTTCTTGCCAACTTGATTGTGTAGTTTAAATAATCCATAAAAAAATCCCCAAAATAAAAATGGGGCATTTCTAAAAACACTTGCTAAAAATATCTTTTACCATCCGGACTTTCTCGTTAAATATTAACGAGGTTTACCGTCGGTGCCTGAATTTCACAGGCTCAGTCCCAATTTTTTGTTGGGAGTCGTGGACTACACTCTTAAATAAATAAGAGGCTAACCACCGGTCGGGAGTTACACCCTGCCCCAAAGATATTGTTGTATTAATAGCTTACCATAAACTTTTAAAAATGCAAGGTGGCTTAAATGATAATAAATATAAAATATGGTATAATTTATTTATATAATAATAACTTTAAAAATATGCAAAAACTTTTCGCTTTCGAAAAAAAACATGCTGCGGTTAAACTGCTTCTCTTGCGCCTGGTGATTGGCGCTATTTTTATTGCCCACGGCACCGCTAAGTGGGGAATGTGGCAGGCATCACCGTCTGAACAACTACCAGCGGCAATGATGTGGACTCTTAGGGCTCTGTCAATTGTTGAACCAATTGCTGGTGTCGCCATGATTTTAGGCTTATTTGTGCCAATTTTTTCGATTGTTTTAGCGTTAATTATGGTTGGTGCAACCTATTTTAGCATTACCAAATTTGGTAAACCATTCACTGGTGGCTGGGCCTATGAACTGTTAATATTAGTTTCCTCGTTAGTATTAGCCTCACATGGTGGTGGTAAATTTTCTTTAGATGAAATGATGGCTAATAAAAAATCAGCAAGTGTGTCAAATCAAAATCAAGCGGCTACTCCAACAACTTAAAAATAATCAAACAGTTAGCCATGGTATCAATTTGGATTTTCCCTTTTGCCGTTATTGGTTTTATTATTTCTTTTTATATCTTCTTCAAAAAAAGCCGTCAGGAAAGTTTAGTTTGTTTTACCGGACAAGATTGTAACTTAGTAGTTGATAGTAAATATAATAAAATATTTGGTTTTCCTAATGAGATTTTAGGGATGCTTTACTACTTATTAGTTGTTGGCTTTATAATTTTAGGGTTAGAAGGAGTTACTGAAGTTGCTAATTTCTCACTTTCTTTAATTTTAGTATTTATTGCGACTGTTGCCGCTGGCTTTTCTATTTTTTTGATTTATGTTCAGGCTCTTGTTTTAAAACATTGGTGTGAATACTGTATTGCTACGGCGATAACAACCATTGCCATCTTTATAATTGAACTATTTCATTTATATGGCTAAAGCTAAAATATTTGTTACAAGAAAAATTCCTAATTCTGGCATTAAACTTCTTAAGCAAAAAGGCTACCAAGTAAAAGTTAGTAATGTTGATCGAGTGTTAACTAAATCTGAAATTAAAAAAGGCATCAAAGGAGCTGATGCCATACTTTGTTTGTTAACCGATGACATTGATGGTGACATCATGGATGCCGCTGGCCCAAAACTAAAAATTATTGCTAACTACGCAGTTGGCTATAACAACATTGATGTTGCCGCGGCTAAAAAAAGAAAAATTTTAGTTACCAATACCCCTGGCGTGTTAACAGATACCGTTGCCGAATTTGCATTTAGTTTAATGTTAACGATCAGTAAAAGAATTGTTGAGGCGGATACTTTCACCAGACAAAAAAAATATGAGGACTGGGCACCAATGCTTTTCTTAGGCAGTGATTTAAAAAATAAAACTTTAGGTATTGTTGGACCTGGCCGAATTGGTTCGGCCTTAGCCGAAAGAGCCATGCGCGGTTTAAGGATGAACATTGCGTATACCGCGACTAAAAAAAATGAACAGTTTGCTAAAAAGTTTAAAGCCAAATATTTTAATCTTAATAACTTATTAAAAAAAGCTGACGTGGTTAGTTTACACGTTCCACTTCTTCCTTCAACGAAACATTTAATTAGTACTAAACAATTTAAGTTGATGAAAAATAGTGCTTACCTGATCAATACCTCACGTGGACCAGTGATTAATGAGAGAGCATTAGTTAAAGCTCTAAAAAATCAAGAAATTAGAGGAGCTGCTTTAGATGTATTTGAATTTGAACCTAAACTGACTGCTGGGCTTACTAATCTAAGAAATGTGGTTATTACTCCACATATTGCATCTGCCACTGAAGAAACCAGGAGCAAAATGTCAGAAATGGCAGCCTTGAATATTATTGCTGTGTTAAGCAAAAAATCACCACCAAATCCTGTTAATTAGTTAGAATTTAAATATCTGGAAATTTACTAATTTTCTAGATATTTTTTTATTATTTTAATCTAACAAATCAAGTCTTTTACTCAAAAGAGCTAGGTTGACAAACTTTTAAAATAGTGGTAAAAAATAATACTGAACTTTGACAATTAGGAGAGAAAAAATAACGCCTTAGAAAGAGGCGTTTTGCTCGTATAGAGAGAAAATTGAAGATTTGAAATGGTAGGTAACTGTAAAAATAGGAGGAGTTACAATGGGTTGCAGGAAGATGAGTAGGTTAGTTTCAATGTTTTCTTGGGTGCTGGCATGCATGTTAATGGTGGGATGTCCCACCACAACAGACACACCGGATACAACACCAGAACTGGAAACAGAAGAAATTGATAAACCCGAAGTAGATTTACCTTCGGACCCGATCAACTTACCTCCCCCCAATGATAATTGCAGCTCTGCTGTTGTTATTACTGAAGGGGAGGTCATATTAGACTCAACTGTCGATTCGATCGACGGCACGGTCTGGTATGCATTTACCCCGACAGTAAGCGGTGTGACAACCGTAAACCTGGAAAGCAATTTTGATGCTAGCTTAGCAGTTTCCGAAAACTGCGGCGACAGCAAAATAATTTATGGCACTGACGACAGGAAGGATGTTTATCAGGAAACAGACCCCGTGCGGTTGGCGCAAGCAGCGGCAACTTGTGGTGTTATTCCTGAACTGTACATCAGAGACAATGGTGATGGCGCTTTTCGTGTCTCCACTTATGCCTTTGAGTATCAATGTCTGCCTCCCTGCGCCGGTGAGCCATATGCTGACCAGTCAACCTCACCAATCTGTACCGCCTTTCTGATTGGTCCAGACTTGGTAGCAACGGCCGGACATTGTTTTGATGCCACTAACCTAAGTGATCGCACTTTTGTTTTTGGTTTTGAAATGACCAGTCCGACAACAACGCGAACAACGTTTGACAACTCCTATCTCTATCGTGGAGTTGAAATTGTGGCCCAGCAGTACACCACTGAAATTGATTACGCCGTTATTAGGCTTGATCGCCCGGTGACAGTTCCTGGTGCGGAGCCGCTACAAATTCGACGTAGCGGCATTATTGCCGAAGAAACTAACGTTGGTGCCATTGGTCATCCGAAAGGACTACCGTTAAAGCTTACCTTTGGTAATCAAACGGTAGTGACCGACAGTTCCAACGCCAATTGGTTCTCGGCTAATCTGGATATTTACAGTGGCAACTCTGGTTCACCAGTGATTAATGCCATCACCGGATTAGTTGAGGGTATTGCCGTACGTAGCATACCTGATTTTGATATCATTGGTGGTAGCTGTTTTAGCTCAGTTGTCCTACCCGATGCCTTTGGCTCGGAACAAGTCACTAAGTCAACGGTCTTTGCCCAGTACATTCCGGAGGTTATTTCCGGCGAGGGCGAAGGTGAGAACATATTCTCTATCTCCCTTAACTTTGACGTAGTGGCTGGACAGCAGTACCTGATTGAGGTGTCGGGAAATGCCGGTCAAGCTGGTAGTTTTGACATCTCGGTTTCTACTGAGGAAACAGTTGAATTAGGTGGCGAAGGTGAAGGCGAAGGTGAAGGTGAAGGCGAGGTTGTTCCTACTATCTCCTTAGTCAGTCAAACTGCTGATGGTTTGGTAACGGCTCAAGTTGACGACATTCCAGCTGAACTACTTGACCAGTACGGCGTGGTTTTCTATCCGGAAATAAACGTCGCCACACCACCGTTTGAATTTATGCGGTGGGTCGCCAAAAGCAATGGCTGGCCGGACAACATGGTGACGCCAATCAACGTTGACGGTACGGCCAGTGTCTGGGCGTTCCAAAGTGACGTTGATATTGAGACTACGGTCATGTTCTATGCTGCCGTGGTACCAATTGGCACGGTTGTTCCAGAATCGGTTGATTCTGACACTATCGCTACACCGTATTTCGATTCGGTAATTACTGAGGCCTTAGCCTTTGACTACATGGTCAGAGACTGCTAGACGTTGATTATGCTGTTGTCGCTGAATACGAATTGATGCAGTAATATTTTTCATAATTTTTTAACAAAAAACTCTTACAAAAAACCTGCTCTGATCTCATTTCAGGACAGGTTTTTTGCTTGTCCGCTTCAGGTAAGATATACTAAGTGATATATGATAATACTTGGAATTGAAAGCTCCTGCGACCCCGCTCTGCGGTGCGTGACGAGGCGACGATTAAAATCCTATGATTAAAAAAAATAGTGCCATAATACTTGGAATTGAAAGTTCCTGTGATGAAACCGCTGCTGCCTTAATTGAAAAAAAAGGCAGTCGTTTTAGTATTTTAGCAAACACTGTTTTGTCACAAGTAAAAATCCATCGTCAATTTGGTGGAGTGGTACCAGAAGTTGCCGCCCGTAATCATTTAGAAAATATACTGTCGGTAGTTAATAAAACTTTAATTGAGGCTAAAATTAAACCTAAACAAATTGATAAAATTGCGGTCACTCATGGGCCAGGTCTTATCACTTCACTAATTGTCGGAGCAGAAACTGCCAAAAATCTGGCCTTTGCTTGGCAAAAGCCCCTCATCCCCATTAACCATCTTAAAGCTCATTTGTACGCTAACTGGCTCAAAAATAAAACAATAAAATTTCCCGCCATAGCCTTAATAGTGTCAGGTGGTCACACCGAAATTGTTTTAATGAAATCAAACATTAACTTTAAAAAAATTGGTGAAACAGTTGATGATGCCGCTGGTGAGGCCTTTGACAAAGTTGCAGCTCTACTGAATCTAGGTTATCCTGGTGGACCAGTGGTGTCTAAGCTAGCAGACAAGGGTAATGCTCAAGCCTTTAAATTTCCACGACCAATGATGTATAAAGATAATTTTAACTTCAGTTTCTCTGGACTAAAAACCGCAGTGCTTTATGAGATAAAAAAAATACCACGAATTAACAGTAAAATAAAATCTGACATGTGCGCTTCTTTCCAACAAGCAGCCATTGATGTTTTAGCTTTTAAAACTATCAAGGCTGCCAAACGATACAAAGCTAAGACAATTATTCTTTCGGGTGGGGTAGCCGCTAATAAACTACTTCGAAAAACTTTAGAGCAGCAAGCAACCAATAACCAATTAGATTTCATGGTTCCCGAAATTAATCTCTGCACAGATAATGCAGCGATGATTGCAGCAGCTGGTTTTTTTGAAAAATCAATACCTTGGCAAAAGCTTAGGGTTAACCCAAATTTAGAAATATGAAACATATTACCCATTCAGAAATTCAAACTTTTAACCTGGGTAAAAAAGTGGCCAGTCAACTTAAGGCCGGTGGTGTCATATCTTTAACTGGAGAATTAGGTGCTGGCAAAACCGTATTTGTCAAAGGCCTGGCAGTTGGGCTAGGTGTTGAACAAGTGGTCAATAGTCCTACATTTGTATTAATGAAAATTTATCCCACTAAACATTCGACAGTCAAACAAATAGTTCATATTGATTGTTATCGACTTAAAGAGTCTGATGAAATAGTTAATGTTGGAGCATTAGAATATTTCAACCGGCCTGATACTGTAACCGTAATAGAATGGGCTGAAAAAATTAAAAAAAATCTGCCTCAAAGTAGGCAAAAAATATTAATTGAAATAAAAAACGTAAACGATCGAGAAATTACTATAACCTAGCCGTAATATCCTTGGCCACTCTAAAGACCTCATCAACAGTTGTAATACCATCTGACGCCTTCAATAAACCATCTTGAATCATGGTTATCATGCCGTTTTTAATAGCAATATTTCTCATGTCATACTCGGAAACATGACTGGTTAGAATCAAGGTTTCCACTTCTTTATTCATGGTCATTACTTCAAAAATACCAACTCTACCTTTGTATCCAAGACCCTGACACTCTTCACAACCGCCACCTTTAAAAAATTTAAGATGTTTTAAATCTTCTTTTGATATCTTTACACCTGACTCATCAGGAATTTCTGATAAAATATCCATCACTCGTGAGATGGTTCGGTTGTCTAACTCTGCCTCTTCTTTACATGAGTCACAAATCTTTCTAACTAGTCTCTGACCAATCATCGCATTAATTGCCGGAGCTAAAAGAAAAGGTTTAACCTCCATCGAAAGCAAGCGAGGAATAGTACCAGCAGCATCATTGGTATGTAAAGTGGTAATTACTAGATGGCCAGTCAAGGCGGCGTTAATAGCCACTTCGGCGGTCTCTAAATCTCTAACCTCACCAACCATCACAATATCAGGATCCTGCCGTAAAATTGACCGTAGGCCATTAGCAAAGGTATATTTTTTACTAGGATTAACCTGACTTTGATTTATCCCTTCTAATTTATATTCAACTGGATCTTCAATGGTAATAATTTTTGTTCCCGGATCATTCAGTTTATTCAAAACGGCATAAAGAGTTGTGGTCTTACCAGAACCAGTTGGTCCGGTAGTAACAATCATGCCGTTAGGTTTAGTAATTTCAATTTTTAAAGCTTCAAATGCCTTACCGCGTAAACCTAAATCTTCAAAAGCTAGTCCAATAGCTGATGACATCAAAAGCCTCATCACAACACTCTCGCCATAAGCAGTTGGTAAGGTTGATGTCCTAACATCAATTTTTTCATCAGTCATAAAAATAGTGAAACGTCCGTCCTGTGGTCGATCTTCAATATTAATCTTTAATTTGGCCACCAGTTTAATCCGAGCTACCACTTGTGGCCAGAGCTTCGAGTCTAGTTGGGCCACTTCATGTAATATACCATCAACTCGAAAACGAATTTTAACTCCTTTTTCTTCTGATTCAATATGAATGTCTGATGACCGAGCCTTAATAGCAGCCGCCATAATCAAAGTTAACATGTCGGTAATAGATACTTCCTGTAGCCCTTGATTTAAGTCTTTAAAAGTTTCTATTTCCTTTTCATATTTTTTAATATCTGCTTCAGTAATTTCCACACCACTGACAAATTTTCTAATTTTGGGAACTGACTTGTAAAGCTTAAAAGCTGATTCAAAACTGTGTGCTGAAGTTAAATAAACTTTAACATCTGCACGATGCTGCTTAGCTAATTTTTCGGCAATCTCTCTTAGCGCCGGATTGCTAGGATCAGTAGAACCGATTCGAATGTCATTAGAACCACGAAAAAAACAGATAGCCTGAAGCTTAGTGGCTAAGCTCTCAGGAATAAGAGTTAGGGTTTCTGGGCTAATTGGAAAGCCTTTAAGGTCGATATATTGAATCCCACCAATTGAGGCCTTGGCCTGTGCTTCACGTTCCTTTTCTTTAATACCAATATTTTTCATCTTTTCTGTTAACTTGTCAGCAACGTCAAGAGTAGCAATTTTAGGTTTTTTGCTTGAAGAAATTGGTTTAATTAAATTGTTATCTTCTGCCATAAATAAAGTAACATTCTTTTATATTATAACTTTTTTTAACCATCACAACAATGTTACAAGTAAATTGTGACGTATCTGCTTGGAGTTTGTTCTAGAAAGAGCTAAAATTAAACCAGTTGCCTAATGAGCAACATGTTTTACCCCTATATATAGCGGAGCGTAGGGGTAAATCCCTCACGTCCCACTTGAAGAGACCATCTTGTTAGAAGATGGTTTTTTTGGTATAATAAGATTATATGAATAAAAAAATAATTTTAATAATCTTGGGAATAGTTATTTTAGGAGTAATTGCAACTTTAATTATTATAATCCTAAATAATTCTTCAATACCACCTGAAGTCTTGGCTTCAAAAACAAATCAAACTAAAAAAATCGAAGCAGCTAAATGTGATTTCTGTGGCGAAGGTAGAGATGTTACAATATATAATTTTATTCGTGATGATGGAGCAATCTTAAAAAGAATACATAAAGATAATATTAGCAATTCGTATACATGTGGCGGCGCCATAGGTTGGAGCTGTCCAACAAATCATAAATGTGATTACGGTGATACTGCCTTAAATGATGCTTTTGGTCTTTGTGTTAAGAAATAAAAGCCCTTCTTTGCTCTGCGGTCTTGCGAAGCGCCTCTTAAGCAAACGGTCGGGGGTTCGAATCCCTCACGTCCCACCAGTAATCGCTCGTTGAGCGGTTTTTTGATATAATATAATTGTATGAAAAAACAATCTAAAAAAAGCCTAGCTACATTAAGTAAAGCCCTAAAAGCCAATCAGAAAAAGCAAAAAGGAATAGTTGACTCTACGAATAAAATAGTAGATAATACTATACTAAGTTTAATAAAGAAAAATATTACTAAAATATCTAAATATGACAGAAAATGAAAAACCACCAATCGACCTGGAAGAAGAAGGTCATGAAGGCGCTGAAATAATTGATTTTAGTGAAATTCAAGCCGCTGCAAAATCCGAGCAAGAACAACCTGATTTAGAATCCGAGAAAAGTCGTTTAGAGGCCAAGATTCTTGAAGTATGTAGTACTATTGAAACAAGAGCTCGCTCAATATCTGAAAGACTACAAGCTGCTTATAATAAAATTGATTCACCTGACATAGAAGAACTTAAAAAAGCCGCCACTGAAAACCACCAATCATTCTTCGGAGTTATAGACCAAGACCGTGCTTCTTTTTTAGAATTTGCTTCTCAAGCAGCATCTTCTGATGATATTGAACAAATAGAACAAAAATTAGAAACTGAAATGCTAGCGGGCAGTATGGCTAATTTGGATAATGCTGAAGCTCAGTTACAAGAAGTGGAAAGATTAGCGGAATCTCAAACAGCTGATAGTTTAACTGATAGATTCTTTGATAGCGGCGGTGTTAGAAAACCTACAGAAGAAGAATTAGCAGGTATGCCAGAATTTGTTAGAAATGAAGTTATGCATCAAATGGAACAGTTAGACCAAGACGCTTCTTCTTTTGAAACTGAAGCAGAAGGAAAAATTTCGTCACTTGAAACTCGTTATCGGGCTGTACGAGACAGAGTTAAAGGTATTGTTGGCCAAGATACTTTCAGACAAATTGAAGAAGGTTTTGGCTTCTTGAGAAGAGCTATGGAAACATTAAAATCATTACCTGAAGACCAAAAAAGAGGGCTGGAAGCTCAAGAAGTTAGAACAAACATTGATAGGATGCTTGGCAACCTAGACACCTTATCAGTAAGGTGGGGTTAATTTTTTCATTTATAAAAAGTCTTTCTTTTGCCGAAGGTCGAGCTTGCGAGGCCTCTTAAGCAAACGGTCCCCGGCTAGTTGTAAAAATCGCCACTTAGGTGATTTTTTGGTAAAATTAACGACATGAAAAACTTTATTGATAAACTATCACTGGTAGACATTAAAGACCGAAAAGTTTTAATGGCCAAAAGTTTTAATAAGGACAAATGGTTTAATCCAGGTGGCAAGAGGGAACCAGGTGAAACAGATGAACAAGCCTTAATTAGAGAGATAAAAGAAGAACTTTCAATTGATATTATACCAGACACTATTAAGCTATATAATGTTTTTGAAGCACAGGCTCATGGAAAACCCAAAGGGACAATGGTCAGACTAGCCTGCTACACCGCGTCCTATAAAGGAACACCAAAGCCATCGGCTGAAATAGAACATATTGATTATTTTGATTATTCAAAAAAAGACCTAACCAGTTTAGTTAGTCAATTATTTTTTGATGATCTAAAGAAAAAAAATTTAATAGATTAAAAATTTCTTTGTATAAAAAAATATCCGTTTCTCTAACGGATATTTTTGTAAAACTAAAAGTTTTATTATCGCCTAAAGCCGGACTTCAAAATACTGACTAAAGTATGTTTTTTATTATCTAATAGCTCAAAAACTATTACCCAGGTTGCCCAATGAAAAATTGTCAGTAAAACTTGAACAGCTACGAATACCATAATGGCCAGTAAAACCAACAGGATCAAACCGAACAAAAAACCAACATAAAGTGTTAGGAAAGATATAATAATATTAGAGATGAAAAAAATCATCAGTGAATTAATCAGTAAAAAAATCAAAGAAATAATTAGAGCAATTTCCAGACTAAGTAACCAATTTTCAATAAATATTTTCCAAGCTTTACCTAATGACTGCTTAAATTTCCAATTTTTCAAAACCACACCAATGATTGCATATTTCAAAATAAAAGAAATTATAATTATCAGGAACAACAGAATATTAAAAACAACTATGAAAACTAAAATCTCGCCACTGAATTTTAAGCTAGCCAAAATAGCAATAATGAATAATAAAAACCAGATAAAAAATCTGGCTAAAAAATTAAGGGCCAAAATTGACCAAAATTTTTGCAAACCAATGCTAAAGCTCTTTTGCCATTTAAGTTCTTGATTCCTAATAAT
>NYZP01000011.1 GCA_002687175.1 Parcubacteria group bacterium
ATTTACAAAATATTAATTCCGCGGAAATGGTTGCCAAGATAGATGTCGACAATATTATAGATGAATCTAATGAGACTAATAATAGTTTGGTCAAGAAGATTACTTTTGAATCAGTATCAGATCCAGATTTTGTTACTCCAATAGCCACAGATTCTGGTAATGTCAATGATGACTTATCAGATCTTGAAGTAAAATATAGAGAAAGAATCAAGAAGTTAGAATATCGAATTTCTCAATTGGAAGAAAAAGTTATTGAACAAGAAAAGCGACTAGCCGTGGCTGTTGATAATGGCCTTGTTAATAGAGTCCAAGGGAGAATTCTTCTTCAGGTAGAAGAAAATGGAGAAGCTTGGTATGTTGACCCAGACATTAGAAAAAAGTTTTATCTTAAGGATGGAAACTCGGCTTATGTTGCCCTTAATGCTTTTGGCTTAGGAATTTCTAATGCCAATATTTCTAAGATTCCAATTGGTATTGAAGATAGAGCAGATATCGCAGATTCTGACGGCGACGGCTTAGATGATAAATTAGAAGAAGCTTTAGGAACTGATATAAATAATCCTGATACTGACGGTGACGGTTATTCAGACGGGGTAGAGGTAAGAAATGGGTTTAATCCATTAGGTTCTGGTTTAATTACCACTGATGGGCAGTTTTCCAGCCAATTTGGAGGCAAAATTTTGCTTCAAGTGGAATCTCGGGGTGAAGCCTGGTATATCAACCCAGAAGATGGCAAGAGGTACTATATGAAAGACGGAGATCAGGCTTATCAAATTATGAGATTCTTGTCACTCGGTGTTACTAATACTGACTTAAGAAAGATTGCAGTAGGGGAATTTGAATAAAATAACAGTTAATCATGCCCTTGTTCGACTTTTGTGGCGCTGGGGCTGCCAATTCGACAAACGTTATATATGACCCCTCAGGGGAGTTGGTGTCAAATATAAAATTATATAAAAATCGTCTTATGGGCGGTTTTTTGGTATAATAAAAATATAATAATTTATCATCATAAAGTATGAAGAATTTATTTTCTTTTATTTCTAAGGGGTCTATTTTATTAATGGCGGCTGTCTTTGTTTTGTTGTCAGGAATGTTATCATCTTTCGCCAATGCTGCTACAATATCATTCCCAGCAGTTAGTAATCTAACCTCAACTGGAGTAACTATTTCTTACACCGTTACTGATGCAATATTAAGTAATCCATCGTTGTGTTATGGCACAACAGCCCAAACAGTAACTACTAACTGTGTAGGCTTGCCAATATTAGATCCAGGTAACCCATTTACCACCAAAGCTGTACTCTCTGGATTAGAGCCAGATATATCTTATTATTATCAATTAATTCTAGATAAAGATGTTACGCCAGGTCTTTGAGTCGGGTGAGTTTTTCGGATTTGAAGTATTGAGTATCTGTGTAGCCATCTCTTGAGTCAGTATCAGGCAAGCCGAGAGAATTGGACTTAAATATGAATTAAAATAAATATATGATAAGTTGGTGGATAATGATAACAATAGCAATTTCTTTAATATTTGGAGTAAGTGGAACTGTTTTTATGCTTATGCTTCTTTTTGCTATTATTGCTTGGGATTCTCACCAGTCTCAGTAGCAAGATTTTCAGTAAGTAATTTTCTTAAAATTACTAAATCAGCATTTAACAATTTTAATTGAGCCTCATCTTTTATAGTTGGGGCTAATTTTGTCATTTCTTTAATTAAGGATCCAATTCCCTTTCTCATTTTTGGATTTAAGATTAATTTAGTACCTTTAGTTATAAATAAAGCTCCAAAAAATCCACTAGCAAGAATAGGGGCTGCTGTAAGCTGTAGGTAACTTAATCTTTCAAGTTTTTTCTTTTTTTGCTAAAATAAAATTATAATCTAACATGGTATAAGAGTTTTAAACTCTTTTTGTTTATAGTATGTTAACTATTGCCGAATTAAAATCGAAATGGAATAAAGAAAAGTCTTCTTACTACCAAAAAAGAAGTAGGTGATGGGGTACAAATATTTGTTAAAGATATTTTAAATTCCCCTGAAATTTTTGATTTAAAAAATGGTTTAAATATAAAATGAGACACTAAAGTTACGATTGTCTCATTTTATTTTTGGCTTATTTAAAACATAAATTGACAAAAAATCGGCTAAAACGTAACATTCAAAAAGTATGGATATAGTGTCCCATTTGTCCCATTTACACCCCGACCCAAGTGGGTTAAAATGAGTTAAGATATAACCTCTAGAAAATCCCTCAACGGCCTCACTTCTGGAAGTCCCAGACTAGCGTGGCCTGCCAAGACAATTCATTATCGAGCAAGACCCGATTGCTCTAATTTTAGCAAATTTTAATAATGCTAAGAATTTTGATATATCCACAACCCATTCGGGAATAGAACTGAACCGCCTTTTTGAGCGGTTTTATGATATAATTAAAAGATGAAAATAGTACTAATATTACCATAAGTCCCAAGGTCAATCATTTGGTCAATTAAATCTTTGGCGCCATGCTTTGGAAATAATATCTGACCATTTTTAATTTTGTTAGCTAAAATACTCAATCTCGCTCTTTTGTCGCCCTTAATTTTAACTTCTTCAGCAGGGATATCTTCATGATCTAGTATTTGAGCAATAGCTCCTTGCATGGCAACACTCTCAACAAATATTTTAGTTATTCCATCTTGGCTTATAACTTTATAAAGATCTTTAATGGTTTCTACAGCTTTAGGAAAGTTCATTTTTTTATTAATTGGATTAGGTAAAATGTATATTTTTAAATTCTCTCTGTTGCCATATACTTTAGCAGTCACGATACCAGTCGAGTCAGCATAGGTACTTTCAGAAATGGCCGGATCAACACCAATGGCGTTATATCTGAAATTATCTTCGAATTCATGAATTTTATCATAGTAATGAATCCAGTCTGGATGAATTACTCGGCTTTCGTCATATACAATTTTTAGCACATACTCCTGCTTCCAGGCTTTCTCATCACCGATTTTTAATTTTAGTTCTTCAATTTCTTTCGTTGTTGGGAATTTAGCTGGCCAAGAGATCTTTTTGTTGTCGTCAATGATGGGATATGACCTAAATATTCCCTTCCGCCTTCCTTGCTTAATATCCTTTTGAATTCTCATTATTAGTGAATCTCGGTGTAATAAATTACCAACAATCATAATTTTGGTATTTTCATCTCCAATAGGTAATACTTCCCTGACTAGCCAATCATAAGTTTTATCCCTACCTTCTTTACTCCGAACACTTTGATCATCTTCAACATCATCAATGAGCAATAAATCAGGTCGATGTTGTCTATGTCTCAAACCACGAATTCCTTGTTCAGCAGAGGCGGCAATAATTTTAGCTTTGTATTTTGGTAAAATCAGAGATGAAGAAGTCCATTCTGTATCACTAGTCTCAAATGGTCCAAAGCCATTTATTATTTTTTTATTAGGTCATTTTTGCTCCTGTTAAGCAGGAGTTTTTTTATCCACAGTTGACATATTTTTACAATCTATTAAGATGATTAAATACCAAGTAATTAACTTGGTATTTAAAATTATTTTATGAAATTTTCTACTAAAACTGACTATGGTTTAAGAGCAATGATAATATTGGCTCAGCGATATAATGATAATAAGATAATCTCTTTGTCATCAATTTCTAAAAAGGAAGACATTTCCCAGCCATATTTGGAAATTTTAATAGCTAAACTAAAAAAGGATAAATTGGTTGAAAGCACTAAAGGGATTAGAGGTGGTTATCGATTAGCCAAGAAGCCAGAAGATATCTCTCTAATTGAAATTATTGAATGCTTAGATGGACCAATTTCGGTTTTTGAATGTGTTTATAGTTATGCTGATAGAATATGTGATAAAAAAAATTGTCAAGTAAATGACGTTTGGAGTAACTTACAAATTACTATTACTAATTTTTTGAAAGACGCCAAGCTTTCAAATTTAATCTAAATTAATTAAATAATAATTACAAATTATGGAAAATTTTGTTCAAGCGCTAATTGTTTCGTTTCGTGAGGGTCTCGAGGCTTTTTTAATTATAGCCATTATTTTAAAATTTCTTGATAAGACTGATAATAAAATCTTGAAGAAAAATGTTTGGCATGGTGTTGGCATCGGTATTATAGCCTCATTTATTTTAGGTTTAATACTTTTGGGAATTTCTAATTACCTTGGTGGCACTGGTTCAGTGGCTAAGCTTTGGGAAAGCGGTGCCAGTTTAGTGGCAGTAATTCTAATTACCACATTTATTATTTGGATGGTGCGACATGGCAATACTATTAAAACACATGTGGAAAATAGAGCGGCTTTAAATTTATCAGCTAAAGGTATATTACTTTTAGCTTTTATAATGGTTGTTCGGGAAGGAGCCGAGATTGCTATTTTTGCATTCGCTGGTCAGTATGCAGCTTTGCCAATTTTTATTGGTATTACCACTTCAATTTTACTGGCATTTTTGATTTATAAATCTTTAGTTAAAATCAAACTAACTACCATTTTTACTATAACATTGGCATATCTAATTCTACAAGCAGGGTTCTTATTTGGTTACAGTGTTCATGAAGGCTTATCTGCGGCTAAGAGTTTAGAAATGATTTCAGCTGAACATCCAATTTACACCAAAGCATTTGATCTATCTAAAACCGTCTTATATCACAAAGAAGGAATAGTTGGAGTGCCTTTATATGTTAGCGTAGGTTGGTACTCAAAACCAGAGTGGATTCAGGCAATACTGCATTATGGTTATGTATTGTTATTCTTTCTCTATTGGCATAAATTTTCTAAAAAGAAAGAAGTTAGTGCATAAATTGCAAAAAATTTTTTATGATGGATAATCAAATAATACTATTTTATAAATTTGTAAAGATTAAAGATACAGAAGGATTTCGAAAAAGTCAGCAAGAGTTATGTAATCGGTTAGAGTTAACCGGCCGTCTTTTAATTGCTGAAGAAGGAATTAATGGAACTTTTGAAGGATTAAAAGAATCGTTAGAAGTTTATAAAAAAGAATTAAAAAAAGATAAACGTTTTTCTGATGTTGTTTTTAAAGAAAGTAAGGGGGTTGGTTATGCTTTCCCAAAGTTAATAATTAAAGTTCGTGATGAAGTTGTTACTTTTGGGGTTGGTAAATTAAACATTAAAAAAGACACGGCCAAAACTATTACTGCTGATGAGCTTCAACAGCTTTACAAAAAAGACGAAGATTTTGTAATTCTTGATTTACGCAATGACTACGAAATTAAAGTTGGTGCTTTTGATAAAACAATTAATCCAGGACTGGAAAATTTTCGTGACTTACCAGGTAAATTGTCAGAGCTTAAGAATTTAAAAGATAAAAAAGTTATTTCTGTTTGTACTGGTGGTATTCGTTGTGAAAAAGCAACCTGCTTATTAAAAGAAAAAGGTTTTAAAAATATCTATCAACTTAAAGATGGAATACACACCTACATGCAAAAGTATCCTGGCAAACAGTTAGCAGACACCAGAAACGCTCAACGAAGCAGTGACGTTAATGCTATTTTAAATGCCGCTTATCAATATGCTATTGATAATAATGGAAATTTACCAACATCCATAACCGATAATACTTGTTCTGATGAGGGTAATAACATTGGTCAACCTGGTAATGAAGATGGTGTTGACCTGTCAGTGCTTACGGTTAAAGAAAAATACCTGGTTTCTTTACCGGTTGACCCAAGTCAAAGTGGTGATGAGGTGACTGATTATCATATAGCTAAAAGTGCTAACGGTAGAGTGACAGTCTGTGCCCCTAAAGCAGAGCAAAACGCCATTATTAGTGTGACTAGATAGGTTGCAGTATTATTTGCCTAAAATTGGCATATACCCTATAATTATTAGATAAATAACTAATATTTAAAAATTATGGCAAAATTGACAAAGACTCAGGTGATTGCAGCCTTGGCTGAAAGCACCGAAATGAGCAAAAAAGAGGTCGCCGAATTTATGGAAAAATTGGTTAACTTAGCCTATACTGAGGTCAAGAGCAATGGCGAATTCGTCATTCAAGGCATTGGTAAAATGGTTAAAATGAACCGAAAAGCTCGACAAGGGCGTAACCCAGCCACTGGAGAAACTATCCAGATTCCAGCTAAAACTGTGGTTAAATTCCGATTGGCTAAAGCAGCCAAAGAAGCCGTTTTATAAACAAGTAACAGACTTATTTAAAGAGCCCGTGAAAAGCGGGTTCTTTTGATATTGACAAAATAAGCGTTTTATGTTAGGGTACGGGGTTGTACTTTAACATTACTATCTCTGGCTTTAGCCAGTTTTTTAGAAGTAAGTCTAGCTATAACCGAAAGGAGAGGAAGGATGAGAAAGTTAGCAATTTGTATTTCGGTGGTACTGTTGATTGCCGTGATTATTGTCGGCAATCTGATGTTGTCAGCTGACGAGGACGTGGTTGCTCCGGCAACTGACGTCTCCGTTACCAATGAGAAGCAAAGTTCTGTTAGCTTCTCCATTCCGCAAACGGTCATTGATGGCCGTGAACAACAGCCAACCGACCGACCGGTTGGCAGAGTTCGCTTCAAAGGTAGGATCTTTTAGCTAAAGATCTTGCCACAAACCTCAACAAAGAAAGAAGGAGAACCAGAATGAAGAGAATGATTATTACAGTGATGGCCGTCTTGTTGGTTTCTTTGTCGCTGCCGGTGATCGCCAGCGAGCTGCCGGAAATTCCCGTCAGCGGTGGCGGTGGAGGCGGTGGTGGTGCAGGAGTAAGCTCCACCACCCCCGAAGAATGGTACGAGATCGGTGAGGCATTGAAGATGGAGATTGATTACTTTGATCTGTTTTTCTATTCCATGGCTGAGCCCGGCGGCGATTCACCGTGTGGCGATTACTCCTGTAATTACTCGTATCGGTTTATGGTACCGGTGATTGACGGAGAATACGATGCCGACATTGACGGCATCATCGTCGGTGAGTATCGGGTTAACGTTCTCGCCCTTGATGACAACAATATTACTCTCTTTCGGGGAGAGTCTTTCATCGAGGTTGAAGAAGGTGCTGAGACCAACCTGGTCGTCGATTTAGCCATTACCGAGACTTGTCTTTTTCAGTTTCAGGTCCCAGAAGTTCCCGGTGTCTTTGATCCTTCCCGGCCCACGTCACTGGAAGTTCTTTACCAGGGAGGGACCTATTGGGGCTGGTGGAATCTCGACGACGATGGTGATATGGTTTTCAGCACGTTTCTGCCGACGGATTTTGACGGCGAGGAGGCTATTCTGATCGTCTATGACGAAAATGGCGATCCAGTCTCCACCTATTTGGATTTTGACATCTTCGACGTCTTGGAAGATGACGACGGAGTGTTGGAGCTACCGTTTGTTCCGGTGCCCATGGGGGATATCTATTTTTTGGTCACCTTCGAGCACGAGGAGTATCAGCCACTCTAGAATGTCCTAGGTATTAGAAAATGTTCATTGAAGTTACCCCACCCAAAGATTGCGTAATTTAGCAATTGGCGGGTGGGATTTTTTTTGCTAAAATAGTATAAATTTCAGATATTATGCATTGTTCGTTAAAAACCCTTGATTTTAAGTAAAAGGAGTAAGGTCATGATTACACGGGTTCGCGATATGGTTCATAAGTGGATTCATCTTACCAGCATAGAGCAGCACATTATTGACCATATACTGTTTGAACGTCTACGGTATATTAGCCAAAATGATGTCGGTCAAATGGTATATCCGTCACTGAACACCACTAGATTTGAGCATTGCTTGGGTACCTGTCATGTTGCTGGTAGTATGGCTGAACACATTGTGCAAAGTAAATGCTGGACTGAATACGCCAAGGAGCTCAAAGCGAAATTAGCCATTAGCAAAAAGGAAGATTTTATCCAGTTGTGCCGGTTTTATGCGTTGTTACATGACGTCGGACATTTGCCATACAGTCATCTTTTTGAAAACGCCCTCCTGTCTTATGCTGAACGCACTGGTAATAACAGTTTTGTGAAAGATTGGTTTGGTACTGGCGATTTTGAAAAACCGCATGAAGCCTACACTGCAGAACTTGTCAGGCGTATATTGAATGACGTTAGGATGAATTCTTCTTTGAGAAATGCCACCATAACTCTTTTAAGTCAGAAAGGGTTTGAACCAGGTAGTGTATTGTTTCCAATTAAACAGGTGGTAGATTCTCAGATTGATGCCGATCGGATTGACTTTGTTGCCAGAGATGGGATGAAGGCCGGTGGTGAGTACGGTAATTATGACATTGAGCGCCTGTGTGAATCCGTACGTTTGGTTAGCGACGACGATGGTTGGTTTTTGTCATATGCCGATCATGCTATGTCTGCCATGGAAGCTCTTTTGTTTGATAGGTATCGTTTATACCTCTGGGTTCATTACCATCACCGCGTAATCGCTATTAGAGCTTTAGGTCAATTTTTGATTGAAACTCTAATTACTGACGGTGTTTTAACCAGTAAAGATTTTTGTCCGGACAGTAATACCAACGAGGATCTTTTTGGTCGAACTGACGCTTGGCTTTGGAATATTATCCTCCAGATGGACTGTCAGGGAAGACGGGAGGTTGAGATTGCTAGGAAAGCTTTTCTTTGGCGAGAAAAATCTGGTACTCTTCACTTGTGGAAACGACGCGTAGATTACCAGGAGCTTCTTAACCAGCTTGAAAAACAAGTTGGGGTTCGGAAGCGAGGCCAAGATATATTTGCACTTGGTTCACCAGTTCAATACGAAGATAGTCTGGTTGCCAAGATTGGTCCACGCCCACTGGTTTTCCGTATAAAGTTTGCGCCAGTTAAAGATTATGCCATTCCAATTCATTATGAGAACAAGGAAGGCAAGAAAGGTTTTTCACTTCAGGAAGCTTCACCGTTAGTAAGCACGTTGAATGCTCTTTGGGATCAAGAACCAGATCATCAGATTTTATTTATTGGCGATGATCTGGTGAGAAGTAGTATTATCCGGCTCTGGATTAATAAGACTACTGACTGGCTAATTTCAGCCATCAGTACTTAATAAAGCTTCTCAGGCAAGCAATTACCGCTTGCCTTTTTTATTTTATAATATTTTTGCTATAATATAAGTATGGAATATTTAGAACAATTTAAAAGTTTAGTTTTTGCCGGTAATACTGTTTATGATTATATCTTGGCTGGAGCAATTTTTATTGGCTTAATAATCGTTTTAAAGATTATTAAAATGATTATTGTTGGTCGTTTAAGGCATTTAGCTAAAAAGACCAAAACTGATTTTGACGACACTTTAATTGAAATTTTTGGTAAAGTAAAACCGCCGTTTTACTTTTTTGTTTCCTTATATTTTAGTATTAAATATTTAACTCTGCCAGAAATAGTGAATGAAGGTGTCCAGATATTATTTTTAATTATCATTATTTGGGAAGTGGTAAATGGTTTAGCTAAACTAGTTGATTACTTTGCCTCAAAATATTTAGCCCAGACTGTTGGCAAGGGTGGAGCTGGCCAAAGCAAGGCCATGGTTCAGGCCTTAAATATTATTGTTAAAATGATACTTTGGCTTTTAGGACTTACTTTACTCCTCGCAAATTTAGGCGTTAATGTTACTTCAATTATTGCCTCTTTAGGTATTGGCGGCTTGGCTATTGCCTTAGCGTTACAAAATATTTTGTCAGACATTTTTAGCAGTTTTTCAATATACATTGATAAGCCATTTAAGATAGGGGATTTTATTGTTATTGGTGACCACAGTGGCACTGTAGAAAAAATTGGTTTGAAGACTACCAGAGTCAGGACTCTTCAAGGTCAAGAGTTAGTTTTATCTAATAATGAATTAACCAGTGCCCGAGTTGAAAATTTTAAACAGATGGAGAAACGTAGGGTACTGTTTACTCTTGGTGTTATTTATGAAATAAAGCCTGCTCAGCTGGAAAAAATTCCAAGTATCATTCAAGAGATTGTAAAAGGTGTTAAGGGCGCTGATTTTGACCGCTGCCATTTTAAAAGTTATGGTGATTCATCTTTGAATTTTGAAATAGCTTATTATGTAAATTCAGCCGAGTATATTGACTATCTCAATATTAATCAGAAGGTTAATTTAGCAATTTTTAATCGTTTTACCAAAGAGAAAATTGAGTTTGCTTATCCGACCAGAACTGTTTACATGCAGAAATAGTTAATTAGTTATTGTACAGGAGACATCGAGGTAATTTGCCTCGATTTTTATATATCAATGAAGCAGTATTTGTCAAAGGATTTTTTGTTTTCTATATTTGAACACACTCAGAATACCTCAGGTGAGGTACTTTTTTTAGAAAAAAGTACCCAAAAAATCTTGGCGGCAGATGCGCTATCTCGTTGATTTACCACTAACACTCTCGCCATGGCGCTTAGCTGCCGCCTTTGATTATTTTTAAAACCAAATAGCACTAAATCTATAGAGATAAAATATTAAACAAAAATAAACTAAAGAAGAGTTTTTTGGCCACTGCCGTTAAGCGGAATAATACCATTAAATTAAAATAATAAATAAAAGTCACACCTCGTGCGTTAGTAGAAATATTTGTTTTCTGCTTTTTTTATTACTCAAAATAAGGTAAAATTACTAAAGATGAAGTTCAAGACATACATATTCTTAGGCTTTTTTTTGGGCATTAGTCTCTTATTTTTTTTATTGTCCAGTTTAACTTTTGACAGTGATCCGGAGATCATTTTTAGCCCAGAAGTTTTAACCAGTCAAGATTATCTCAACTCAGCAAATCAGTGGACAATTTCTAATAATACCGACGGAAGCTTGTATGCTGAAGCCGGGGGACTGCTTTTAAAAAGTGATGGTGATCCTTATTTAGTTTATCCAATCCAATTTAATTATAAAAAATTTGATCAGCTAACCATTACTTTCTATGCTGACAAATTAGTTAAGCTAACCATCATACCAAATGTTTCCACTACCGGTTTTGGCACCTTCGAATTAGTAAAAGAAATTAAAGCTAGTGATCAGTTTAAAGAGACAAAGATTTCGCTACATTTACCTTTTTTTAAAGATTATATTAATGATTTGGGAGTTCGTCTTTCTTCGGAACAATCAGCTAATATTGTAATTCAAGAGATAAGTTTAAAAAAAATGAATCCAGTTGAACTGTTAGTTCATGGGGCAAAAGACTATTTTCGGGTAGCACCTTATTCTGGATTTACCGCAAATTTATTTCCCACCCCAAGAGTATTTGGCAGGTCAGCTATGGTTTATGCATTACCTCTTATTTTAATACTTATTTTTATAATTTTATACAAAAAGCGATTTCGCAAGATTGCTTTTTTACTTTTATTAGTGATTTGGGTGTTAACTGATATACGGATGAGTTATGAATCTCTAGCTCATAATGCTGCTGACTATAAGAGTTTTGTTCAACCATCAGAGAATGAAAGATCATTAAGGACTTATGATGATTTTTATCAATTTTCTGATTGGGTACAGCAAAACTTAGTCAATAATGATATTAATGTTAATTTTTACAGTTCCGGCAGTTCCCATTTTCCAAGATTGTTACAGTATTTAGCTTATCCATTAGTGATTGAGCCAGAAAGTCAACGGGCAGAAACATATATTATTTATAATCGTAGTGACATAACTTATAATCAGGCTGATAGCCGATTGTATATAGGACAGGAATTGTTAAGTCAAGCTGGGGAGGTAGTTGTAAACTACAATAAAAATTCTTTTATTTTTAAAGAAACTTCTAATGAATTTTGATTGGCTATTAATAATATTAGCGGCGTTTCTTTTTTGGCCTAGAGGGTATGTTTTAGTTTACTTGATTGATCGGAGTAAAAGCTTTAGCTTCGGGTTTAAATTTTTTGCTGGTTGGCTACTAGGTTTGGCCGGATTTACTCTTGATATGTTTGCCTCAATGGTTTTTGGTGGACTAAGTCTTGGTCCATTACTACTTGTGATGTCTTCGGTTACCCAAATTTTTGGTTTCAGTTTTATGATTTATATTTTTGAAAAAAGAATTCCCTGGCCAAATCCTTTGCGTCTAACTAAGTTTATTAAAAGACAGGTTAAGAATTTTAAATCATTTAGCAGCTGGGAACATATTTTATTATTAGTACTGGTGTTAACTTTACTATTTAGAGTATCAGTCAGCGCTTGGCAGATAAATAACATACCGACTTATGATTTTGATGCCTGGAACAATTGGAATTTAAGGGCCAAGGTAATTTATTCAGAAGATAAAATCCCACTTGATAAAACTGATCAGTTTTATTTAGGCGGTGGCATTAAAAGCTACCCGTTGAATGACAGTTTATTTAAAGCTTATATTGCATTAGCAGTAGGCAAATATGAAGATCGTTATTCAAATTTAGCTGGTTTATTTTATTATTTATTATTATTGGGTCTTTTTTATTTTTCTTTACCTGATAGACTTGGTCGAGGCATAAAATTAATTGCTACTTATTTATTAAGTAGTATTCCTCTTTTGTATTTTCACTCACATGTACCTTATGCTGATTTACTATTCGCCATATTTTTATTTATGGCTGTCGCCTCCATGTTTTATTATCTTATTGGTCGAGGTAATTCTTTTTATTATCTCTCTGGTATGGGGTTGGCTTTTTCTATCTGGACAAAAAATGAGGGTTTAAGTATTATCTTACCAATTTTTATTATTACTACCATTATTTTACTCAGCCTGAAGAAAGTGAAGCTAAAAGATTTTTTACTACAGTGGTTTTTTGCTTTTTTAACTGTGACACCATGGTTGTTCTATCGAACCATTAATCGGCTTGATTATTTAAGCGGTGATTCATCAACTTTTAATTTCGTATATAACTACCAATTTTTTAGTGAAGTATTTTCATCAATTTTTTTACGGAGCCATTTTAATTTTTTATACATACTAATTTTAATAATTATTATATTAAAGATAAAGCCGATTTGGAAAGATTTTGGCTTAGCCTATTTAGTTTTTAGTTTTTTGGCAATATTGTTAGCCTACAACAGTATTATTTTATTTACCGATAAAGCCCTTGATTTAAGCGCTTTAGCTAGAGTTAATATGCAGTTGGTACCAGTGGCTGTACTGCTGCTAGTGTTCTTTATTCATAAATTTTTTGCTAAAATAAAAGTATGAGTAAAAGAAAACAAACAGCTAAAACAAAGGCCTGGATAGTTTCAGTGGATATGGGTTATGGACATCAACGAGCCGCTTTTCCTTTAAAACACTTGGCATATAAAAATGAAATTATAACGGTAAATAATTATAGCGGCATTCCCTCCAAAGATCGTAAAATTTGGCGTGAAAGCCGCAAGTTTTACGAGTCTATCTCTCGTTTCAAAAAAGTTCCAGTAATTGGTAAACCAGTTTGGGATTTCTATGATAAACTGCAAGAAATTCCAAAATTTTACCCCAAGCGTGATTTATCTAAAAGAAGTTTGCAAACCACCCAAATTTATCGACTGATTGAAAAAGGCGACTGGGGAAAACATTTAATAAGCCAGCTTTCAAAAAAACCTATTCCTTTGGTAACTACCTTTTTTATTCCGGCTTTTATGGCCGAGGTGTTTAACTATCCTGGTGAAATATATTGTCTAACCACTGATGCCGATATCAATCGTGCCTGGGCACCAAAAAATCCTGCTTCCAGCCGGATCAAATATTTTGCGCCCAATATTAGAGTTGTTGAGAGATTAAAACGATATGGTGTTTCAGCAGACAGAATTTTTCTGACCGGCTTTCCGTTACCACAAGAATTAACCGGCGATAATAAATTAAATACTTTAAAAAAAGATTTAGCTTATCGATTAGTAAATCTTGATCCAAAACATAATTTTCATAATCGTTATCACGAGTTAGTAGAAAAATATCTTGATATAAAAAGATTACCCAAGAAGAGTAATCATCCCTTAACTTTAATGTTTGCCGTTGGGGGAGCAGGAGCTCAAAGGGATATTGGTGCCACAATCCTTAAAAGTTTTAAGGAAGAAATTTTAAATGGAAAAATTAGAGTTGTTCTAGTAGCCGGTATTCATAACGAAGTTAGCAAATTTTTTCGTCAAGCAGCAAGATCAATCGGTTTAAATAAGAAAATTGGATCTGGCATAAAAATCATTTTTTCAAACAACAAGGATGATTATTTTAAAAAGTTTAATGTAGCTTTAAAAACAACCGATATATTATGGACCAAGCCATCAGAACTCAGTTTTTATAGCGCTCTGGGAATTCCGATTGTTATGGCTCCGCCAATTGGTAGTCAGGAAAAATTTAACCGTCGTTGGCTTCAAGTCATTGGTTGCGCTATTGACCAAGACATTCCTCAACATTCTCGAGAGTGGTTAATGGATTGGGTGGATAGTGGCTGGTTCGCTGAAGCGGCAATTCAAGGATTTGTTGAAGCTCCAAAGTTTGGAACATATAATATTGAAAAAATTATTGCCCATCAGTTTGGTAAAACCAAAGATCCAAAAATGATTTTGCAGTACTAATGTTACAAAAATTTTATTAGTGTGGTAGAATCCTAGTATGGTTAATGATTCAAGCCAAGTGTTTACTTGGAAAATTGGTGGAACGGCTGGCGGCGGTCAACAAGTAGCGGGTCTGATATTTACTAAGGCCTGTATTCGTGGTGGACTTTATACTTTTGACAGTTCTGAATATCCCTCATTGATCAGAGGCGGCATTGTAACTTATCGTGTAAGTATCGGCGAACAGCCGATTTTTTCTATTTATAAAAAAAATCAATTATTAGTTGCTTTAACCAAAGAAGCTTTTGATTACTGTTTACCAGATATGACAGACGACGGTGTTATTTTGTACGACAGCGATAAATTTAAAATTTTACCAAAAGATGCCAAAAATAGAAAAATTTATCCATTACCATTAAAAGAGTTAGTGGCGCAAGCAAAAATTTTGCCAATTGCCTCTAATATTATCACTATTGGGACTTGTACAGCTTTATTGGATTATGATTTAAATACATTAAATCAGGTAATAACGGACGTTTTTAGTAAGAAAGGGAAAAAGGTAGTAGCAATGAACATTGAGGCGGCAAAATTTGGTTATCAATACGCCATGGATAATTTACAACCAGATGAATTCCCATATAGTTTAAAAGCTAAACCAGCTAATAAGGTTAAACAAGATACTGTTCTAGTGACAGCTAATGATACTATTTCTTTAGGGGCAGTGGCCGCTGGCTGTAAATTTTCTGTGGCCTACCCCATGACACCATCATCGTCAATTCTGCATAATTTAGCCAATTGGGCCGAGGAAACCGGAATGATTGTTAAACATCCGGAAGATGAAATCGCGGGCATTAACATGGCAATCGGTGCTGCTTATGCTGGTGTTCGGTCGATGACCTCCACTTCTGGTGGTGGCTTTGCTTTAATGAACGAAGGTCTTTCCTTGGCCGGTATTACCGAAACTCCTTTAGTTATTATTGAATCGCAACGTCCTGGACCAGCCACTGGCGTACCTACTTGGACTGAACAAGGCGACTTAGCCTACGTTGCCCATGCTGGTCATGGTGAGTTCATTCGGGTTGTTCTAGCCCCAGGAGATGCTACCGAGGCCTTTTATTTAACTACTTTAGCTTTTAATTTAGCGGAAAAATGGCAGATTCCAGTATTTATCATGGTTGATAAGTACATTTCAGAGGGACGCCAGACCACTGAAGCACTAGACATCACAAAATTTGAGATAGAGCGTGGTGAAATGGTAACTGAACAAGAATTAGCTAAAATTAGTCAGTATAAGCGATACAAAGCAACTAAATCAGGTGTATCACCACGGTCAATTCCTGGTCAAAAAGGTGGCACTCATGTCGCCAATAGTGACGATCATGATGAATTTGGCTTTAGTATTGAAGGATTTACCCCGGAAATTAGAAATTTAATGGTTGAAAAAAGAGCAGCCAAGCTTGATGGTATATTAAAAGAATTGCCACAACCTCAGCTTTTTGGACCAAAAGTGGCTAAACTTACCTTAATTGGTTGGGGTTCAGTCAAAAGTCCAGTTTTGGAGGCCTTGAAGAACCTTAAAGATGTTAATTATATTCATATTTCAGCTCCCTGGCCATTGTCTGAGACTAAGATTCGGAATCAGTTAAAGAACGTCAAAAAGCTAATTTGTATTGAAAATAATCAAACTGGTCAATTTGCTAATATTTTAAGGGAAACAACTGGCATAACAGTTGATGGAAAACTGAACAAATATGACGGGGCTCAGTTTTTTCCGGAAGAGGTTATTGAAAATATTAATAAACTCAAATAAGTTATAAGCTATGGCTACAGCAAAAGATTTCATGACATCACAAAAGTCAACTTGGTGCGCCGGGTGTGGTGATTTTGGTATTTGGACAGGTTTGCGACAAGCGCTTGCTGAATTAAATATTGAACCACATCAAGCGTCTCTGGTTTTTGATATTGGATGTTGTGGCAATGGTGCTAACTGGCACAACGCTTACAGCTTTCACGGCTTACACGGTAGACCAATTCCCGTTGCCTTTGCGATCAAGCTAGCTAACCACGACTTGAAAGTAATTGTCATCACAGGAGATGGCGGTGGTTATGGTGAAGGCACTAATCATTTTGTTCACAGCTGTCGAGCCAACGTTGATATAACTTGTATAGTTTATAACAATCATGGTTACAGTTTAACAACCGGACAAGCTTCACCAACAACCCAACAAGGTAAAGAAACTAAATCAACTCCCGATGGTTTATTGGAGACACCATTGAATGGATTACAATTAGCAATAACATGTGGTGCCACTTTTGTGTCGCAAGCTTACGCTGATGAAGTTAAGCATTTAAAAGATGTTTTAAAAAGTGCAATCAGCCACCAAGGATTTTCATTAGTTGATGTATTGCAGCCTTGTGTTATTTATAATGATAAAGATATTCGTGAACAGTACAAAAAGAAAATTTATAAACTTGAAGACACAAGTTATAAACCAAATGATAAAAATAAGGCTTACCTAAAAGCAGGGGAGCAAACAAAGTTGCCAGTTGGAATTTTATTTCAGGAAAAAAGATTATCATATGAAAAACAATTGCCACAAATCTCTAAACTACCTTTGGTAAAACAGAAAATAAAAAAAGTTAATATAAATAATTTACTAAACAACTTCAAGTAACACAATTTTAAAAAATAAAAAGTAGGGACAAAGCAATGCTCTGTCCCTACTTTTTTAGTGTACACATTTATTGTTCAGTTATTATTACCGTATTTAAAGGGTTAAAATAGTTTGGTTTATTTTGGATACTTTATTTATTTTTTATAATTTAACCTTGTTATTATATTAATATAAACATATATAAATACATAATAAATAACTACTCTTTTAAATTAAATTATTTATAATAATACTTACTAATCTAAACTTTTATAAGTATCTGAGAACATTTTATAGCAGTAAAAATTTAAAAAAATAACTTTTTAGAGTGTTTAAAAGTAAATAATTTATTTAGTTAACAGTTTAAAAATAACAATTAATTTCTTTTATTATGATGGGTATCTATAAAAAATATATACTAAAATTTAATCATTTAACAATTTAATTTGTTAATTTTTTAATAAAAAATTAATTATAATTCTGATTAAATAAATATTAAATTTAAACAATATTAAACTAAATATTTTAAAATTAGTATTATTTTTTTCTAAAATTTATTGATTAAATGAGCATTTAATTTTAAGAAGTAAAAGTTTTATAGTTTATTTTTTTAAAATTAAACTGTTTAAAATAAGTTTTTTATATTATTTTAATTTAAAATTTATATAATTTTTCAATATATTTTTTGCTGATTATAGTATGCAGGTACCATATTTATCAGCACCTTCACTATCAATCTTTTATAAAATTATCGTTACATTACAGTTTGTTATATTTAAGCCAAATTTATTTATATCGTATAAATATGTCATAATATGCTGTCAAGTGCTCCTTAAATTTAGTTAAATATTGATTAATTAAGTTAAAATCAATGACAATATTCTAAGTGATTTTTTGATACTATATTGGTTGTAATTAATTCTATTTATAATCTTAATATATAACTAATATCTTTAAAATTGTTTTAATTAGTGTTGATGGAACAGGGGATTACTATTTTTATTTGTGGATAATTAATGAGTTTGAACTGTTATTTATTAAATTATTTTATATATTATATCTTAATTTAAAATTTGATGTTTAAATATTAAAAATTTAAGTCAAAATATTTGGCTTAACTCTTGACAAAAAAAGTTAGATGTGCTACTATAAGAGTATAACAGTATACCGGTATGTTAAAACACTAGGATGTTAAAACACTAGGATATTAACATAGCTCTATACTGGTATAGTGGAATACGGATGGTAAGAAATTAAATCCTTAAATGGATCCCGTACCATCCCGAAGACAAAAAGCAAAAACAAATGACTAAGTAGGTAAAAATCAGCCGCTTGGTCACCAATTTTAGCAAACTTTCCTGGACCGGCCAGTCTAGGAGTAACGCCTCAACCGCCGTTGCTGTAAGCTAAAAAGAAAACTTAATACGTTCAATTTTTTACGTTTTGCTTTTTTGTCGGAGCGTTTTTTTTTCGTTTCGTTTTTTGTCTTCACAATAAAAGTCGCCACTATACAGGAAAAACAAAAATAAAGAAGAAAAACAAAAGAATGATAGCTGGCTACTATCGGCTACAAGACATTCTACGCGAAATTGATCGCAATAAAACGACGGTTATTCGTTGGGAAGATAAGGGTTTAATCCCTAAAGCCCATCGAGACAGTCGTGGTTGGCGTTACTATTCGAAGAAACAAAAGGATGACATCATCCGGTTAGTAAAAAATACTGACTATTTCCGTGAAGGTAACACCAATAGTGATCAAAGTATGAACTCAAAAGAAACCACTCAGTTTTCAACTGAATGAGTTATATCTTTTGGGTCTTTTTTATTTAATTTAACTAATCAAAAAGAAATAGATTAATAACACCAAGATGATTGCCGGATACTACAGACTACAAGATATATTAAACCAGATCGATCGTAACAAAACGACGGTTATTCGTTGGGAAGATCAAGGTTTA
>NYZP01000012.1 GCA_002687175.1 Parcubacteria group bacterium
GTGTGTTTTCCTGGATATTGTTGAGGATTCGCTCTTTGAAAAGGGCACTGTTATATACTATAATATCTTGGTCATGTTCATAGATAGATTTACTGGAGCGCGTTCGCAATTCGAAACGAACAAAATCAATGTCACTTACGGGATTCTTTTGGTCGAAACGCAAAACGCCGGCCCAACCCCTGTCCCGTTGTCGCAATTCAGCCACATCAGTCCAATTCCGGGATGAATAACTGTCGGTGAAAATTTGATTACCGGCAAAATATTGTCTATCCTCCTCCACTTGAATTGTACCATTTAAATTTTTCCATTCGAATGATTTTGACAGGCGCATTGTGGACGAACTATCTTCAAGAATGCGGGAAACATTGGTAAAGAACTGGTCATTCCAATACCAGTTTCTACGGCCCCACTGAAGGTCAAATCCTTTGAAATAAGGCAAATCCCCTTTTAAGCGAAATTGATGGGAATCCATTTTATCCGCTGAACGTATTCCACCAGATTTAAATTCGATAGTATTTTCCTGCTGAATAAAACGCACGGTTCCAGCCAACTTTTCTGTTTCAATTTCAGTGGCAAAATTTTCGAACAAAGTTGTATACAGCGTGCGGCCGTCGTAGAGCCTCGACTTCCCAGAAAATCGACCACCTAAAGACATAGGGCCAGCTTTCACTGAAACTGCACCGGACAAATCCTGATCACTCTTGTTGGTGATACCTATACTCCTCAATACCTGAAAGTAGTTATGGTCCAGTTTGTTAGATCGCATCAGTACGACACCACCAAAATTACCAGCGCCAAACAATGTAGATGCACCCCCACGAACCACTTCTACATGCTCCAGATCTGTCAGGTCAATCAGGGCCAAATTGGCTTCATTGTCTAGGGAACGATTCATTTTTATACCATCCAGATAAACGGACACTTCGTTGGGATTGCTCCCCCGAATACTCACCCGTTGTTCTCCCGTTGTGGATGTGGCGATCGTAACCCCTTCCATTTCCCGCAGGACTTCACTGATATCCCGTATACCGCGAATTTCAGCTTTCCGCACCGTAACGATTTCCACTGCGCTGGAAATATCCTTTTCAGCTTCGCCCCGGGAACCGGTAATATTAACTTCCTGTCCCTTTAAAACAGTGGGGTTTAAACGGAATGAATAAGTGCCGCTATTGTTAATGGATTGCTCCAAGGCTTCGTAGGCAATATGAGTGATTTTAACCTTGATTGGGAAAACTCCAGACCATTTGATGGAAAATTTTCCGTCCTCATCTGAAGAAGATCCTGATTCTGTGCCAACAACAAGTATATTCGCCCCAATAATAGGCTGATTTGTCCGGCCATCAATTACATAACCGGTAATTGTCTGCACCTGCCCAACGATAAAGGTTAAAAGGAGTGTATAGATTGTGAAGAATTTTTTTGCTATATGCATATTTCCCCGAATAAAATCAAAGATGATAAAATGTATCCCACCTTCAAGAAACTGTGATTGTAAATTTACGCTATAATTCAGGCGATTTTTACCTGTTTTCCGAATATGAATATTCTTATCCTACACGGTCCAAATCTTAATCTTCTCGGTACAATGTCCGCTCAAGGAGGCAAACGAATCACTCTGGATAAGATCAATACCCCCCTGCGTCGTCATGTCCGTAATACGGATCACACCCTTAAGATCATTCAAACTCATAAGGCCTTTCAGGCCATAAATATTATCCAACGTAATCGTAATTGGGCTGATGGCTTTCTTTTTGCGCCAATGGCCTGGGCCCGATATGAATACTCAATATTAGATGCCATAAAGGCTTCAGATATTTCTACAATTCAATTGCTCTTTTCAAATGGGTTTGATGATTTAGATGAGACATCATCAATCTTCTCCGATATTTGCCATTCAACTATTATCGGTCCACCTGATCAAATATATATTGATGGGATTGACGCAATTACAAACCTGAGTTAAATCGGTGAAACAAATTTTATTTTTACTTATATGGGGAATTTTGGCCTGTACCCCACCAATGAACCCAAATATTTCTAAAGAGGATTTGGCGGTTGAAATTATCACCCCTTCTATTGTCAAATCCGATGATGGTTATTCTACTATACTTACCATTGATCCATTACTCATAGGATTGGATTCATTATCCAAAATTGCACAACAACCTATTTCATGGGAAACGTTTCTCAATAGTATCCAACCAGAATTACATGATTCAACGCGCACAATGTTAGGTGATTATCTTACTGAAACCCTAACGAACAAAATGTTATATCCTTCCTTAACCCATATAGAAAACAAAAAGAACAGGTCCGTGATTACCTATTCTGTAGACACAAGCGTTGTGTTACCCCAAATTCGCTATAGTTTATCAAAAATAGGGGTGGGTGCGCCTATGGAACCATTATTTGATAGGGGCGGTAATATTCCCGATTTTTCTTTATTAATTCCCAAAACCTTATTAATGCTTCCGTGTGAAGGGCTGTATATTCCTAAAAAAGCTTCACGGTTGCCAAATGCCCCCAGAGCTTATCGATCAGGTGTTCATCGTGGTATTGACTTTTTCTCTAATTGGGGAACACCCGTTAGGGCTGTTGCAGATGGCATAATTTCACGTTCTGATTTAAATTACAAGGAAATACCTGCAGAATTCAGAGTTGACGTTTTAAAAAGAGCTGCAAAATTAGGTCGCACACCTTCCGATATTTTTAATAATATTTTACTAGGGAAAGCTGTCTTTATCGATCATGGGTTCGATCTTTTTCCGGGATTTCGTGCGATTACCATTTATGCGCATTTATCCCATATAAACAAAAAAATAAAACCGGGATATAAACTAAAACGAGGAGATGTTTTTGCCCAATCCGGCAATACGGGGACAAAACCCAGCACAATGGGGACGCGAGAAGAATCTCACCTCCACTGGGAATTGATATTACAAGACGCTAAGGGCGAATATTACTTTGGGCAGAACATGTCCTACAAAAAACTTTATCCTCTATTAAATTCCATTTTTAAATAACTATTGAATAAATAAAAAAGGCCCTGTAAACACAGGGCCTTTTTTATCTGATAATTTGTTTTTGTTTTTTTCTAAAACTCTACAGATAACTGCATGACTTGATTTGATTCAAAATATCGGGCAAGTGACCGCATTGAATATGAGATACCTATGTTCATACCACCAACCGGAACAGTCACACCAGCACCAAATGTTGCGCCAAAAAGATTATTTTTAGCTTCAGATTCGGCCTCACTCCAATTATCCTTTGAAATTTCTGACGGTTTGGAATCTCCAACTAAACGGGATTCCATTCCACCAGCCACCCATGCGGGTCCAAATGAATACTTAGCAGCAAAACTTTGTGTATTTGCTGAAAATGAATTATTTGTAAAGGCCCACATAAGATTCAATCCATCCATAGCAGCATAATTTAGCGACACATTCAGTTTTGCTGGCAAATCAAAGGCTTCACTTTTCACCCGGAATCGTTCTACGCTTGATCCAGACTGGGATTCCGAAGGCGTTAAGGTCTGTTCTAAGTCTGATCCCTCATACTCCATGCGATTACCAAGATTGCTCAGGGTAACGCCAATAGCCAGTGGGTAATTTGCAAATCGATATTGGACACCCATATCAATGGCAGTACCACTTGCTTTTGTATTTATGATTTGTTCAGAAACTAGTTTCAATGAGGCACCAAAACGAACCCGATCTGCAAATGATTTTGCATATGTTGCCGTGACTGTCTGAAAATTAGGTGAAAACATTTCACCGGTTCCTTCAGTCGCCTGAGCTGTCGTAACTGGAATATCTCCAAAGTCTAGAGATTTTACAGAAATACCAAATGAGCCGCTTGCTCCTAGATTCGTAACAAACCCTGCATTGGAAATATCAATATTTCCTATATAACTCATTGTTGAAGCGGTTCCTTGAAATCCCCCTATAAATCCCGCAATACCAGCGGGGTTAAGATAGAGTGCATCTACACCCAAAACTGTCGCACCATTGGCTCCAGAAGTGGCTATGGATAAGGCACCGACAGGAATGAGGAGCTGGGTTGCTCCTGCTTGTCCTTGAGATTTAATCGTCCCAGCTGATAATGCGCCTATTAGGAAGACACTGCTTAGGAAGACCTTTATTGTAGTATTTTTCATGATTATAACTTCCTCACTATCTTCGTTTAATATCGATCCAGGCGTTGTTCAGGCTGAACAACTGCCAATTTAAGAATTTTTGATTCACTACCGGATTCCACATGCGCTAAATACATACCACTCGCGACAGGAACTCCGAAATCATTTCTCAAATCCCATACAGAGAATTGAGATCCATCGCCAACGTTTGATCCATTAATTGTACGAACGTGGTTTCCAGCCAAATCAAAAATGCGAATTTTCCAACTACCTGATTCAGGCAGATGTGTGAAATGCATTTGTTGGTCTACAGGATTTCTTTCTTCCGGATTATAACCAAAGTATGGATTGGGCCATACGCTTACATCTGAAACTGCAACTGTTTTTGCTTGTGGTTTCATATCCCCTGTCTGAACTGTAAACACATCAGAAGCGCTATTGGGTTTGGTCGTAATCATTTGGAAAACTGATCCCGTTTCAGGATATGGTGATTTTGTGACCCATGGGTCAGCTGTTACATCACCACCATTCCAATCGATAAATGCAATATTCATCATCATGGCGCGTGAAGTTTGTCCTGCCCCGGCAAGAGGTAAGCCAGGTCCGGTTGCCCATGGATAATTACCGCCATGCATAGGATCCGCCGTATAAGCTGCTACGAGCGCTTCATAACCAGCTGTTCCTGGTGCTCTGTCCATATGTTCCACTATATAAAGTCCTTCTGTCATGGGATCATTCGAAGCGCCAGACATTGGGCTATCTACTTGTTGCAAATCCCATACGCCATTGCCATTGGCATCAAGAAAAATTGCAAACATTTGGAAATCATCAGACGGATCTGTAATATCACCAATATTCCAAATTTCTAATGGGCTGTCTGATAATAATTCGGTTCCCCACCAATCAAACATTTTACTCCCCTTTTCAGTAAAGCGAAATTCAAAGTCATCAGGGATGAGTGCACCAATTCCACCATCAGGATTTCCATAGCCACCAGAATATCGAGTGACATACCCAATAAACTTTTCGTAGGCATAATTTGTTGTTGAATTAGTAGCAAGAAACCACCAAGAAGAAGATAAAGACATTTGGTCGCCGGGATAATTCCCACCAGGATCAGACAAGGAAGGATATCCACGCCAGCTTGCACTTGCGCGAGCTGCTGGATCTACAGCACCCGCTGCATTGGCAACTAACCGGAAATCTTTGAACTCTAATGGCGGTCCATTAACTTCAAACAGCAGTCCATCAATAATTGGATTTGCTCCTGTCCCAACAGGTTTTGCTGTGGCAAAGTCTAAACCACCTTGGATTGTATTGTTGGGACTAACAACAGTTCCACCACTAGTAACAGACCAATTTATCACCTTTGACCCATCGGGAAGAGTATCGCTAAAAGTGACCACATAATCATCTCCAGTAATGGCTGTAGAAACAACTACCGTTGCATTTACACTGCCATCCGATGCACCGCTGGTGTGCGTCGCTGTACCCACTGTGCCCGAAGCTGTAAGCGAGTCAGTCAATACACCTTCTGGATACTGAGGCCGGAGCGCCATTATGGACAGAGGGCTTTCCAGTGTTTTTGGAATTCCAAAGGGGTTATACCCATAGGAGGTTACCGCAAAATAGTATTCACGATTTGTTTTTAAGGGAATTCCATCATTCAGAGCATCCTTCGAGACTGCCAAAGAGCGTTTAATCCCCGAGTCCGAACCAAATTGGGTTCGTATGTTTATGACTTCACCTAAAGAGGCACTAAAGACATTATCATATATTTCTGTGATACCATTTTTCAGATCATAGGTTGCAATTAGTTTTTTTGCACCTGCACCTGAAGTCGTTTCTAATTGATAAACATTGTATCCTTCAAATTTGAAAAATGTGTTTTCACCCAGAAAGGATGTATCAATCGCTGCTACATATTGTACTGTATAAATCACCGAACTGTCTGCATTGGCATAAGATGTATCTAACACAGTATATCCATCTAATAATCCGGCTAATTCACCTTCGCTGAAATATCCTGTTCCAAAAGTTGTATCAAACGCTGATGCTACGGGAACTTTGTCAATAACATCTTCGATATTATATGACTCAGAAGCATCATCCCATGTGAAAATGATTTCTTCCGGTAATGTTGTTGCTGTTACAGTCGGTGCCGCAGGAGACGCTGGAAGCGCAAACTGTATATCATAAGCAAGTTGTGCAAGCGCATCTACTTGTCTCAAGTATGTAACTGATTTTTTAGCAGATCCTGCGGCTGCATGCATAATACCAAATACCACTTCCTGGGAATCCCCTGGGGCCATGGTGAACGGACCAGCATTCATAACAAACCGACGGTCACTGGAAGCATGAAC
>NYZP01000013.1 GCA_002687175.1 Parcubacteria group bacterium
CTCGGTTGGCGGTTAACGAGTTGGCTGGTTCATCATAAGGGGTAATAAATATTTGAAATGGATTTTCTCCGGCTGGATCTCTGACTAAGATCATTTCCCCATTATTTTCGGTAAATTGGGTTACTTGAGAACCGCTGGATGGCGAAAAGAAAAATTGTATGACGGGGTAATATATTCAGTCCAAGAATCATATTCCTCGGGGATTGGTGATAATGTAATTTCATCCGGGACTTCAGTAGAGTCTTCTTTTAGCTGCAGACCAAAAGGAGTATCGGTCAAGTAACCTTGGTTTTCTTTTGAGCCATCTTGCTTGGTAGTAAGCGAGAAATCGCCATACTGAAAAAAAATCCACCATAGAAGAAAGGCACCGGCGATAAGGACTAAAGTAATTGCTATTTTATCTTTCATAGATCTTATTACTTTATTTTATATTTTTTACAACTATTAGTCTAATATAAAAACCACCCCGAGGCTGCGGGGCGGTTAATTATTAGTTTAATATTAATTTATTCCTTATCTTTTTTTTCTGTCTTTTCTTCCTTTTTTTCCTTTTTTTCGGTTTTCTTGATTTTTTTGACTTTTTCTTTTACTTCTTTTTTGTCTTCAGCTTTTTCATTTTTCTTTTCTTCTTTTTATTCCTTCTCTTTTTTGGTTTCTTTCTTTTTGGTAATTTTAGTCTTAGCCGTCTTTTTTTCTTTTTTTACCTCTTTATCTTTTTTGGCTTCTTCTTTTTTAACATCCTTTGTTTCGTCCTGGCTTGTTTCTTCTACTTCAGTGGTCTCAACTACCTTGTCATCTTTACTGTCATCACTATCACCTTCACTGGACTTTTCTTCTTCGTCATCCTTTTTTTCAGTTTCTGACACGATGTCAATTTTCCAACCTGTTAGCTTGGCAGCTAGACGAACGTTTTGACCAGCCTTACCAATAGCTAAGGAAAGTTGGTCTTCGGCCACTTTAGCAATTGCCGTTTTTTCTTCCTCGTTAATTTGGATATCTAAAATTTTAGCTGGTGACAAAGCATTGCCAATATATTCCACCGGGTCATCACTGTATTTAATTATATCAACTTTCTCACCCTTAAGTTCAGAAATAATTGTTTGGATTCGGGCACCACGTTGACCAATGCAAGAACCAATAGGATCAATATTTTCTTGATCGGTCCAAACGGCAATCTTTGAACGACCACCAGCTTCTCGAGAAACTGATTTAATCTCAACTATACCGTTGGCAATTTCCGGAATTTCCAAGAAGAAAAGTTTTTTAACAATTTCCGGATGAGATCGGGAAACAATTACTTCTGGCCCCTTGGTAGTTTCCGCTACTGACATGATATATACTTTCAGGTGAGCCCCTGGTGTGTAATTTTCATTTCTGATTTGTTCATCAGGTGGTAATAAAGCAGTCAACCGACCAAGATCAATTAACACTAAATTTCCTTCACGACGCTGAACTGTACCAACCAAGATTTCTCCTTTTTTATCTTTGAATTCTTCATACAATGTTTCCCTTTCACTTTCCCGTAACTTCTGAATAATTACCTGTTTAGCAGTTTGGGCTGCCATTCGACCAAAGTCGCCCGGTACTTCCAGTTCGGTTTTTATAACGTCGTCAATTTTGTAACTTTTTTTAATTGCCTGGGCGTCACTGATTTGAATGTCAGTTTTAGGATTAAAGCGCTTGGCCTCGTCCTCGTCATCGGTGCTTATTTCAGCTTCAGCTTTGTTTTCATCTTTCTTAGTAGTCTTGGTTTCTTTTTCTTTCTCTTTTTCATCTTTGTTTTCTTCATCTTCTTCTAATAGCTCTTCTTCTGGTACATCTTCAACAACTGTTTTAATATCAAAAATCTTTGACTTACCAGTGGTTAAGTCAAAGTCAACTTTAACGTTTTGATTTTTTTCGCCAAAGTCTTTACGATAGGCAGCGGCTAGGGCTGCTTCAATAGTATCGGTGACCGATTCAAGCGGAATGCCTTTCTCGTCACAAATTTGTTTTACCGCATCGGCGATTGAAGACTGATCCATAAGTATCTAGGTATTAAAATTGGCCGCCCGCGGCGACCAAGTTCTGAATAATGACTTAATGATATTTCTAGTATAGAGCAGCTTTAAATCTTTGTCAAGACTGTATTATATTTTTAAAATGACTAATCTGTACCAGCCGACTTTTTCTGTCAACGACAATACTGATAATATCAATTTGCCAAAAATTAGTAATATCATTTTTTTGAATATACTTTTCAGCCGCTAAAATAATTTTCTCTAATTTTGCATCAGACACACTGTCTTCTGGCCAGCCAAAGCTGTGATTGGTTCTGGTTTTAACCTCGACAAAGATAAAAGATTTGTCTTTTTGGCAAACTATATCAATTTCGCCTTCAGCTGTATAGTAATTAGTTTGTTTAACCCTATAGCCTTTTGTCTGTAGATAATTAGCAGCCATAGTCTCACCTAATTTTCCTAGCCTTCTTTTTTTACGATTATTTTTTTTACTGCCATCTCGACCGAAGGTCGCCTTAGGCGACTGTAGTGGAGAAATTTCTCGTATTTTTTTGTCATCCCGGACTCCTCTGTCATCCCGGACTTGATCCGGGATCTCGTTGACGTCCTTGTTGGTTGCCCCAGCCCTGAGACGGGATGCCGAATCAAGTTCGGCATGACAATTTGGGTCGAGGTTTTCCCATTTAGGATTGAACTCATTTATTAAGCTTACTTTCCACTGACGACTCCAGTTTTTCAACTGCTTTTCTCTTTCAATTGCATCATTAATATATTGGAATTCTTCATAGTAGATTAATTTGTCAACATTATATTTACTAGTAAAGCCTTTATTAATTTTTATTTTATGTTGCCATAGTCTAGACTCTAAATTATTAGTAACCCCAATGTAGAGAACAGTCTTTATTTTGTTTGTCAGTATATAAAGGTAATAAACTCTTTCATACATAAAAAGCGTGCTTAATAATTAAGTACGCTGTGTTGATTTTTTGTTTAACTAGCTAATAACGATCACGGAATGTATTTTTCAAAATTTCTTTTTTGATCTATGCTCTTTCGCATTTTAGGCGCTTCTCTCAGAAGATATTTTCCAATAAATCCCAACCAGACAAGGGCAATTAGTAATAAAATTATAAGCCAGAACCTACCAGCTAACAGGGTAATCCCTTGCCAGGCAAAGAAAACGTAAACGTAACCCAGAATACCAATCGTTAAGCCCAAATGAAATAATCTAATGTAAGCTTTGACCTTTAAACCATCTCGGTCTGTTTTAGTTTTGATTTTATAGAGGATGCCAACAACAATAAGAGCAGTAAAGGCTACTAGTAAAATGGTGATGGCTCGATCGCTCATGGCTGGCGGTCGGATTGAAAGTAGATGGTCTGGGTTAAAAAAGTACTTAAAGTATTCAATCATTTTAATTATAAATTATTTTTCATATATTAAACCGTAATGATAGTTTCCGGCTTCAAATTCATCAATCAGTTTTAATTTTAATTTTTTAGCAGTATCTTTGATGTGGTTGGCTGGCACTCGGTCAGCAGGTGGAGGCCCAAATGTTGAAGGTGTTTTATTCCAGTCAATAATTAACAATCGACCTTCATTTTTTAACATGCGGACAGCTTCTTTAAGAATATTCTCGTGCTGTTTTGATTGAAATAACATATTAATCAATAAGGCAAAGTCTAAACTACCCTTTCTGATTTTAGTTGCGCCAAATATTTCAAGGTTAGACCAGACTGATTTAATATTATTTACTCCTTCGAGTCGAGCTTTGCTTTGAACAGATTTTAACACAGATCTTAAAATATCCACAGCAAACATATTAGTGTTACGACCAACTAGTTGAGCGGTAGGAATTGTAAAATGACCAGCCCCGCCACAACCTAGGTCTGCAACTTTGTGTCCAGTTTTAACTCCTAATTTTTCCAAGATTTCAAAAGCATTAAGGAGTTCGTTACCACCAGAGATGTAAACCATAGCTTTACCAAATGATTAATAATTTATTTTATAACTTACTTAAAGCTGCCAATCTATTACTTAGTATACAATAAATTAGCTAACTTAGTAAATCTTTAATTGGCTTAAAGCTTTTTCGGTGTAAGTGGCAAATGCCGTGCTCCATAATCATTTGCCAGTGATGATTAGTTCCATATCCTTTATGATGTTTAAAACCATATTCCGGATACTGCCCATCAAATTTATCCATCAACTTATCTCGACTAACTTTGGCGACAATGGAAGCTGCAGCAATTGAGGCTATTTTATAATCACCTTTAATAAATGAGGCTATTGGAATATCACTAGAGTTGATTTGAAAAGCATCAATTAATAAATAATCTGGCCGAGGAGTCATTTTTTTGCTAGCTACTTCCATGGCTAAGATATTAGCATTATTGATACCCATTTTATCAATTTTCATTTGACTTATTTCGGCAACAGACCAAGCAATGGCCAGTTTAGTAATTTTATCAAATATTTTTTGACGATCAGGAGCTCGTAAAAGTTTAGAATCTTTAATGCCTGGTATTTTTACTTTTGGGTTCAAGACAACGCATGCCGCAACAATTGGTCCGGCCCAAGAACCACGTCCAGCCTCATCTATGCCAGCCACCAGTCTAAAACCTTGGCGGTTTAGTTTTTTTTCTTGACGTCTATTAGGATAATAAGCCATATAGTATGAGTTTTATAACCATATTTTAGTGGTTAAGTTGTGGAAAATAGGATTAAAAGTTGTGGTCAAACAGTTAGTAAGCCCAAGATAACTGTTTATTCCCTTGAATTGACTAAATAACCCTTATTTTATTGCTAAGATTAGCTTAAAAATATCTATTGACACTGGTTAATTTTATGAAGTATCCTAAATTCTACCTCTACTTTTAAATTATTTCAATTGCGTATTGAACAAAAAATAAAATTAATTAACCAGGAGGCTTATGACTTACGATTTGGTCAAAGAAACAAAAAGGGCCATTGCCGCCGAATTAAAGCTCCAGCAGTGCTATCGGGAGATGTCCACCAAGTCTGATAACCCCAAAGTAAGGGCAGTTATCCATGATTTGTTGTTGATGGAGGAGATGAATGAAGTTTTACTTCGTTCACTCAACCACAGCTTGAGCAGCTTACGTAGCTAGGAGTCGGATCATAATTGGTAAAAAATAAAACCTTAATTAATTTAAGGCTGGGTATTAGTTTTTTCTAAACGGTGTTAGCCGTTTTTTTGTTATTACCAGTCAGGTAAAATCTTTTTACCTTTTTCCAAACTTAAATATTTGTAAGCCTGAAGTGCCGCTTTAGCACCTTCACCTGCGGAAACTATGACTTGTTTATAGTTAGCATTAGTGACATCACCACAGGCAAAAATTCCTGGGTCAGTAGTCATGCAATCTTTGTCAGTATGAATTTCTTTTTTATCATTTACCTTGACTAGACCACTAACAAAGTTTGTTTTTGCTAAAAAACCAATTTCTACAAAAACGGCATCAACTTTAATATCTTTCTTCTTTTTCTTTTCATTATTTTTTACGACGATTGATTCGACAAATTGCTTACCTTTGATTTCCATAATTTCAGTACTCAACACCATCTCTACTTTTTTATTTTTTTTAAGTTTGTTTACGGTCACCTCGTCACCACGGAACTGGTTGCGACGATGGATTAAATAAACTTTGGTGGACATACGGGCTAAGTACTCAGTAGCCTCTAAAGCGGAGTTGCCACCACCAACCACGGCCAAAGTTTTATTTTTAAAAAGTGGTCCATCACAAGTGGCACAATACGAGACACCTTTGTTTAAATATTTTTCTTCGCCAGGAATTTTTAAGTTTCGTGGTAAAAGACCAAAAGCTAAAATTATGGCCTTGGCTTTGAACTCTTCTTTAGCGGTCATCACGGTGAAAGATTTCTTTACTTTTTTTATTTCTAGAACCTCACCATACTTAATTTTCGAACCTGCCGCTTGTGCTTGCTTGGCAAATTTTTGCATCAACACTAGGCCATCTATTTTATCAACGCCTGGATAATTTTCAATTGAGTTACTCATCGAAGCTTGACCACCAAGATCTTTTGATAAAATCAAAACTTTCAAAGTTCTTCTGGCAGCATAAAGACCAGCTGTCAGTCCAGCTGGTCCGGCTCCAATAATTATTAGATCGTATTCTTTCGCAGGCATTTAATTTAGTTGATTGCTTTGTTCAATTTTTCGATAAGAGCGTCTTTGTCTTGTACGCCGATCATTTGATCAACCGGTTTACCGTCTTTGAATAAGATTAACGTTGGAATGCTCATCACTTGATACTTAGAAGCTGATCGTGATGCTTCATCAACATTCAGTTTAGCGATTTTTACCTTTTTGTCTTTATAGTCATCAGCTAACTGTTCTAATATTGGTGATTGCATTTTGCAGGGGCCACACCAAGGAGCCCAAAAGTCGACTAATACTGGCACTTTTGAACTAAGTACTTCGTTATCGAAATTTTCATCAGTTAAAATTGTTCCGGGCATAAGAATTTTATAGGAGTGAATAAAAAAAGCTCACAAGCTTTAAGATAAAATAATTATAACGCCTACAATTTTTTTTGTCCAGCCTGAAAGCTCAAAAAGCAATCTTTAAGAAATTTTTAATATGAAATTAACGGCTTTTTTAAAGTCCTCGTCTTTTTCCTTAAAATTTTTAATTTTCTCAGTTAAAAGTTTTCTTTCTAGTGATTTAAGATTACCTCTTACCGCCTCCAGCTGTTGAATAACATCAGAAATTTTATAATCTTTATTAATCATTTTTTCAACTCCTTTAAGTTGTCCTTGTAAACGATGGAGTTGAGATAGTTCTGGTTTTTGTGATGGTTGAGTCATATGTTTATTTTAATATATACTATCCCCCAGTATATCATAAATCTGCTAAAATAAATAGGCGTATAAATTAAAGCAGTTTCGCAAGAAACTTTTTTAGTTATTACCAATTTTAAAACTAAAAAAAATAGCCCCGGTTAGGGGACTATTTTTAAATCTAAATTTTAATTTTATTCTTCAGTCTCGTCTGCTTCACCACCGGTATCGTCTATTGGATCTGGTTCTGGAGGAGCAGGTACTGGAGGTAAGTTACCCTGTTCATCAAGTAGTGCTCTAAACTGTGCTGTAGCCGCTTCAATCTCAATTGCTTGAGGAATGAACAGTACAGCATCTGGAGTAATGAAAACAACTTGGTCAACTGGATTACCTTCTGGATCCAGAACATTAACCACGGCTTGGTATAAACCATTTCTTTCGGTAATGTCTTTTACTGTGGCAGTACCAACTTGTGGTCCGTATATTTCATTAATAAATTTCAACAGTTCCTCAGATGCTTTTTCTGGTGACAGAACGGTTAGAGTCATTCCGGCGCCAGTTCCTTCAGTACTTGTTTGGTTAGGTTTAATCACTAACACAGCCACTAAAGCAATAGCAAGTACAATACTTACCAGTAACCAGATATTTGGTTTCTTTGATCCTCCAGTTGATCCTCCAGACTTAGATGATTGACCTTGTTGTTTTGGTTCCATATTTTTAGATAATTTATAAAATGTTAAATATATTATATCATCTAGGTTTTTTTTTCACAATAGCAGTAAATATTAATCAGTCCCCTAGCTTAGATTTCTTCAAAATTGAAAATTCATAGCCTTATACACAGTCAAGGGTTTGCCTTGAATATTTTGAAATGATACCCTGTTTAGTAAATAGTACCTTGAGAATTTACACATTGCGAAAGGAGGTATGTTGTACCAAGTAATGCTGAACGTAGAAGGATAAAAAAGGCGCAACGCGCCGCAGATGCTGACCTTGAAAGAAAGAGGAAGAAGGCCGCAGGAAAAACCACGACGAGAGTATCAAAAAAGGCAAAGCCGGCTAAAGCAAAAAAAACATCTGTTAGCGCTGGTAACGGGAGAGATTTACAATCTGGAGATGCTGTGGTTGTCGGTAGTATATTGGAAATACCGACTCGTTTGATCGACATTTTCGAAGGTCAACCGAGACACGAAATCGACTGGGAGTATATTAAGGGTGATTTAGCTCCTAATATTAAGCGAAATGGCCAAAGAGAACCGGGTAAGGTTTTTAAGAAGGGTAAACGATATGGCCTAATTGATGGTCAGCATCGTTTTCACTCCTGTGAACATAACAGGATGAAGTTTAGAGCGACTGTGGAGAGAGTTGATAACGACGAACAATTATTTCGCTTGTCCGTTGCGTCAAACTTTGGCGGAAGAGAACACACACCTCTGGAAATAGCCGATGCCATTGCTAAAATGCGCGAATTTGGCGACACCTGGCAGACTATTTGTGATACTTTTCAGAAGTCTCTTGCCTGGGTCATGGAACGTCATCAATTAGTAAACCTGTCTGAACCTGTTAAGAAAATGATGGGTCAAGACGTTCCCAAAGCTAATAGACTAAGAAGCAGTGTTGCTTCAGAAATTGCGAAATTACCTAAGGGTCAACAAGCTAATGTGGCTAAATCAGTCAGAGGAATGCAAAAAGGTAGGGCAGTTCATGAAGTTGGCAAAGCCCAGGTTGATGCCGGGATAGATAAGCAATATGCCGGTCGTCAAGGTAGGCCAAGTGATCAAAGTCGCCAATTACGGAGTTTTTTAGAGCGTGGCTTTGACCCAATAGACATGGCTTGTGACGTAGAAGCCGATACGTTAGAAGAGATGTTTGCTAAAGCAGAGTCATTTCGTCATCGAGAGATGATTGAGAAAATCATCAAAATAGGGTCTAGGCTAGCTGAATTGCAGGGAAAAATTGAAGCTGCTAAGCTTAAAGGGGCAGAGGCGGTTGATAATGATACTCTTGAGCTGGCAATTGAGACCGCCCTAATCCAGATTAGACTGAGTTTCCAGCCTAATCAAGTATTACTGGCCAAGGTGTATAAGAAGAAAGCACCAACAAAATTCGCAAAACTTGTCGAAAAAGCTGAGGCTTCCTTGAAGCTTCATGGTACCTTTCTCAAGAGGTTGAAGAGGGCAAAGCCCGATAAAATGTAGTAAACAAGAGGGTTTAGAGCTGAAAGTAACAAATTCGGCTCTTTTTTATTAAAAAAATACCCTAAGGGGTATTATATTGTTCCTTGTGGAACATATTTCGATTAAATTTAGTTATTATCTCGTTTTGTTCCCTGTGGAACATTTAATAATATGGTGGCCCGTTTCGGGACAGACCTCGAACTTTTACTCTGAATCCTTCTTTTTCCGCCTCTTTGCTTCTAAATCAACCAATTTTAGGATGGCCCGAGCATAATCTTTCATCCGTTGTTCGGTTTCAACAAGCTCCTCATCAGAAAGGTTGGGAAATAGCTCCTTAATTGTGGGAGCTTTTTTCATGATCTGATCGTAGATCGGATCCAGTTCTTTGTCAAAAAATAAACTAAATTAGGTCATTTTTCTTGATTAAATAATAGCTAGTCGGAGGCTTTAGCTAATTCGCTAAATTTATCAATAGAGAATTTTTTAGGGTCCAATCCGTGTTTTTCAATAAGAGGATTAACTCCATCCTTAACACCTTCTAAATCCAGTAGATTTTTATTGTCAGTTAATAAAACAGCGTCAAAGCCTCTACTAATGATTAGACTGTCTTTTAAAGCCTCTCTTAAGTCATTCTCAGATTGAGCCTTGCTTACCATTAAATCAGCCAAAGCATCTTCCATTTGTGCTCCATATTCATTAAGTTCTCTATCTTCTTTACTCTCAGCACCATCTAGACCCATTTCTGCTGCCGATGGTCCATTGGTCTCATTTGTCATCATATTTTTATTATTATGAATTTATATATTAATTATAAACCTACTATGACAATATGGCAAGTTTTGGTGGACCCGGGGAGACTCGAACTCCCGACCTCCTCCATGCCATGGAGGCGCTCTACCAACTGAGCCACGGGCCCTAAGTTTAAATATTAAGTACTAAGTGGAGGCGCTCGGACCATGTCCTGAATTTATTTCAGGAAACTGAGCCAAGGGCCCAAATCTATCGTATTATAGACTTAATTATAAATGATAAGTAGTAATTGTCAAAAAAATATATAAAATTATTTAACGACGCAATATTTTAGCTAATTTTAGGCATTTATTAATAATATATGAGATATTAGATTTTTATGGTCCAATTTTACGATAAAACCATAAAAAATGACTAATTCTATAGTATGTACAATTTTTAAAGTAATAATTTTAGCTAATTTTAGCTATAAAATTGAGTCGCAAAATGAGCTATACTCCAATTATATTAAAAAAAGGTGCATCCATATCTTTAGCACGAATGTCGGTTAGACACTCCAGGAGGGCTAAAAAAGCGGATGCACCTGAAAATGTTGCGACAGTTCAACTGCTTGGTGTTCGGTTTCTCATAGTCTGGCTAGTAACACTATCCATAATCCTTTTGGGGAAGGAAAGTCTGGAGGTAGATGTTTTCACTGGACTGAGGAGGGATATCACCGAGGTGACATCAATTGAGAGGAGAACTGCTAAGCCGATGAACTGCCGCGAAAAGGAGCAAAATAGGGTGGCCAGGAGAAGTTTAGCTGAGTCTATGCCGAAACTCCCCCTGGCCTGGTGAGAAACGCCCGTATCCCAACCTTTATAAGTATATTTAATAGAAATATTTTGTCAAATGTATCTTAATAAGTAAATCTTATTGTGGCAACACAAGGAACCCAGCCATCGTAATCAACAGCGACTAATTTACAACTATATTCTTGCCCTTGCTTAAATAGGGGAGGATCTTGTTTATTGATTGATAATGAGGCTTTTTTAGTCTGGGGGTATAGCCAATTGTTTTCTCTGGTATAAATTCCACAGATTCCATGATCCTTGCTATCTTCAATGGCTAAAAAGTAGATCATTGGTTTGTATTTTTCAGCCTCGGGCCAAGAAATTTTTGCTTGACCATTGCCTAATTTTTCAATGGTTAATAAATCATTTTTATAATCTGTTTTTTTCTTAATAAGTATTTTAGGCGAACTATATATTCTTTTACCACCAGTTTTTTTAGCTTTTACCTTATAAATTTCACTAATTTCGGCATAAGGAATAATCTCTTGAAACATTAATTTATATGAAAAATCTTGGTTTTCTAAAGAGTCAACTTCTTGCCAGTGCCGCTTTATTTTTTTAAAAAATTTATAATTTTTCTTATTATTAGTTTTAGTAAAAATAATGTTAAATTGGCCAGCTGGTGACCGTAGACCACAGGCAATAATTTCCTGGGAGGCATACCATTTAATAAATGGTCTGGCGATAAAGCCCAAATAGCGGGTCATCCAACGCATTTGCCAAATCATAATTTTAAAGTATATTCGGTGTATTTTTTTCATATTATAAGTCGAGGCTTTAAGACCTCGATAATTCCTTACTAATATTATACTATAATTCTTACCTTAGATTGAGGGCAGCAAGAATTTTTTCTTTGGCTGGAACAATTCCAGCGCTGATCAATTTTCCATTAATTACTAACTGTGGTGCATGAAAACTACCAAATCTGATAAATGGAATAAACCACCAGATAAACCAGGGTTTAATCTTTAAACTGGTACTATTTCTTAAATTACGTTCATCAATGATCGAGTTTACCAAGTTAATTAATAGATCACATTCTTCACACCACTTTTTAGGAATTGTAAAAAATCCTTGGCGACCAGTGTAGCGATAAATGGTAATTGTATTTTTTATAAATTTTTTTTGAGTGGACCTAGGCAGAATCACCGCCAGAGGTGGGTGCCGTCTCCGCAATGCGAATGCGATATATTACCACTATACTATAGGCCCTAACAATTTTAAAGTTAAAAATTTTGGTGCCCTCACCTGGAGTTGAACCAGGATCTAATCCTTAGGCCCCGCCACATGCCCCCGGTAGGACTTGAACCTACATCTAATCCTTAGGAGGGATTTGTTCTATCCATTGAACTACAGGGGCATGTGGCGGGGTAAAAGGGATTTGCCTGTCCCGCGCCTCGAGTGAAACGAGAGGTTGCGGGGTTCTATCCATTGAACTATGAGGGCAAATGGCGAGGTAAAAGGGAGTTGCTTGTCCCAAGCCAATCTTTAGTAACCATATTATATAATATATACAAAATAGATGTTTGTAAACCCGGAACCTTATATTAATTTAGCATTTTTGAGTTTTATATAATAAAAAGTTTTTCCACAGATTTTTTCTTAAATTATTAAGTTTTTTTATCTTTTTTAGATTTTAAAGGTTCCGGGTAAACAGTTTATCCTCTCTTTGTCCTCTTGACACATTGGCTGAGTTAACGTAATTTTAAAAGCACGACACTAAAATAAAAAGTACAAAAATTATACAGTATTATGGGTGAAAAAATCAGAAACATATTTAAGCAAGGGGGAAATAAAAAACAGAAAGAAATATTTTTTTCAGCACGAGGTTTAAAAAAGTTAATTGGTGAAGGCCTGCTTAATAGCAACAAGGCAATATTCTTTCCCCGCAGTAATGAAGCCGGGGTTTTATTATTGCATGGCTACACTTCAACACCATATGAGTTTTATGATCTGTCACGTTATTTGGCCAATAAGGGTGTTTCAGTTTATGCTCCTACTATTGCTGGCCACGGTACATCACCAAAAGATTTAGCAAACACCAGTATTGAGGAATGGAAAAAGTCTGTTGAAGAGGGATATAAATTTTTGAAACAAAAGTCTAAAAAAGTTTATGTTGTAGGCAGTTCATTAGGGGGTAATCTGGCATTACATTTGGCGCATAAGTTTAATGCTAGTGTTGTTTCGATGGGTACGCCAATTCACGTTAGGGGACAAAGGTTTTTTAAAATGTTTTTATACACTTACGGTTGGCTAAAAAAAAATCAGAAAAAACATCGGATAAATCATAAGCTGGCTAATATTAATAAACATCAAGTTGTATATACGGTAATGCCAATCAAAAGTCTTCGTCGGTTTTTCAGTTTTATCAGCAAGATAACCATCCCAAATTTAAAAAATATTAAGTCACCGGCTTTAATTATTCAGTCTATTTCCGATAAGATTGTAAATCCCAAATCAGCCAACTATTTAAAAGAACATTTAGGCTCTATTAAAAAGAAAATATTGTGGGTTAATGGTAAGAATCATACTTTAGCTATAGATGATAATCGAGGAAAAATTTTTAAAGCAATATATCAATTTGTTTCCAGTAATTAAGGAAAAAATAAATCCGTTTTTCTGTCTTACCTATCGCCTACGGACGATAGGTAGGCCAGAGTAGCGGATTTTTAGTTTATAATTGGTTTTAGTTTTAAATATAGGATTATTGTGATAAGGTATACATAGATTTTATGCAAACAATCATTGAAAAATTTAATAAAACAGCTGAAAAATTTAGTTCCCGCCCAGCCCTTAAATTTAAGTTCCATGGGATCTATATTAGTATAACTTTTCAAGAGCTGGCTGATCGAGCTAGAGAAATGGCCAAAGGATTGCAGGAGCTAGGCATAGGTAAAGAAGATAAAGTGGCGATACTTTCAGAGAACAGAACTGAATGGGTGCGGACCGATTTAGCCACCTTAGCTTTGGGGGCAATTACTATTCCAGTCCACACCACCTTATCACCAAAAATTATTAAGCACATCCTGGATGACTCAGGTAGCCGGGTCATTTTAGTTTCTGATCAGCAACAGTTTAATAAGTTACGGTTAGTTGTTGGTGAGCTGGAAAAAGTAGAAACTATTATTTACATTAACCTTGATGACGATCGGGAACATTATGACGGCAAGAAATTAATTAGCTTGGAAGCAGTAATGAGGTTAGGGAAGAACTCAACCAAAGAAATTAATGTTGAGGTTAAACCAGATGACGTGGCCAGTATTGTTTATACTTCTGGTACAACTGCCATGCCTAAGGGAGTGATGTTGACGCATGAAAATTTTATGTTTGATGCTGAGGCGGCCGTAACCGTTGTACCGGTTAACGAACATGATACCTTACTTTCATTTTTACCGTTGTCACATGTTTTGGAACGAACCGCTGGTTACTACGCGCCGTTGGTTTGCCGGGGGAGTGCTATCGCCTATGCCGAAAATATTAAAACCCTTAAGCAAAATCTTAAAGAGGTTAAACCAACAGTTATTGTTTCGGTACCGCGAATTTTTGAGAAAGTTCATTCGGGTATCTGGGATAAAGTGAATCATGGTAGTAAATTAAAATACAAAATATTTGTTTGGGCTTTAAAACAAGAACATAATACTTTTAAGTATCGCATTGCTAACATTTTAGTTTTTAAAAAAATAAAAATGGCTTTTGGCGGTCACCTTCGATTGACTATTTCTGGTGGGTCAAGTTTAAATCACAAACTGGCTCGCTTTTTTGACCGGATCGGTATTAAAATTGTTGAAGGTTATGGTTTAACTGAAACTTCTCCAGTGGCGACTGCTAATCGACCAGATAACGTAAAGTTTGGCACGGTTGGTCAGCAATTAGCTGGGGTGGAGGTAACAATTGCTGATGATAAAGAAATTTTAATTAAGGGTCCTTTGGTAATGAAGGGTTATTATAAAAATGATGCCCTGACTGCAGAGGCTATAGACCAACAAGGATTTTTTCACTCCGGTGATTTGGGATTTTTAGATGACGAGGGATTTTTAACAATCATTGGTAGGAAAAAAGAAATGATTTCTCTCTCCACCGGGAAGATTGTTTGGCCTGAACAAATTGAGTTAACTTTAAACAGCGATCGATTTATTAATCAGTCTATGGTTTATGGCGACAATCAAAGTCATTTGATTGCCTTGATTATTCCTGATTGGCAAGAAATAATTAGAAATTTAGTCAAGTTAGATCTTCATAGCAAAGAGCCAGATAAATTAATTAAAGAGCCGCATTTATCAGAAATACTTGAACAGCGAATAAAAAAAATTAATCAGCAGTTTGCTGATTGGGAAAAGATTAGAAAATTTATAGTTTTAGCTCGTGAATTTTCAGCAGAAAAAGATGAGATTACTCCAACGATGAAATTAAGACGGTCAATAATTAAAAATAATTATAAAAAAGAAATCGATCAACTATATGAACAAAAATAAACCACAATTATTATTTATTATTTTATTCGTTGGTACAGTAATATTAATCAGTGGTTGTCAGAATAAACCAGAGAATAAACCAGTAAGTACCGATGGTTACAATCTAGTGATGATTGTTGCTGATACCTTAAGAGCAGATGTTTTGGAATGTTACGGTGGCGAAGCTAAAACACCAAATATTTGTGGCCTGGCAAAGCAAGGAACTTTATTCGTTAATAATTATTCCACAGCCCCAGTCACCTGGATGTCATCACTTTCTATATTTACCGGAAATTATTCTAACTTATATTATGATACTAAAATAGGTAGACCAGCGTCAGGTCCTTTTGAAGGGTTAATGGACAAAAGAGTAGATTCTCTACCAGGAATATATGATATACTTTTGCGATCTCATTACAAGGTGCAGTCATCAGAAAAGTTATTAGCAGAATCTTTAACTGAGAAAGGCTACAAGGTAATGCATGATAATGAAAATCTTTTGGCTGAAAAGCTAAATCAACTTCAGGGGTTTGAAAAATTAAAATCTTACGATAATTTAAAAAAGTCTAAAATAGCAGAGATAGAAGCTTTAACTGGTATCAAAAACATAAGCTCAGGCTACGAAAATTTTTATTCTTTTTTAGATAACTTGTTGAGCAATGAAAAGGTAAATTTTTTTACACTAAAGTGGATGCTTGATCCTCATACTGAATATTCTCCACCACAAAAATTTTTAACTGATTTTGATGTAGATTTTAATCAACTTACACGTGAACCAAATTTTTATTCAGAAGATTTTGGAATGATTTTAAAACATTATATTGAGGATATTAATTTGAATAATTATGAACAAAATTATGTAAAATGGTTGTACCTAAAAGAGGTAGAATCAGTTGATGAAAGGGTTGGCTATGCTATTAAAGCCTTGGAAGAAAATAATCTACTAGATAAAACATTCATAGTCTTTACGTCTGATCATGGTGAGGCCTTTGGTGAACATCAAAATATTTACTTTCATGGAAGAACATTATACAACGAGCAGGTGCAAGTTCCATTAATTATTAGTGGTCCGGGAATATTAAAAGATAACATAATTACCAGTCGAGTTTCATTAGTAGATTTAATGCCAACTTTGGCTGAGCTATTAGGCGTTGACTCCTTTAAAGATGTTGATGGTAAAAGTTATTTACCATTGTTATATGGAGAAGAAGATGATGAAGAACGAGTTCAATATTTAGAATTATGGTTGACCCAGACGGTAAGCGGTATTATTGAAAATAATTTTAAATTAATTAAATTTGCAAATAAGGATTCAGAGCTTTATGATCTTGAAAGAGACAGCCAGGAACTAAGTAATATTGCCAGCAGCAATCCAGAGTTAGTTGAGCAGTTGGAAAAAAAATTATTAGAACATGATAGAGAGATTGAAATCAGAAGACAGGAGATTTATTATTAGCTATTTGAAATGAAAAAAAGCCAAAAAATTTTGTTAACATTAGCTTTGATTTTAGTTTTTGTTTTAGTTTATTCGCCTCATTTTGATTATCGTTTTCCTTATCATATTGATGAGTGGAACCATATTAGTAACGCTAAATTTTTGGTAAACGGAGATATTTCTGCTTTTGGTGCTACCGTTGAATTTGGTTTTCATATTTTTCTTTTTGTCATCTCAAAAATATTTAATCTAGTTTTAGTTTATAAATTTTTACCGGCAATTTGGGCAGTTTTTTCGGCGGCTGTTTTATTTTGGGTAGCTTATAAAAAAACTAGCAGTAATTTTTTTATCGCTTTATTGTCGGTTATTTTTTTTGCTACCATAAAATCAAATGTTAATGTTACTGGCTTATGGTTTTTTACACCTTTAACGTTTTCTATTCCATTTATTTATTTATACATTTATTTTTTTACCGAGGGTATTGAAAAACAAAATAAAAAGCTACTTTTAATTAGCATTATCATAATGTCCTTTTTAGTACCCATCCATTCAATATCGGTTTTATTTGCTTTACCTTTTTTATTAGTTTATTCATTATTTTATTTAAATTTTCTTAAGAAAGAATATAAATTTTTTTCTCTACTTTTATTAATACCTTTTTTAGGAATTTTATTTTACAAAAAAGTATATAGCGTTCCTTGGCCAGAGCTAGCCAGTAATTTAATAAATGCCTTGCAATTTAAATATGGTTGGGGGGTTTTAGAGTTGCAAAATTTGTTCACTGAAATTTATAGTTCAATGGGATATTTGTTGGCCGTGGCAGGCATGGTTTTTATAATATTATTTATCAAGGATAGAAAAAAATATATCCCTTATTTATTTTGGCCGTTAATGTCCTTAACACTTATAATCCTTTATCGGATAAGTGGTGCTTCCTATTTAATTCCGTATCAAAGAAATCTTTATTATTTAGTTCTTAGTTTGCCAATACTAAGTGCTTTTGGTTTTTACTATTTTATAGTTTTGTTGAATGATCAAATAAAGAAGTTAAGCTTAAATGAAAATTTTAAGTTTTATCTAGAAAAATTTGTTGGTTTAATTGTTATTTTAGTAGTCAGTTTTTTGATATTTAAGCCCTACTATCAAATTCCTGAACAAGTTGATTTGTACAGGGTAATTAATGAAGATGATTATCAAGCACTTCTTTTTTTAGCTGAACTTCCTCAAGAAGGCAGAGTTTTGGCAACTCCATTTGTCTCAACAGCGGTCTATGCAGTGTCTAACCACCTTTTCATTTCAGATATATTTTTTTACAAAAAATATAGGCTGGAAGTTGAAGAATTTTTTCGGAGTAAAGATTGTACAGCTAAGCAAAAATTTATTGGCAAAAATTTTTTCTTACCACCAATTTACACTGATAAGCAAAAAATAAGATATATCTTATCAAAAAAACATATTGACTGTGGTTGGGAATTAATATATCAACAAAATAATTACATCTATAGCGTTAACAATGAATAATGAAGATTTAGACAATATAGACTTCATAGAGTTAAGTGTAATTTTGCCTTGTCAAAATGAAGAACAAGCACTTGGTTTTTGCATTAACCAGATTAAAGAAATTTTAAGACAAGAAAATGTTCTTGCAGAGATCATAGTTTCTGATTCTTCAACCGATAATTCACCAATGGTTGCTAAGCAATTAGGGGTAAAATTAATTAAACATGACCATAATGGTTATGGCCGTGCCTACCTAGAAGCTTTTAAAGTTGTTCAAGGAAAATATATTTTTATGGCCGATGCTGACGGTACTTATGATTTCAGAGAGATACCAAAATTTTTAAACTATTTAAAACAAGGTAGTGACTTAGTAATTGGTGATAGATTCAAAGGAAAAATTGATAAAGGCGCTATGCCTTGGTTACATCGATATATTGGCAATCCGGTATTATCTTTTTTGTTTAGAGTTTTTTTTAAAGCAAAGATTAATGACGTTCACTGTGGCATGAGAGCAATTACCAAAGAATCTCTTACCAAACTTAATCTTAGGACAACCGGTATGGAGTTTGCTACGGAGATGATTGTTAGGGCAAGTCAGGAGAATTTAAGAATTAAACAGTTGCCGATTAATTATCATTTAAGGAAAGGCAAGTCAAAGTTAAAATCTTTTTCTGACGGCTGGCGACACTTACGTTTTATGTTAACCTATGCACCCGATTACCTATTTTTAATTCCCGGTATTTTGTTCCTGTTGGCGGGCATAGTTTTAATTTGGTTATTAAGAAGTAATATTGTTTATGGCTGCTTTCTAATTATTCTGGGGTATCAAACAATTAGCTTAAGTGTTTTTACTAAAGTCTACATGAAATCAATTGGTTTAATTAAAAATGATAAGTTAGTCGATTATCTAGCCAAGGTAATAAAATTTGAAACTGGAGTTATTCTTGGGGCAATATTATTA
>NYZP01000014.1 GCA_002687175.1 Parcubacteria group bacterium
CCAAAGCTATCGAGGCTTTCCGTCTGGACCGAAAACTCAGCAAACACACTGAGCGTGTCGCTCTTACCGCTGACTGGATCGGCGCGATGCTGACCGGCAAATGGGCAACCAGCGAATCAGACGGTGCTTGTAACCTTCTGATTAATCAATCACGCCGGCAAATTGCCCGTACCTGGTTAGATGAGGTTGGTCTGGTTTCTGATCTTATCGCTCCGGTTTTACCAATCGGTAAAGCCCTAGGGATGATTGGAAGACCAAAAAATAACAACGAATGGCTTGAGGTTGCTAATAAGCTGGCCGGTTATACCCTAGTATCTCCTCTGGGAGACAATCATGCCGGTGGCCTAAGTTGTGGCCTAGATGACGAGGAGACTCTGGCTATTTCCGCTGGTACCAGTGGAACGGTTTATCGACTGGCGGACAGTAAGGTTCAAGTGGCCGGTAAAGCCGCTCACTTTGCCTATCATGATGGAATAAATTTACAACCAAGACGTCTGCTACTAAGCATGCTTCCTGACTGTTGCGGATCAAGATGGCAAAGTTTTCTAGCTGAATACCAAGGTGAAATGGATCTAGCGGAATTTAGCGAATTGGCCCTGGAAGTAGAACAAAATCCGGAAGTCCAGGTTTATGTTCCACAACATACTTCGGACTTTAGCGGCTTACCAAGGTGGGACAGATTGTCATTACCACAAAAGGTGGCCAGTGTGTTTAATTCAATCGCTCAAGATCTGATCGAGGTGATTGACTCCATGATGGTTGAAGTGACTGACTTGGGTCGTCCACAAATCACCAAGGCGGTGATCACTGGCGGCTTGTTCAACTCAGAGTATTTTCTCCAGCTGATTAAACTCCATCTGGAAGAAATCCATGGTCTAACTGTCTTTCGCAGTGCCAAAGAAGGAAAACTGGCCAGTAAGGGAGAACCTCTCGGAGCGCTGGTCAATGCCGCGGCATCAAGTTACGACAGCCTGGCAGCAGCCATTGAAGACCTTTGTCCAATTGCCAAAGTTGGCTGAATGATTATAAATATACACAAAGCCCTAACACTACGGCGTCAGGGCTTCTTTTTTTAATATAATTTACGATTTCTAGCGATTAAGAAAATTCAAATCTGATTCATTGTACTGCACCAGGGTTTGACTAATGGTATCTAAGAGCTGAGCTTTGACTTCGTTGAAATTAAAAGTTATATTTTCCGTTGGTCTGTCGCCTGTGGTACCTTGGGTTTCATCAGCCATAATCTCTTCCCCGGCCGGACCAGTACCCGGATCGCTCTGAGTACCATCAAAATCCATCAATTTCCATTTACTAAATTGAGTGTCCATAATTCCCTGTTCTAAATCAGTCATTAAATCATGAGACCGAACTGTTTTGCGTCCAAAAAAACTGTACCAAGGAAATTTTACTTTTACTCGCCCAAAAGAATCTTGGTCTAGGGAGACTGAAACTGTCTGTTTTAAATTCATGGGAATAAAACCAAATAATTTAAATGGCTGATTCCCCTTCACCTCTACTTGGGTGTCATCCATGATAATTTCATTCACCGATTCGAAACTATTTACTGTTCTCAATGCAAAATCAGTTAAACCATCTGGTGTTACTGCATTTTTTGGCTCACACACAACATGAGTTCCACCGCATGATGCTTCTAAAAGTTTAGGTGTTGCTTTGTCGGTAGTTTTACTGCCGACCACCACGATCTCCTTTGGTTTTGATGCCTTTTCACCTTCCTCAACCTTCCAAGTAGTCTCGGCATTACCACCAGCGCTGTCTGAGCTCTCACCCTTAATATCATCTATCTTTAAATAACCGGAATGAACATAAGCTTGTCCACTGGCCACAAAACCAAAATCATCGTCGTCAATGCCAATGGCCGTTGTTTCATCAACTGAATCAAGATCTTGAACTTCTGTGGCTGATAATATAATTACTTTCACCTGACTTGGTGAAACCTGAGTACCTGGGGGCAAATTACCGTCTGCACCGTCGTCGTCACTACCAGTGATGCCAATATCCTCGTGTTCAATCCCATCTGGATCATCCTCTTCAGCAGTACCAGGCAAAATATTACTGTGACTAGTCACTTCAAGTTCATTATAAACTTCGCCAGTGACTACTGGTTGATCAGGATCACCGTCAACCGGATCAATACTGGGCATCATTAATGTATCAATCTCCATAATATCTGCTTCAGCTGGTTCAACTTGAAGTGAAGTTGCTGGATCTGGATCAACATTTGTTGGTTCAGCATAAAGTTCCAGCTGTTGGGCTAAAGCTGTTGGTGCTATCAAGGAAAAAGCTAAAAAGGATAGTAAAGTGCGCATATATAACCTTTATTATTATTTAATTACTTGCTTGTTTTTCATCTTACATCTGATCTTTATATAAATCAACAAAAACTGCCAAATCCAACAAATTTTTGCTATACTAAAACTGTATGAAATTTAAAGTATCAAAATATGGGATAATAGCAGCCAGTATTTTTGCCGTTTATTTTCTTTTCATTTTTTTGGTTGACCCATCAGAAACTGGTCCCTTAGGATTTTTGTGGTATTTTTCGCTTCTGTTTTACTTACCAATATTTATTTTATCTGCCTTGTTACCTTTTGAACTAAGTCCGGCGATATCTTTTATTGTTAGCGTTGTGATATTTTATTTTATTGGGGTAGGGATTGAAAAAATTTTTAATAAAAAATTATAAATGAATCCCATCAAGTACACTGTTTACATTTTAAAATGTAAAGACGGTACTTTATACACTGGTTATACTGTTGATCTAAGCAAGCGCGTTGATCAACATAACAACTCAAAAAAAGGTGCTCGCTACACTAAAATTAGAAGACCGGTTGAACTTATTTATACTGAAATTTATGACACTAAAAGTGAGGCCATGAAACGTGAGGCCGAAATAAAAAAATATTCCCGAAAAACTAAGCTGGCCCTAATTGGCACAAAATAATTATATAAACTAAAAAAATAAAGGAGAACTAATTTATGAGTATCGAAGTCATTATTTTCTATCTATTACTAATAGATAGTATTGGTGCTAATTTAATGTCATGGGGTGGTGGCAGAAAATGGTACCAAAAAAACTTTCGCATCATCTCGCGTTATTTCCCGGCAACCAAAGGCTGGACAACTTATTATTTGGTGCTGGTTATTTTCATCGGCATAATATTATACAAAAATAATGCCTTGTAAAAAATTAAGTTAATAATAAAAATATGGATCAAAAAACTTTTAACACTTCGGCCGTAATAATTTTCGTTATTGCTGGAGGTTTACACCTTATAAGGTCAATTGCTGGCTGGGAATTAATTCTCAATGGAGTAATAATTCCGGTTTGGTTCAGTCTGATCTTATTTGCCTTAGCAGTGTTTATTATTTATACTGCCATAACACTTAATAAAAAAGGTTAAAGTTGGACGGGACAAAATGTATATGCCAAAATCGAGAGAAGAACTCATAGACCGAGGTTACTGTTGTGGTTGTGTTTGTACCAACTGTCCATACACTCCTAAGTATATAACCGGTAATACTGCCGTTGACAATCAACAAGAAGTAAAAGATCTTACTAATGATAAACATCAAAAAACTAAACTATAATGAATAAAAAAACTGTTGCCGTTAGAGCGGCAAAAAAAGCCGGCGCTGCCGTAGCCCTAATGGGCAAGAAGAAAATACGTTATAAGATAAAAGAGAAACGGGATGTCTTGGCTGAGGCTGATTTAAGATCAGAAAAAATCATTATTAATGAAATAAAAAAGAATTTTCCTCAACATAGTATCTTGTCTGAAGAACAAGGAGAAACGATCAAAGACTCTGACTATTTATGGATCATTGATCCGGTTGACGGTACCATCAACTTTACCAGAAAATTACATGCCTATTGTGTATCCATTGCCCTGGCCTATAAAGATGAGCTGATACTGGGGGTAATCTATAATCCAGTTATTAAAAACTTGTACGTAGCCGAAAAAGGCAAAGGAGCTTTTTTAAACGGAAAAAGGATAAATGTTACTAGCGAGAATAAAATGATGAATATGCTGTTAACCCTGAATACTTCAAGAAATTTACAAGTTAGAAAACAAAACTTTCAGTTATTGATAAAATTGTCTAGCAAAATTGGACATATTAGAATGTTTGGTAGCGTTGCCTTGCATTTAGCAAAAGTAGCGGCCGGCAAAACCGACATTTACTTTAATAAAAGATCCAACTACTGGGACTACGCCGCTGGTATTGTACTTGTCAGAGAAGCTGGTGGCATGGTTACTGACTTTAATGGTAATGAAGTTACCAAATCATCAAAAGACATTATAGCTTCCAATGGTAAAATTCATCAGACCATTTTAAAATCATTAAATAAATAAGTTGGGATTTAGGTCAAATTTACAGCTAAAATTATGCTGTTTTTTGATTGTTTTAAATAACTTGCCAATCATTTTAAATCTGATATAATAGATTTAGTCTAAAACATTAATATTTTCATATGGATTCAGATACTAACGATGCTCCTAAGGGGGCAACTGAAGAGGCCATTCTGGAAGTTATTAAAACGTTTAACCAAGAAAAACAAGGAGCACCTGAAAGATATCAAGAAATTTTAGATGAAATTGAAGAATACTCAAAGGGCGAGGGAGATAATGGTGTCCGGGACGCTTACTATGAAGGTTGGACCGATGATGATTTCAAAAAATTATTAGAGAGACTTAAGGAGGAATAAAGGATCAGGAGGAATAAAGGATTTAATAATTAATTTTAAACTCTATGAAAAACATAGTAATCCTAGTGCTGATAGTGCTAGTAGTTGGAGGATATTTTTACAATCGGGATAATGGTCTGGATGTGACCCCGGAATCAGTTGAAATATCAACCATACCAGAAACCGCCAAAGGACCAGAAATTCCACAAGACAAAGGTTATCTGGTTGAAGAGATCAATGATGGTCTTTACTGGTTAACTGATGGAACATATCAAATGATGTTTTTAGTAACCAGCTTTGGAGTAATAGTGGTTGATGCTCCCCCATCAATCGGCGAAAATATTCTTGTAGCTATTGCCGAAGTTACTGATAACCCAATCACCCATGTTATTTACAGCCACCACCATGCTGATCATATTGCGGCGGCAAATCTTTACCCAGCCAATGCTGTTTACCTAGCACACAACGATACTGCTACCATGATTAATCGATCGCAAAATGATGGCAGAGAATTTCCTTTTGGCACCTTTGTTGGCGGTGGCGATGTACCAAAACCAAATGTTACCTTTAATACCAACTATGTTCTTATTAGTGGTGGTCAAAGAGTAAATTTAACTTACCTGGGTACCAACCATTCTCCAGGTAACATTTTAATCTATGCTCCTCAACAAAAAGTAGCAATGATTGTTGATGTCATTTTCCCAGGTTGGGTGCCATTTATGGACTTAGCCGTATCAGATGATGTTAATGGATATTTAGCGGCCCATGATCAAATATTAGCTTTTGATTTTGATACTTTAATTGCTGGACACTTAACTCGATTAGGTACGAAAGAAGATGTGGAACTTCAAAAAGAATACCTCAGTGATATTAAAGCCAATGCCACCACGGCCTTGCAAGAAGTTGACTTGATGGCTGTGGCCGAAGAGACCGGTTTTGAAAACCAGTGGGCCTTATTTGGCACTTACCTAGATGAGGTAAACCAACAGTGCGCTGATCTAACTTTAGGTAAATGGGCAACCCGTCTTGGCGGAGCCCCAGAGTTCACCAAGAGTCAGTGTGCCAGGATTGCTGAGAGCTTGAGAATAAACTAAAATAATACATTTCAATTTAGTTTCAAAAAATCGTCTTAATGACGATTTTTTGATTATTATAAATGAATAATGTTATAGTATATATACAATTTTATAAAAATTTCTAATAACTTTTTTATATGTCTAAAGTCATTTTATATATTGCTGTTAGTGTTGATGGTTATATTGCTACTAAAGATGGCGGGGTTAAATGGTTGGATAAATATACTGACGGAAAAATTGACTACGGATTTCATAAATTTTATAAAAGTATTGATACCGCTATTATTGGATCAACGACTTACAAACAAATATTAACGTTTGGTAAATGGCCTTATCCTGACAAACTAAATTATGTTATTACTACAAAAAAGAATCTAAAAAAAATGGATGATAGTGTAAACTTTTATAATGGCAGCCTTCTAGTATTAGTCAAAAAATTAAAGGCTAAGAGTAAAAAAAATATTTGGTTGGTTGGCGGAGGTAAGTTGACTGGCAGTTTCATTAATAAAAATTTAATTGATGAACTAATCATGTTTATCATGCCTGACATACTGACCGACGGCATTCCCCTGTTCCAAAATATAATTAAAGAACGAAAAATTAAATTAGTAAATTCTAAAACTTACTCTACAGGTGTTGTTGAATTAACATATAAATTATAGATAATAATTAAAAAAATTGTAGAAAATACTCTATTCCTATATAATAAAGGTAGTCTTGAAGCAATATCCGAACATTCATTTAACGGTACTAATAAGCCTAACAAATCAGAATAGTATATTAAATCCTTTTTGATTCCTCGGCTCGGAAATAAGAAGTCGTTGACTTCTTATTTCACTCGCTCTACGTCATCAATAAAACTATATGAAAAAATATTTTATTTGGACAATCACTGCCATTTTAGTCGCTTTACCTCTGCAAAATATACAGGCGGTACAAATAAGTGTACCGGCTGATTCCTTAATTCAAGGAGATACTTCCACGGTTTATTATTATGCCGTTACCGGTGATCGTTACATTTTTCCTAATGTTAAGACATATGACAGTTGGTTTACTGATTTCTCCCAAATATCAAAGGTGACCACTGATGAGCTGGCGGCCATGCCCTTAAAGGGAAACATTACTTACCGACCAGGAGTTAAGCTGGTTAAAGCCCAAACTGATCCTAAGGTTTATGCTGTTGATCGGGATGGTAAATTACGATGGATAGAAACTGAAGCAATAGCCATCTCTCTATATGGTGAAAATTGGAGTGATAATGTTGATGATATTCCAGATGCTTTTTTTACTAATTATCAAATTACTGAACCAATCAGTAGTATAGATGATTACTCGCCAGAGACTTTATTAAGTCAGGTAAAAACTATCAATACTGATAAAGGAATTACTGCAAGTGGCTCGGCCATCAAATCAAATACTGATATCGGTGGCGTTGCTTTAGAGACCGAACCAGAATCAGAAATTCCCATACCACCACCGCCTTCAGACACTACTGGCCCAGTAATCTCAGAAATTTCAACCGCTGTAAGCAAAAACAAGGCCACTATTAATTGGTCCACTGATGAACTAAGTGACAGTAAGATTGAATACTCATTTTTAGATAATTTATCAACAGCTGGTGAAATAATTGAAGTAACTAGTGATACTGATGTAACGTCCCACTCTTTAGAAATAACCGGTTTAACGGTTGGTGCAACTTATTATTTCAAAATTACCTCAACTGATTCTAAAGGTAATGCCGCCAGTAGTGATGAACAATCTTTAACCGCTTTATTACCGCAGTTTATTAAAACCTGGGGCGAATGGGGACCTGACAATGGACAGTTAAAAAACCCAGAGGGTATCGCAATTGACATCGATAACAATGTCTACGTTGTTGATAATTTAAACTACCGTATTCAAAGATTTAGTACTGATGGTGAGTATCTTGAAAAATTTGGCTCTGATGGTGTTAGCAACAGTCAATTTAAAATTCCTAAAGGTATCGCCGTAAACAGTGAAGTAAGTATTTATGTTACAGACAGAAGTGAAAATAGAGTCCAGCGATTTAACGTCAGTGGACTATTCATGGGCAAGTGGGGAACATTTGGTGGTGATGAAAACCAATTTTCCCGACCAATCGGGGTAGCAACAGACAGCAATAATAATGTATTTGTTATTGATGAAAATTACCGTTTACAAAAATTTGATAATACTGGTAGTTATCTAGATGAGTGGTATGTTACTGGTACCGGATTAGCAATTGATTCCGCTGATAATATTTATGTCCTAGATAAGGTAAGCAACAGTGTTAGTAAATATGATTCGTCATTAAATTTAATTACTTCTTGGGGCTCCACTGGTTCTGCTGATGGACAGTTCGATGGGGTGGATATTGGTATCGCCGTTGATTCAAAAGATAATGTTTATGTCGTTGATATTTATAACTATCGCATCCAAATTTTTACCAGTGATGGTAAATTTATAACTAAGTTCGGTTCTGTTGGCTATAGCGAAGAACAATTTGTTAAACCGGCCGGTATTGCTCTAGATACCGAAGACAACGTTTATGTCACCGATTTTGAAGGTAGTAAAATACTAAAATTTGGTCTGACTGATTAGAATATAAATTCAAAAAAGATCCGCCTCAGCGGATTTTTTTATACTTATATTTATTAATTACACTTAAGGAGCTCCACTTAAAGCTCTCAATAAGAAAGTTACCAGGGCATAGCTAAAAAAGATGAGAGCTAAACCAAAACTTGACCATACTATTATATCTTTGCCACGCTTTACTTTTTCATCATTACCAGCCGAAGTAATCCAAAAAAAGCCACCGATAATAAAGAAAGCCAGGGTTAACGAACCAACAACACCCAAAGCGGCTTTAATAATATTACCAATAATGACCCTGGGGTCATTTTGCCCAAGAGGATTTTGTAAACCAGGACCAGTTGGCGTTCCTACTTGAGCCAAAACGGTACTGGTTAAAGCAAAAAATGAAAATATTAAAAACAAAAAAATTAACCTTTTAAAAATTTTGTACTTATTCTTATTCATACTATTTTAAGTATATAAATAAACATTATAAAAGTCAAAGAAAAAAGGACATCGAGTTTTTAAAGACTCGACGCCCTTATGTTGTTGAAACGTAATTAACGTCTCTTAGTGATCGTAACTCTAACCTTACTACCCTCGGAACCACCCATCACTCTGACAACTAAAGTGCCGTTGTGTATAGGGTTGTTCACTGGATGACCCGGTACAATACGCATCGAATCACCTGAAGATGTCTGGTAAATAAAGTCATGACCGTCCAAAGGTGCTGCTGAGAAATAGTAGTAATCCACTGGAACCCGAAACCAAGGACTTGGCTCTCCCGGTTTCAGCGAAACTTCCTTCTCAATAATTTGGCCAGATTGCAGTCTAACCGTTAGACTGCCGTCTGCCAAAGTGTACCACTTTGGCGGTGTCGGTGGTTCTGGTTGAGCCACCGTTGCTGCCTGTGCTTCAGCCATTGCCTGAACCTTCGGTGCCAGCCAGCCATAGACACCAATTCCGATGACCGCCACCAAAGCATAAGCCAGGGGCTTTTGAAAAGCCTGCTTTCCTGGAGCCTCATCCCGAGAAATATAGAACAAGGAGGCTGCAAGCAAAAGCTCGAACGCCAGCCACAGTTGTGGTAAATTTGAATTGCTCCAAATTTTTTCCCACAAGCCAGGCACGACCGCGCTCATTACGAATTGAATGCCAAAGAAAAATGCCACCGCGGCAATCAACTTGCCATTGGTTGCTAAACTGGTCATCCATGGAAAAAGCCTAGCTAACCAATTCGACACTCCTGGTCTTACCGGCCGACCTGCACCAGCAGCCGGTTGTCCCGCCGGTTGTCCCGCCGGTTGTCCCGCCGGTTGTCCCGCCGGTTGTCCCGCCGGTTGAACAACAGATTCTTTGTTTTCTCCACGTCTTA
>NYZP01000015.1 GCA_002687175.1 Parcubacteria group bacterium
AGCTTGGCCGGAAAGTGCAAGCACTTTCCGGCTGAAGTCAGAGCGCCACAATTTACAATTTCTTAAATCATGCGCGAGTAGCTCAGCTTGGTTAGAGCGCCACTCTTATAAGGTGGATGTCGGGGGTTCAAGTCCCTCCTCGCGCACTTTTGGGCGGTTAGCTCAGTTGGTTAGAGCGCTTGCTCGACACGCAAGAGGTCACTGGTTCAAATCCAGTATCGCCCACCAAAAATTTAATCTCTATGTTTTATAATTATGTTATACAAAGTTTAAAAAATAATAAATTCATATACAAAGGATCAACCACTGATCTTAAAAAACGATTTTCGCAACATAATAAAGGACAGGTAAAATCAACTCGAAAAAATAAACCTTATAAATTAATTTATTATGAAGCTTGTTTAAATAAAGATGATGCATATCGTCGCGAAAGAACTTTAAAAAGTGGGCCGGGACGTAAATGGACAAAACAAAGATTAAAAGAATACTTTAAAAACCAGAATAAAAAAATCTAGCTCAGCTTGGCCGGAAAGTGCAAGCACTTTCCGGCTATCGCCCACCAAAGTTAATAAATAACTGCAAATAAAAATGGGAAATAACTTAAAAGTTTGTTCCACTTCAGAAATTCCTAAAGGTGAAATGAGAGTTTTTAGTAAGCATGGGGTCCAATTCTTAATATATAATAAAAATAATGAATTTTTCGCCTTGTATAATCACTGTCCTCACGCCGATGGTTCGTTAGGTGAAGGTATGGTTAATGAAGAGGGTTACATTATGTGCCCACTCCACAGTTGGAAATTTCATCATAAAACTGGCAAAGCTCCAGAAGGACAAGATCATTCAGTCCCCACTTTTGACATTGAAGTCAGGAATAACGAAATCTATTTTGATGAACAGCAATTAATGGATTTCGACGAGTTCTAAATTAATTGGTTTACATAATAAAAAAAGCCGCCACGAGGTAAAACTCAAGGGGCGGTGTTTTTTAAAGGCAACTATGCCCATTACACTGTGCTGACATTGCCAGCTTCAATGGCCCATTCTTGAAAACGGATAAAAAGATCTGCTGCTTCAGAAGACAAAGCACTGTCTTTATCCTGTTCGGCTGCTCTGTGAGCCATTCCCTTGGCGTTAGCTTGGGCGCTGATGATGGAATCAACTTGTTCTTGGGCATCACCCCAAAGATCATTTTCTCTAACTTTGTCCAGAGGCGGATACCAAGCCAATCCGGTTAGTTGTGTAAAAACTCCATAAACATCACCTAATGTTGGTTCTGGCATAGTCTCACCTCCTTTCAATTGTCAACCTAATGTTTAGCTTAATAATTTAGAGTAATCTAGTCAAGAAAAAGTCTCTCGCAAATTTCTCGCGAGAGACGTTGTAAATTGAATGAGCAGTGCTTACGCAGCTGGCCGTTGGGCGATATCGGTGCGAAATCCTTGTGCTTCAAAGCTAATATCACTTGTACCCTCATAAGCGAGCTTAATCGCTTCAGGTATATCATCGGCCATGGCGGAAACCGCCAGAACCCTACCACCGTTGGTGACAACTTTGCCTTCGTTGTCGCCTTCGCCATCTTTGGTACCGGCTTGGAAAACCAGAACGTTTTCACGAGCCTCGGCTTTCTCAATACCGGCAATGACTTTACCTTTCGGGTACCCTGATGCCGGGTAACAACCGGAGACGGACACCACGGCCACACAAGGCTGTTCGTCGACTTCGATCTCAGTAATCTGTAAGTCTGCCTTGGCAATCTGCAAAAAGATCGGAACCAGGTCAGTTTTGACTCGTGGTAACACAACCTGAGCTTCCGGATCACCGAAGCGAACGTTGACCTCAAGTACTTTAGGTCCATTGGCCGTGATCATTAAAGCGATATACAATACTCCGGTAAATCCTGGACAAGCATCAACCAGCTTCTGAATGATGTCCCGTCTGATGACCTCGGCTAACTCGTCAGCCGCAGGCGAAGGTGAATATGCACCCATACCGCCAGTCATATCACCCTTGTCGCCGTCTTCTCGCGGTTTGTGATCCTCAGAAGTAGGAAGTTCAACAAACAGGTTGCCGTCGGTTAAAACGATGATCGAAGCCTCGCGCCCAACAAGGCACTCTTCAATGAGTACTGCATTACCGGAGTCACCCGTTGTTTGATAAGCATGTTCAACCATGATCTTTCTGGCATGAGCCATGGCTTCTTCTTTGGTCTGACAGATCTTTACGCCCTTACCTTCTGTCCCCCCGTCAGGCTTGACCACGACTGGCAGACCAATAAGGTCGATAGCGGCTGGGACGGCTCCGATGCTGACACAGATATTTGCCTTAGCAGTTGGGATACCGTGTTGTTGAAGCAACTGCTTACAACGTACCTTGCTCATTTCGAGCCAAACCTCGCTTTGGCGTGGCCCAAAGATGGTTAAGCCGGCACTCTGAAATGCATCAACAATACCAGCATCCAAAGGACCTTCCGGACCTACAACGGTTAAACCGATGTCATTTTCTTGGACAAACTTGACCAAGGCCTCAATGTCAGTGACATTGATAGGTACGCAGGTGGCAAACTTGGCAATGCCAGGATTGCCTGGTGCAGCAAATACTTTGTCGACCATCGGGCTTTGGGCGATCTTCCAGGCCAAAACATGGCCACGACCACCTCCATCAATAACTAACACATTCAACTTGCTCATCCTAAAGTCTCCTTCTGATTGGAGTTAACTGTACAAAAAACATTGTCCCTCCTATTAAACAATGCGCTCTTATCTTAAAGATTTAGCCTAATTTAGTCAACCTTAATTTTATGCTACAATACAGACATGGAAAAACTTCCTAAAAAGCTAAAAATTTGGCGTAATAAACCCTTTATTAAGCAGCTTGAAAAAAAATTTCCCAAAGCTGATCTTTTTTTAGTTGGCGGAGCAGTCAGGGACCATATTTTAGACAGGCCAACCAAAGACTATGATTTAGTGATCAGAAACATCAGTAAAAACGACCTCGAAAAATTTTTGAAAAATCAAGGTAAAGTAAATTTAGTCGGTAAAAAATTTGGCGTTTTTAAATTTGTGCCTAAAGGCTGGACAGGTAGTGAAATAGATATTGCCCTGCCCCGGACTGAACATTCTATAAATTTATCCGGCGCTTATAAAGACTTTAAAATTAATTCAAATGCCAAGCTAAAAATAGAAGATGATCTATCTCGACGTGATTTTACTATCAACGCCATGGCTTATGATATCAAACAACAAAAAATCATTGATCCTTATAATGGATTGAAAGACATTAAGCAAAAAAATATTAAGGCCGTAGGTAAAGCCGAACAAAGATTTAAAGAAGACTATTCTCGTATGCTACGAGCCATTCGTTTTTCCTGTCAGTTAGAGTTCGATATTGAATCAAAAACTTTAAATTCCATTAAAAAAGAAATTAAAAAATTAAACAAAACCATTGACGGTAAAAGAGTGGTGCCTTATGAAGTGATTGCCAAAGAACTGTTCAAGGCAGTCAACGTAAATCCAATCAAGGCCATCGAGCTGTTGGACAAGACGGGAGCGATCCAAGTATTGATGCCTGAATTACTCAAAATGAAAAAATGTCCTCAACCAAAAAATTGGCACACCGAGGGTGATGTTTGGGTCCACACTATTTTAGCCTTAGAAAAATTAAATAGCCAAAAATTTAAAAGAGAATTTAAAGGCGAAGAAGTTACTCCGGAATTAATTTGGGGGGTAATTTTTCATGATCTAGGAAAACCGTACACTCTGGTTCGGACTGATCGCTTAAGGTTTAATAACCACGACAACGTCGGTGCCAAAAAATTTAAAGAGATAGCCGAAAGATTAAAGCTGGCTTCAGCTGGTTTAGATGTTGATGATACTGAAAAAATTATTGCCAAACATTTGCTGGCAGTTTACGCCAAGGGTGATGGTATGAAAGATACTACTTTGGAAAAATATTTTTTTAATCCCAATTTCCCCGGACGTCAGTTAATGATGCTAATTTTAGCAGACACCTTGGCGACTATTCACGATAATGGTAAACCTCATTTCGCTGAGTACAATAAATTAAAAAGCGTTATCAGTAAATTAAAGAAAAAAACCAAAGGAAAAAATAATTTACCTCAGCCGGTAATTAATGGGACTGATCTAATTAAAAAATTTAAACTAAACCCCGGACCAAAAATTGGTAAGTTGCTAACTATCTCCCGAGAAGCCCAACTTCGCGGGAAAATTAAATCCAAGGCTGACGGACTGAAATTGATTAAAAAACATTTATGAATTTTAATATTACTGAACCAGAAAGCAAACAAAGATTAGATAAATTTTTGAGCTTAAAACTAAAGGATAAAACCCGCTCCCAAATCAAAAAAATGATTAAGAACGGATTGGTTTTAATTAATAACAGTCCGGCCAAGGTTCATCAATTTCTAAAAACGAAAGACCAGATCACTATCCTTAAAGACATTGAAACCAAGGCGGAAACCACCATCACTGAAAAAGAAAAAATAAAAATAGACCCCAAAATTATTTTTGAAAATAATGACTTTTTGATTATCGATAAACCAATTGGCATTTTAGTACATCCCACTGATGCCGGTGAAACCGGAACTTTAGTAGACTGGCTTTATCAAAAATATCCTGAATTAGAAACCGTCGGTGAATACCAAAATCGTGGTGGTATTATTCATCGGCTAGACAAAGATGTTTCAGGGGTAATGATGGTGGCTAAAAATGATCAGGCTTATTACCACTTAAAAAATCAGTTCAAAGAACGGGAAGTAAAAAAACTGTACCTGGCCTTGGTCTATGGCCGAGCCAATGATGACCCCGGAGAAATCAATTTACCAATTGGTCGTAATAAAGATGGCCAGTTTGTTGCCCATCCCAGACAAGGTAAAGAAAAATTTTTGGCTAATGACCGAGTTGCCAAAACTAAATACAAAGTACTAGAATATATAAAAGACTACACTTTATTAGAAATACAAATTTTAACCGGTCGTACTCACCAAATTAGAATCCATCTCTCAGCCGTTGGCCACCCAATACTGGGTGATCAGGTATACAAGCCCCGAAAAAAATTTCTACATTTTTTATCAAGAAGAATCAAGGTGGTTAATCCCGGCCGGATATTTTTACACTCTCATAAATTAGGATTTAACGACTTAAACAACAACTGGGTAGAATTTGAATCAGCTTTACCTAAAACCTTAACGGATTTTTTAAATGACCAAAAAACCAAATAAAATCTACATTATTTCTGGGCCGTCCGGTGTTGGCAAAACCTCAATTGCCAAAGGAGTCTTAAAAAGATTACCTTTTTTAAAAACATCGGTGACCTATTCAACCAGAACAAAAAGATTAGGTAAAAAGGAAGACAAAACTATTATCCACGTTTCCCAAGAAGAATTCCGACAAAAAATAAATAACGGTGATTTCCTTGAATGGGCAGTGGTTCATGATAATCTGTACGGTACTGATTTGAAAGTGGTTCAAGATAAACTTAAAAAAAACAGCTTACTGATGAACATTGATGTTCAAGGAGCCCTACAAATCAAAAAAAAATTACCTCAAAAAACGGTTTTAATTTTCTTAAAAACAAAAACTATAGAAGAACTAACCAGACGTATTAAATTAAGAGAAAAAATGGCCGCTGCCATAATCCAATTAAGAGTTAAAAATGCTAAACATGAATTAAGTTTAGCTAAAAAATACGACTTCGTAGTAATTAATGAAAGAAACAAAATTAAAGAGACAATAAATAAAGTAGTAGAAATTATTGCCAAAAATTAACTCTTGACTTTTTTCTAATTTTAGATTATAGTTGATAAATACTAAATTTTAATCCAACATAATAAACACTATGGCCGAAAGCAAAAAACCTGAAAAAAAGGGAAAGAAAGAAAAGAAAAAGGTTGAAAAAGAGCCTTTACCAGAGCTAAAAACTGGCATGACGGTTAAAGTCCATCAACAAATTTCAGAAACCGGGCCAAAAGGTGATAAACAAAGAATTCAAGTTTTTGAAGGTATTATCTTGGCTCATAAGCATGGCGCAGAAAAAGGAGCCACTATTACGGTTAGAAAAATTTCTGATGGTATTTCAGTTGAAAAGATTTTTCCTCTTAACTCTCCTAACATTATTAAGATTGAGCCGTTAAAGCAAGCTAGAACTCGCCGATCAAAACTCTATTACTTGCGTTCATATAAGAAGAGGCTCAAGGAAAAAAAGATTCCCACCCCAACAGTTAAGCCAACTTCAACGCGAAGCGCAGAAGTTAAAAAATAACTTAAAACTTTTTTGTCCACCAACTGAAACTACAAGCGGACGTGGTGGAACTGGTATACACGCAGGCTTGAGGGGCCTGTCTTCGCAAGAGGGTGAGGGTTCGAATCCCTCCGTCCGCACTTTCCTGGAGCTTGTCCCGATAAGCGAAGCGATATCGGGATCCGCACCATTAAGACATATAAATTAGGGCAGTTAGCTCAGTTGGCTAGAGCGTCTCGTTTACACCGAGGATGTCGGGGGTTCGAGTCCCTCACTGCCCACCATAATAAATAAAGGTTTGATTAATAATTTATAATTCTATGGTTAGTAGAATTATCTTCGGTATAATTATTGCCGCAGTCGGAGCCGTAATTACTATTAAAGCAGAATGGATTTACCAAAATTTTGGTGGTATTCCTTCGGCTGATAAGTATCTAGGCACTGAAGGTGGCAGTCGATTAGCCTATAAACTAATTGGCATTGCCGTTGTCATTATTGGTTTTCTAATAATGACCAACATGATGGAAACTATTTTATTAGGAATTTTTAGCAGCATCTTCGGCGGTTTAGCCAATTAATTAAATATACGTTATGGGTCCGTAGCTCACGCCGAAGGCGGTCAGTCCCGCTTAGCGGGATTGCCAGCAGGGTAAAATTCTATCAAAATTAAATATACGTTATGGGCCCGTAGCTCAGTTGGTCAGAGCACCTGCTTTGCAAGCAGGGGGTCGCTGGTTCGACTCCAGTCGGGTCCACCAAAAAAATCGCCTTATGGGCGGTTTTTTGATAAAATTAATTATATGCAGCTACTAGAAGCTTACCAAATAAAATTCACGAAACTGATTTTTATTACAACTTTGTTGACTATTGCTATCGTATATATATTTTATAGCTGGGAACAAAACTATGGTTTGACAATTGCCGTTACGGCCTTAGGCCACGGCCATTTTTTATTAGCCTACTTTTTCAGTTATGAAATTTTTTCTAAATGGATAAAACAAAAAAAATTCTGGCATAATATCACTCTCCTAGCCATAATAGTTTTAGCGGTTTATGTTATTTTTTATCGTTTAATCGGCGGCGACATGTCTTTTCTGCAAAGATTGCTAATAATCTACTTTTTCTCTTTCCTTTATTTTGCACTGCACAACGCCCGAGACGTAATTGCCATGTTCAAAGAATACAATAATGACCATCAAAGAAATAGCTGGACTGAAAAGAACATTTTATTTATTGGAATAATTTTATCAATCTGCGCCGCCCTCGGTATCAAATTCTTTTTTGGCACCTCTTTTGGTAATGTATACGCCGAAGCTGATTATACCGTTCTATTCAACGGTAATAATCAATTTTTAGGAAATATTTATTACAGTTTAATAGTACTAACTGTTATAGTCTCAACATATATTGCGATAAACTACTTTATTATAAGACAAAGAATCAATGGCATGTTAACTGCCATATTAGCTGTTATTCTACTAGCTACGGCCTTATTAACTGTGGTTAATTTTAAAGGCATTGATGTTTTGAATTTTATTATACTTTGGCACTTCATGCTTTGGTACGTATTTTTTGTAGAAAAAATTAAATTTTTTCAAAAAAAATTTGCTGGAACAAAAATACCAACTGATAAATTAACTGGTTTGGCCGGAATAATTTTTAAATTTCGAAAAACTCCACTGAACTTCTTATCATTAACTATAACGGTTAATTTAATTATTGTTTTAATTGCTTTGTATTTCGTTAAAGCTTACTCTTTAGAAAGTACCGCTGTTATAAATCCGGTATTTGGATTATATTGGTTTTCATTATATAGTGTTGCCCATATTTCTTTTTCTTTTTTTCCTAAAAATTCCTAAACTCACCGCTACCAAAAAAACATCAACTAGTTTAAAAAAATCTAAAAAATAAAATTATTATTATTTTTACTATAACAATTACTTAAACTAATTTCTGTAGTAAAAAAGTACTATGGAGATTCTTCACTTTGTTTAGAATATTTAAAATTTTATAAATAAAATTTTAAATAAGTTATCCACAGTTTTTTTAATATTTTTATTGTTGATAGACCAAAAAAGTTTTATAATTAAAGTAGTAAAATTTTAAAAACTTTTTTAAAATTTTTTAGAAACTCACACAAGTGAAAGGAGGTGAAATCAAATGCCTGCAAAAAAACGAAAAGCTGCAAAACGAAAACCAGCTAAACGAAAAGCTGCAAAACGAAAACCAGCTAAACGAAAAGCTGCAAAAC
>NYZP01000016.1 GCA_002687175.1 Parcubacteria group bacterium
ATATTACATACTATTTCTTGCTAATAAATCCACTTTCTCCTTAATAACTTTGATTGTCTCCAACCGTCCTAAATAATCTCCCTCATCTACATCTGGAATCTCCCAACGAATTACTTTAGGATTATTTCTTCCTAAGATGGAAACCGGAACATCGTTGGCCACCACAATAATCTTATCTGCCCATAACAATAAGTTATCATCTAGACCTTGCGGTTCTCCCAAAATAGTTAAATCACTTTCCTGAGCGACTTTTTTGATTTCCTCATCAATTGGTTTTCCTTGGATCAAACCAGCACTCTTAACCTGATCCTGAGAATTGACCTGTTTAAAATATGCTTCCGCAATCTTACTACGAAAACGGTTGTATTTGCAGAGGAATAAGTAGTTCATGGATGAATTTATTTGAATTAATATAAAAAATATTTGGTTCTAAGACTCATTTACTTCAAAACATCACCCAATTAAAACATAACTGCAAGTTGATAAAAAATTCTATCAGTGGATTAATATACAACAAAATTATTTTGTTAATACCAGTTTTAGTTGGCTCTCTATTTTTTATGAAAATGAACTTAGAACGAAAATGTTTGTATTCCACTGGGATTGCTGATGTAGTTCTAACAGCCGAAAATATGCTGAAATACGGGATTGATGTAGAAGCTAATCCCTTGATCCACTTGATTGCTGAAAATGTGCATTATTTACCAGCCCTAATATTAACTAAAGTGTTTGCTACTTCCTGTCTGGAATATTTGTTAGAAAAGAAACCCAAAGTAGGATCTTCTTTAAGTTATTTTGCTTCAACTGTCTGGGGAACCGGAGCAGGATTAAACCTGTATTTGTATTTACAATAACTTACTTAACAATATTGATCCCCAAAGGTCTAACTGCTTCGACAAACAATATCTTAACCCAACCTAAATACGGAACTCTCAATACTCCTTCTCCCAGCAACTTTTCTTCAGGGATCTTACTTTCTATACTATTGGGTAATATGTCGGAATTATGGTCTCCCTTAGTGTAGAAATAGTATTTTCCATTTAATTGTTCTTTATCAATAATTCGGTGGATCAAAGGCTGAGGTTTATGCCCTTGGAAAATCAAGACATCACCCATTTCTAGATTCTTTGGTTTAGTTCCCCAAACAATGATGATATCCCCTTTATAGAAACCTTTGTTAAAAGGAAAATCTCTAAATTGGGTCTGAGTTATTCCTTTGTTTTCATACCAACCACCACAGATCTTCCAGAAATTATCTTCTGAATCTTTAAAACCGACCACTTGCTGGCCACAGATCACTCCATTATGCAGTCCATGTTCCATACTTTCAGAAACCACTGCTACAATCGGGAAACCAGTTCCCATGATCAAACCTAATAATGGGTAAATCATATATTTGATAAGCACAAAAGCCACCATGATATTAACAATCCAACTCCAGGCAGAATCACTATGCCAGAAGAAGTGCCAGGCTTTCATTAGTTTTGATTTCATTATCTAGAGAAATATGTTAATTTATTATAAATTTAACTTTTTTATGGGTCTGCCCCAACAGCTGAATCAGGAAAACTACTCTTGGCACATTACTTACTTTCAATAACAACCTTTATAACTAAAAAAATAATCCTTCTTACATGCAAATCGGTTCCCGGAAGATCAAACCAGAAAATATTTTACAGCTAATCAAAGATGTTAGGAAGAAAAAGGAATTAAAGCATTTAGCCGAGGATTTTGTCAAAGAATCTGTTAGAAAACATCTGGCTATGAATGCCAAAACAATCTCTTTTTTGCAGAAAGAGTACACTGCTAAATCCAAAGAATATAAACAGGTCGTTAAAAAGGTGAGGGCTGAGTTGAGAAAAACTCACAGTGTTTTTGGAATCGATTTACCTAAAAGACAAGATTATCTTGATCTCTTGACTAAGACAGCTAAAGAGATGATCAAAAAATCATTGATTCCCAGTTATATTTACTACCCAAAAAAACTCTGGAATCTCAATGTCAAGATCCTGGAAACTCATGCTTCCGCCAAAGAAAGGTTGGATTTTTATGAAAGATTTTATTCCATCTTATTCAAAATCACTAAAAAACCAAAAGTGGTTTTAGATTTGGGTAGTGGTATTAATCCTTTTTCTATTCCGATGATGAAATTGAAGAAACTAACTTATTATGCTTATGATATTAATAAAAAAGAAATCAAGTTAGTAGATTATTATTTTCAGTTGTTGGAAAAGTTGGATTCAAACTTTGTTGGAAAGACTGGAATCCTGAATGTTTTGAAAATCGACCAGATCAAGAAATTACCTAAAGCCGATATTTGCTTACTATTGAAAATGACTGATGTTCTTGATCGCGGACAAGGCCATAAGAAAAGTGAAGCAGTTATCTCCAGTATTCCAGCTAAGTATGTTGTAGTTAGTTTTCCCACCTTAACTGTTTCCGGTAAATCGATGACTAGACCGAGACGAAAATGGATCGAATTGATGTGTCAGAGATTAAAGTATTCTTACAAAATCATCATGGAAAAGAATGAGATCTTTTATGTAGTGAAAAAATGAAAAAAGTGATTTTATTAGTTTTAATATTGTTCTTAGTTGGTTGTGTAAGTGAAGAAATAAAAAAAGTAAAAAACGAAAGTGTTGTGGTTAATAAGACAAAAGTAGTGGATAATGTACCAGCAAGTAAGTGTGAAGCCGGCTGGAAATGTTTGGGCAAGTGGAAAAAAAGTTACTTGGCCAGTGATTGCCAATGGTCAAATGAAACTTCTTGCCCCCTGGGTTGTGAAAAAGGAAAATGTAATGTTGGAAAAGTATGCTCTTCCGGTTTCAAGTGCATCGATAAAAATAAGAAAGGTTATCAGACAGAAAACTGTGGTTGGATCAATACTAAGAAATGTCCTGGTGGCTGCTTGAAAGGAGAATGCTTGCCGGAACCGGAGAAGAATGAAACCAATATAACCAACGAAGTGAAATCTAGTGCGATTGATGATTCTACAGAACAGAAACCTAAAGAAACAATCTACACCACTACATTAACTGAGACCACTAATTTGACTTTTAACAAAAAGAATTACCTGGTCGAAGTCTACAATCTGGAATCTGACCGAGTAAAGATAAAAATAAATGGTGCCCGCAGTGATTGGTTGTCGGAAGGGCAAAATCATAGTTATCAAGGCCAGATCACTTTAACTATCAAAGAGATTCTCTATCAAAGATATGGTGGGGGAAAACAGCAGGTTGGGTATACTTTGAAATAAGGGATAAACTTTATAAATCTCCTTTCTCCTGAACTTTTATGACGAAAATACACATCAAAACCTGGGGTTGTTCACTAAATAAATCTGACAGTGAGATGATGGCTGGCTTGCTCAAAGAAGCCCGTTTTGAGATAGTTGATGATCCTGAAGAAGCAGATGTATTGATCTTAAATTCATGTACAGTCAAAACTCCTAGTGAAAATTCATTGTTAAAAGAAATTGAAAAATACAAGGATTCTTACAAGATAATAATCATTGCTGGTTGTGTCGCTCAGACCGATCCAGCAAAATTATCTAGATATGCATTAGTAGGTACTAAACAGATTCACAAGATTGTGGAAGTAGTAGAAGAAGCCCTCAATGAAAATACTATCTGTAACCTTTCTCAAGAAGAAAATCCAGTTTTAGAATTACCAAAGATCAGAAATAATCCAATTATTGAAATAATCCCTATTTGCCGCGGTTGTTTGGGGAATTGCACTTATTGTAAGACCAAAGCAGCTAGGGGAGAATTAATCTCTTATCCAATTAAAGATATAAAACTAAGAGTTAGAAAAGCTTTACGAGAAGGAGCTAAAGAAATCTGGTTAACTGCCCAGGACTGTGGTTGCTATGGTTTTGATATCAACACCAACTTATCAAACTTACTAAATGAAATAATCTCTATTGAATGGGATTTCAAAATCAGAGTAGGGATGATGAATCCAAATCACATATTAAAAATTAAAAATGAATTAATTCAAGTTTATCGTAATGAAAAAATATTCAAATTCTTACATCTCCCGGTGCAAAGCGGAAATAATGAACTTCTAAAAACCATGAATCGAAAATATAAAGTTGAAGACTTTAATAATTTGGTTAAGGAATTTAAAACTCATTTCCCAAATCTCACTTTAGCTACTGATATGATTGTGGGTTTTCCCGGAGAAACAGATCAACAATATTGGGAAACCCTAAGCCTAACTCGGCATCTTAGTCCGGAAATAATAAATATTTCCCGATTTTGGCCCAGAGAAAAAACTCCGGCAGCTAGGATGAAAAATCAGATTCCTGGAGAGGAGATCAAAAGAAGATCTCGGGTACTAGCTGATATTTTCAAAAATATCTCTCGGTTAAATAATGAAAAATGGATAGGTAGGGAAATGGAAATTTTGATTGATGAAAAAGGTCAAGAAAGACGAAATGAACAAACTGGAAAAACCATTCAACAATGGATCGGCCGGAACTCATCATACAAACCAGTGATTGTAGAAGGAGATTTTAATTTGGGAGATAAAATCAAAGTTAATATTTTTAAGATTAGTGATTGGGATTTAAGAGGGAGAGTTATCAATCACTCTTGATTTTCAACTAAATCTTTTTCAGGTAATTCTTCTTTCACAACCTTTTCTGGAATATCTTCTTTTGGAGGGGAATAATCTCCAGAGACCTGGTACTTGTACAAACCCAACAAAGATTTTATCTGCCGGCCCATATAATCAACATCACCGATCATTTCAGCCATGTGTTCTTCATCTGTCTGATAACGATAAAAATATTTGTTGATTATTCCTTTCATAAAATAGAACCAAGGCTTCATCCCCCACCTGGCTCCATGATCCGTTATTGACCAGGCATCAAAAGCTACTTCTACCTCTCCCTGCTGGAAAACCTTTGGTACATGATCAACTATTTTGGTTACTTCAGTGATATTAGCCAGATTAATTTTAATCTTAAGCATCAAGGTCATATAATTTGATTTGACTTTGAAAGGCCTTAGTTCAATATGGGTTTTCCTTCCTCCGGCAGTAACCACTTCTTCAGTTTTTTTCTCCTGTTTCTGATAATTGGTCTTCTTCAAAGCATCATTGATAACATTAAAAAATTCACGGACCAAAAAAACCCCTTTATAGGTGATGATCCGATTATTGATAATTAAATTTTTTTCTACCATCTTAAAGCCTAGATTCTTGTTTGGTGATAGGAGTGGTCTCAAATTGATATTTGTAAACATTCAAAAAGGACTTGATCTTTTGATAGAGATCATCTACATCACTTAAGATCCACCTCTCTGCTCGACCATAATTTTCTTTGAATAGATATTTATTAGCTAAGATACTTAAGAACCACCAAAAAGGTTTTTGGTTCCATTCCCCCGAAGCATCACTCAAAACATAACCATTGAAAATTATCTTAATTTCCCCTTGATTGATCTTGATCTTTTGTCCCTGTTTTTCAATTTCTACATCCTTAACATCATGGATATTCAATTTTACCTGCATAAATAATTTAAAATAATCAGAGATAGTTTTCCAAGGCTCCAACACAATTCTTATCTGTCTGCCGGCAGGAGTAACCAATTCTTCATTCATCAATTCTCTTTTATCCCAACCTTTTTCATAGAACCAACCGTCAATCAGCTTGTAAAGCTCCGCTGTATCAAACAAACCTTCATAACTGAATTTCAGTTGATCAACTACTAAAGTTCTCTCAGTCATTGCAATTTCCTCTCAAATTTCTTCCTACCAATAAATACCCAATAGAGGGCCATATTGGCGATAATAATCATAATTACTAATAAAGCAGTATCCATACTCAAGTTAATGTTAAAATGCTTATAAATTTTACCACAATTTGTAATACTTTAGCTTCTTGCAGTTGAAGCGTTACTAGAGAACAAGTCAGTTAAGTTTAGAGGAATTATTACATGAGAAAATAAAGGATGCTTCCACATTCTGAAGATGAAACTAAAAAACCCCACCAAACCTTTATAAAAAACCCTAGTTTCTAAGCATAAGTACCTATGAATCAGGTTCCTGATGAGGTTTATGATTCTTAAGGTTATAAAATTTAACGAGGTAAATACAAAATGGTTGAAGAATCAAAAATATTGGAATTAATTGAAGTTGCTCGAGACTCTGGAAAAATCCGGAAGGGGGCCAATGAAGCTACAAAGGCAATTGAAAAAGGCCAGGCTAAGCTGGTTGTTTATGCGGCCGATGTCAGTCCCAAAGAGATTGTTATGCACTTACCATTACTTTGCAAGGATAAGAATGTAGCTTGTACTGAAGTAAAAACCAAAGAAGCACTAGGAGCTGCTGCTGGTTTAGGAGTTGGAACTGCTGCTGTGGCCATTGTGAAAGAAGGAGAAGGTAAATCTGGTGTGGAAGCTGCAGTTAAAGAATTAATGGCTAATCAGGAACCAAAAGAAGAAGCTGAAGAAAAGAAAGAAGAGCCGGCTAAAGAAGAAAAGCCAGAACCAGAAAAAAAGGAAGAATCAGTTGAAGAGAAAAAAGAAGAATCTCCCAAAGAAGAAGCCCCTGCAGAAAAAGCAGAGTAAATAGAAAATGGCAAAAACTTTTCAAAAAGGAAAAAAACCTGAAGACTCCAAGGCAGAAGGAGAAATTAGATTTCCAATTGGTGTTCCCGCTGAAGTCAAAGAGATAATCACTCGGCAAGGTACTAAAGGAGACATTACTCAGGTTTTATGCAAAATTTTAGATGGTCGGGACAAAAATAAAACTTTAAGAAGAAATGTTCGCGGTCCAGTAAAATTAAGAGATATTTTGGTCTTATTAGAAACTGAAATGGAAGCTCAAAGATTGGGCGGCGGCCGTAAAGGCGGCCGGAGGAAGTAAAATGCCCCGTTGCAGTTTTTGCGGAACCTCAATCAAGAAAGGAACAGGAAAGATCTATGTTTATGCCAGTGGCAAGATCAATAATTTCTGCACCATGAAATGTGAGAAGAATTTACTTAAGTTAGGTCGGAAGCCTTTAAAAGTTAGATGGACTGAGGCTTATCGGAAAGAGAATAAGAAAGAATCTGTTAAAAAAAAGACTGAAAAAAAAGGTGATCAAAAATGATAGAAAGATCTTTAGTATTGTTGAAACCTGATGCAGTTCAAAGAGGGTTGATGGGAAAGATAATCTGTCGGTTTGAAGATGCTGGATTGAAAGCAGTTGGTGTTAAAATGGTTTGGGTTAAGACCGAATTTGCTCAAAAACACTATGCTGCTCATCTGGAAAAATCATTTTACCCAGGTTTGGAAAAGATGATCACCGAAGGACCAGTATTGGCCCTGGTATTAGAAGGTTTACATGCTGTAGAAACTGTTCGAAAGATGGTTGGTCCAACTGAACCAAAGACTGCAGCTCCGGGAACTATTCGTGGGGATTTTGCCCATCATTCTTATGAATATACAGATAAGAAAGGGATCGCAATCAAGAACTTGATTCATGCTTCAGGGAATATAGCAGAAGCAAAAGAAGAGATCAAGCTTTGGTTTGAAGACAAAGAACTACATACTTATGAAACTGTGCATGAAAAACATGTGTTTTAATTCTTGCTGGGTTTAATTCCCCGCAGCTTGCTGCGACGAATTAAATTGAAGCAAGATTAAAAATCCCAATTCTAACTAATGAAATACCCCGGAGCTTGCTCCGATTGGGATTTTTATTTAATTTCTTTATTATTATTATTATTATTATTATTATTATTATTATTATTATTATTCAATCATGTCTCAAAGCATCTACTGGTTTTAATTTTGAAGCTTTTCTAGCAGGAATAAATCCAGCCAAAATTCCAACTGTAACTGATACAGACAAAGCCATCAAGACTGAATTTAGGGTGACAATTGTACCTCCTCTCATAAATCTGACATCTCCAATCAAAGCTGCCATTGATTCAGATAATATGGTTCCTAAAAGAACTCCCAATAATCCTCCCACCAAACCAATAATGATTGAATTCATCAAGAAGATAGTCAAAATATCTTTGTTTCTAGCACCAATCGCTTTCATAATGCCAATCTCTTTGGTTTTTTCTAATACCGAGGTAAACATTGTATTGGCAATTCCTACTGCTCCAACAATTAAAGAAACTGCAGCAATAGCTAAAAGAAAAGCATTGATAGAACCCATCATTTCTGATCTGGTTTCCATGATTTTTTTACTGGAACTGATGGTAAAATCTTTTTTCTTTTCAGTTACATGCCGAACTAACATCAATTTGCTTTCAATCTTAGCAATAGTATTATCTAGCCTTTCTTCATCTTTTACTTTAACAATTATTGAATCATAAATTCCATTTTGTTTATTTTCTAGAATTTGATAGGCCATCTGCAAAGGCATGTAAATATTTCGACTATTACCATCTAATATACCGACCACTCTAAATGCCTTGTTTTGAATTGTCAACATTTTGTTTATACCTACCGGTTTACTAAAAAAAGAATCGGCTAATGTTCCCCCAATAATCACTACATTTTGATCGGCTGATCCCAACATTCGTCCTTCTTTGATTTCTTCAGTAGTGATATCTGCCCAAACTTTTTGATCTACTCCTGTAAGCGAGAGGGAACCAGATTTCCCTTGATAAGAAATATCTACTTGTCCACGAATATTTATATCAATTAAAGCAATATCTGCAAGGCCTTTTAGAGCTTGAAGATCTGCTCTGCCCATAATTACTTCTTTACCAGTTGCTTGAGTAGAACCTCCCCTCATTCTTCCTCTTCCAAACATGCTTCCTCCCCGAGAATATCCGGCACTAATGGTCAAAATATCTCCACCCAAACTACCCATTTGTTGCTCTATGGATTGCTGCATCCCTTCACCAATGGAAACAATCGCAATCACTGCGGCCACTCCAATAATTATTCCAATGATAGTTAACCAACTACGAAGTTTACTGTGCAAAACCATGTTCAAGGCGTGTTTAAAACATTTACGAAATTTCATTTATTTTTGATACGCAGTGGGATTCTCATTTCTTACGAACAATCCTCAATGGTCTGAGCAGATCCCTCTTAACAAAACCAAACATTCCCAGGTTTCTGTTTCTTCTCTTGGTAAATCGTTTATACTCAATAAACAACAAGATCAAAAGTACCCCTAAGATATACCATTTATTTTTTGACCAGAAACTTTGTTTTTGCATTCCTTTTCTTCCAGCAAATGAAGTTTGCCCTCCTGCTGTTTTAACATTCAATGACGAAGGATTAATTTGCACAATCTTTTCTACTGTGTGTCTTTTACCCATGGTATCAGTGTAAACAACCCTTATCTTTAATGGCTTAGAATTTTGAAAAAAGCCAGTTTTAGCCGTAGATGAACTTTTTGAGATAGCTTTTTTCCCACCATCAGATAATTTAAAGCTAGCAACTGTATAATCTCCTTTATTCAAATTCCCAATGATTACAGAATTTGAACCAGAGACTTTCCAACCTTGTTGCTTGGGAATGACCACTGAAACCGAATAGGCTTGTACACTCCCAATATTACTAATACTGAAAGCAGTATCTCCATTTGAACTTTCTGAAAAAGCCACATCAAAATCTGTTTCTCCTCCTACAAAAACACCTGCCTGGGTAGTGATAGTTTCCTTTTCTGAGGCACTACTGGCATTTTTGATATCATAAGTTAACTTCAGATTCAATTGATATAAATCCGGATCAGCATTTACACTTGCCAATACGTTATATTTTAGATCAATTCTTTTTCCCGGACCTAGAAATTTGATGTATCTAGTGTTGTCTGTATTGATTGGTAAAACCACATTATCTGGTTCGCTCCACGAGAAAATCAGATTATATAATGGGGCACTACCAATATTGTTAACAGAAAAGACCATTTTGGTTTCCTTCCCAGGAATTAATTTGGTTTTATCAATGTAAATGATTTCAGCAAATTCTTTGGATGTCACATCGATACTAAATGCTTCTACAACCCAACTTAACCCACCATCTACAGAATAACGAACTTTTAGAATGTGCTTGCCATCAAGAGCATTTCGATCAGTTAATAATTTATAAGTTACTGTCTTAAAATTCCCTTCCGTCGGCCAATTCAATAAATTTTTAATTTCTTTCCGAGCCTTATCTCCAGACGTTAAGGTAAAAGGATAGGCTGGAACCAGTTCTACTAAGATACTGGAAGCATACGTAGCCCCATTATTTTGTACATTAAATCTTACTTCCGCAGTGTCTCCGGCTTTAACTGGATCCGGATATTGAGTTAATAAGGCCATGTCAATATCTCCCGAAGTTATCATTGCTTCAACCAGAGGAATTAACATCCCTAATAAAAAAATAAGTCCTAACCATAAATATTTTTGTTTCATTTTACCACCTTGTTATTTTTGTAGGTAATATGTCTGCTTTGCCAAGGGAGGCCCATTTTTGACTTTTTAATGTCAAAAATAACTGGGCCGTGCAAGCTGACATATTACTTATTATTTTCTACAACTTTTCCATCTTTTAATTCAATTTTATCATAAGCATAAGAAGCTAAATGTAAATCGTGAGTAACCATAATGATAGTTTTGCCTTCCTCTTTCCATAGTTTCTCTAATAACTCCATGACTTCTTTTCCAGTGATACTATCTAAAGCTCCAGTTGGTTCATCAGCCAAGATAATCTCTGGGTTGGCAGCTAAACACCGGGCAATAGAAACCCTTTGCTGCTGCCCCCCAGATAGTTGAGAAGGTAAATGGCGCATATGAGTATCCAAACCCACCAACTTTAATACTTTTTCCGCTTGTTTCCTAGCATCATGATCACTCATCTCTTGTAATTCTAATGGCAAGAGCACATTTTGAAAAGCAGTCATATTTGGCAGCAAATTATATTGTTGAAAAATAAAACCGATAGTTTTTCCCCTTAAGCTTGCTAGATCAGATTCACTGAGTTTACTGATATCGTTATTCTTAAGAACAATCTTGCCTTTAGTTGGAATATCTAAGCATCCAACTAAATTTAATAATGTTGATTTCCCACTACCGGAAGACCCGATAATAGCCACAAAATCTCCTTTTTTGATTTGAACAGAAACCCCTTTAAGAGCAGGAACTTCAACTTCTCCCATCTGATAAATCTTCCAGACATTCTCTAAATCAAGTAGAACTGGTTTCATATCTTCACCTTCTTATTTGGAATCGTATTTTCTTTATAAATTGTGTGGATGATTGGTGTATTGGCAGGCAAATTGTATTCTGGTAGATAATCTACTCCCCAAATAAACCCCTTGACATAATATTTCACCCAATTCCAACCAAAATCTATTTAAATGAACATTATTTCGTGAATTCTATAACTATTATTAGTTAAATAAAATAACAATTAACATGGGGTAAAAAAATGGCAGAACGAATGGTAGACAAGGTAACTCGGTTGATGAAACAACCCACTCAAATTAGAAATATTGGTGTGTGTGCACATATTGATCACGGAAAAACCACCTTTTCTGATAACCTACTAGCGGGAGCCGGGATGATGAGCGAAGAGGAAGCTGGAAAGGCTTGTAAATTGGATTTTCATGAAGATGAACAGGAAAGAGGAATCACCATTGATTCGGCTTCTGTTTCTATGGTACATACTGTTGAAGATAAAGAATATTTAATTAACTTGATTGATACTCCTGGACACGTTGATTTTGGTGGAGATGTTACCAGAGCAATGCGAGCTGTAGATGGAGCAATAGTTTTAATCTGTGCTTCGGAAGGAGCAATGCCTCAGACAGAAACGGTTTTAAGACAAGCATTAAAGGAACGGGTTAAACCAGTTTTGTTTATCAATAAGGTTGATCGATTGATTAAAGAATTAAAATTAACTCCAGAGCAGATGCAGGAGAGATTCATTAAACAGATTGCTTCTGTAAATAAAATTATCAAATCAGTTGCTCCGGAAGAGTATAAAGAGATATGGCAAGTTAGTATTGAAGCTGGTACTGTAGCTTTTGGTTCCGCTTTCCATAATTGGGGGATTAGTTTGGCTTATATGCAAAAGAAGGGGATCAGTTTTAAAGAGATTATTGATGCCTATACTGGAACAGATGATGAAATAAAAGAGAAAGTTAAGGAGTTAGCAAAAAAAACCCCAATTCATGAAGTTGTTCTAGATATGGCTATTGAACATCATCCTGATCCACAACAGGCTCAAGAGTATCGAATTCCCAGATTGTGGCAAGGAGATATGGACAGTACAGATGGCCATTCATTAATTAAATGTGATCCTGAAGGCCGAATGTTTTTCGTTATCGTTAAAGTAGTGGTTGATCCACAAGCCGGAGAAATTGCTGCCGGTAGATTATTCAGTGGCACCATGAAAAAAGGAGATGAAGTTTTCTTGAATATGGCCAATATGCCTTCACGGATCCAACAAGTTTACATTTACAATGGAGCTAAGAAAGAAATCGTAGATAATGTTCCTTGTGGAAATATCATTGGAATTGGCGGTTTGAAAGCAGGAATGCCTGGTGAAACCATCACTACTGATGGTAAAGCAGATCCTTTCGAAGAGATCAAGCACATCTTTGATCCAGTAGTTACCAAGGCGATTGAAGCTAAGAGGCCAAGTGATCTACCTAAACTAATTGAAGTTTTAAGACAGGTACAGAAAGAAGATCCCACCATTAAGATTGAGATCAATGAGGAAACTGGAGAACACTTGATGCATGGGATGGGAGAACTGCATTTGGAAGTTATTGAAAACCGGATTAAATCTGATAAGGGAGTAGAAGTTCAAACCTCTCCTCCGATTGTTGTTTATCGGGAAGCGATCCAGAAAGAAAGTCCGGAAATGGAAGGAAAATCTCCGAACAAACACAACAAGTTCTACATCAAGGTTGAACCTTTGGACCAGGAAGTTGCTGATGCGATTAAAGCAGGAAATATTCCTGAGGGTCGATTTAAGAAGAAGAATGAATCAGTAATTGCTGGGTTAAGAGAGTTAGGCTGGGATGCTAAGAGTGCCGGTCGAGTAAAAGCTATAGTCAACGGTAACATGTTCTTGGATGAGACTAGGGGAATTGTTCATATTGGAGAGATCATTGAAATGGTCTTAGATATGTTTGCTGATGTCATGAAAGCAGGACCTTTAGCTAAAGAGCCTTGTGTTAATGTTTCTGTCAGCATGATGGATGTCAAGCTACACGAAGACACTATTCATCGTGGACCAGCTCAAGTTTATCCGGCGGTTCGTGAATCTTTACGGGGAGCCTTAATGCAAGCCGGACCGATCTTGTTTGAACCTTTGCAGACTTTAAGAATCGAAGCTCCGAATGAATACATGGGAGAATTGAGTAAGTTGGTTAGTTCAAAGCGAGGACAGTTGTTAAGCATGGATCAAGAAGGAGAGATTACGGTTATTATGGCCAAGATGCCAGTGGCAGAATTGATGGGTTGGAGTAATGACCTAAGATCCGCTACCGCAGGTCGAGGTAACAGTAGTCTAGTTGATCAAGTCTTTGAGAAACTTCCAAACGAACTGCAGGACAAGATCCGGAACCAGATTGTAAGTCGAAAGGGGATTAGTAAAGGCGTGTTGGGCGCTTAATTTTTTTATTAATTTTTTATCTCGAAACATTTAAATAATTGTATTCCCTTAGTTTTACCATGCAAATCAAAATCCAAGAATTAAAAGAGATTTGTTATAATTTACCAATAAATTTATAAACTATCACCATTTATGATAATACTATCAGTTTTACCGATAGAATGCTAACTAATTGTGAACAGAAGATTTTGGAAATATTGTTGCCCCAGCCATTTAAAGAATATTCTATCCGTCAGTTAAGTAAATTAACTAAAACCAGTTATGCTTTAACCCACGAATCAGTCAATTCTTTGCTGAAGAAAAAAATAATCAAAACTAAAAAGATAGGTAATTCTTTACCTTGTCAAGTAAATCTTTCTACTGAACCACAATTGTTGGCAATTTCTTCATTAATCCATTCTCAAAAAATAATCAATCAAAACAAATTTGGTTTTGTAATTGAAGATATCAAAAACAAATTAAACGATTTGATTTACATCATGGTTTTATTTGGTTCTCATGCTAAAAAAAATGCCAAGAAAGATTCTGATGTAGATCTTTTGTTTGTAGTTCAGAATAAAATAGACATTGATATGGCAAAAAAAAGAATTAGTTCAGTTACATCTTTAACTAATGTAAAAATTGATTTTGAAGTTA
>NYZP01000017.1 GCA_002687175.1 Parcubacteria group bacterium
GGAACTGGAACCAAAGAGACGATTGTGCGAATGGAATTTATGGGCGGGGATCCCACCGATGAGAGTAGATATGATGTGACCACTATTTTTGAGAGTAAAGGTGAACCTGCTGATCGTTATTATCCCCTTGATATATCCGATAGTGACTTAGATGGCGATGGTAACTTAGAAGTGGTACTTACCAACCTCTATGCGTCAAACGCTGACCAGCCGCAGATCTTTGTTCTGGATAACAATGAGTTTAGCTGGGATTGGGATGGCGGAAATGAAGCATGGCATTTGGCAGATAACTGGTCAATTGCCGCAATCGGTTTAAAGACAGCCGGTGATTCCCTTTTTCAGACAGACCCAACTGGCAATAGCAGAACAGCTATCGGTGGTATGGATATGGATGGCGATGGCGCGGCAGAAGTGATTGTCACAGATTATCCGGGGCATAGAGTAATAGTTTTTGAATATGATGGTGCAAACAATGCTTTTGATGTAGTGTGGACTTCCCCTGTTGTGGAAGCTGTCAACCATTCGGCTAACCCGCGGACAGTGGGAGTTGGTGACTTGGATGGTGACGGCAAGCAAGAAATTGTGTTTCCCTCTAGCAATGTTGACGCAGAGGGATACCATATCTATGAGTGGGACGGTGTGATGGGCAGTGACAATTACGGGACTACTTTTTCATCGAACTGTCAGGTTGAAGTAGACACCTGCTGTGCTGAGGACGGACCTGGAACAGATACCTATGGAGCATCTTTCCGGGGTGACCATGAACGTATAACTATCTTTGATGTGGATGGTGATGGAAGACAGGAACTGGTTACAGCTGTTCGCCGTGGTGGACCGCGCGGAACCCTCATTGTATCGCTAAATGATGGAGATGATATTATGCACAATTCAGGCGGCGGTTTTGAAACCTGGAACACGGAGTTTTTTGTTGATCGCGGCGACTATGGTGGGGGCTCGCCCTACCAGGCACTTCCAGCAGACTTGAATGGCGACGGGAACTTTGAGCTGGTCAACCATACTTGGAACTACTTCAACTTCTACAATATCACATCCACTGGAGAAAATGAATATGCTATTGCCGATGTGGGCGCCGAAGGAAGTTTTTACCAGACAACCTATCCCAATGATGAGGTTTCCCTGTTCGGCGGAACTGCTGGTGATATTGATGGTGATGGCAATGATGAAGCTTATTTTGCAAGTTATGGTTCTTGGGGTGTGGGCACCAATGATGTTTATGTGATAGACTATGATGCAGGTGATGATGTGCTTACAATCAATGAAGATCATGTCACAAAAATAGGAAATGTAGGTACGTTTCATGCTGCGATCGGAAGGGGTGGTTATGATGGTGGCGGAAAAACTGTCTTCTTTGGACGTGGAAGACCCAATGTTTCCGGTCTAGAATATATTGGTCCTGATCCTTCCCATGCCGGTAGTTACATGGAAAGGCCCGTCTATTGGGGTGAGCTCGATGTGACCCAGAATACAACCACAACGGATGAAACAGGTGCTGTCACAGTTTCCCATTCGCAAAAATGGGGATTTGTTTCCAAGATAGTTACAGAGTGGGATGGAGCTTCATTGGATTTTGATATGGATTCCAAAAAAGAACTCCTGGTTTCCTTTCAGAATGTCACAGACACCCTGACACACACAGCTTATACCTGGAACGCAACTACATCGCAATACGATACTGTATTGACAAAGGTTGCCAATCCAAAGCCGTGGAACTTTCTAGTATTGGAAAATGGTACGGATCAACTCGATGCGGATGAACCGATGATGTTCATTAATCCGGAAGAATATCGGTTGGCGCAGAATTATCCAAACCGGTTTAACCCTAATACCACAATTGAGTATACGGTGCCAATTAACCGTAAGGTTTCGGTTCATGTGTATAACATAACCGGTCAGTTGGTAAAAACCCTGGTTGACAACCAACTGGTTACTTCTGGGACCCATAAGGTAGTATGGAATGGCAAGAACAATCTTGATCGAAAAGTATCCACAGGTATGTATCTCTATAGTCTGGAATGGGCCGGGATGAAAAAGGTCAAATCTATGACCTTACTTAAATAGCCAGAATACGGATTGTATAACTTATAAATACGAGGGGGGGGTGTGATATCACACCCCCCCTTTAGTTTCATATCCAATGAGAACTTTTTTTATCACGATTAACATCCTGGGATTTTTATTTGCTTCCAATGGTAAAATCACAGGCACGGTGGCGCAGGAAGCAACCGGTGGTCCGGCTGTGGGTGTAAATGTGGTATTGGTAGATACTTATCTAGGGGCAGCGACCGATGAGAATGGCCGTTTTCGGATCCTGAATGTTCCCCCAGGGACATATTCAATTCGGGTGGATGCCATTGGATTTGCCACCATCACCATGAAAGATATTCGAGTGACAACAGGACAGACCACAGAGCTCAGTTTTGAATTGGAAGAAGCAGTCGTAGAAGGTCAGGAAGTGGTGGTTGTAGCTGAAAGACCTCTGGTGCAAAAAGATCTGACAGCATCCCAGAGAGTGACAACAGCAAAAGAAATTGCAGACATGCCAGTGGAATCATTTTTAGGCGTATTGACCACTCATGCAGGTGTTAATCAGAGTGCCGGCGGCGCACTGCATGTGCGGGGTGGTAGAAGCAATGAAGTAGGGTATTTTATTGATGGTGTATCTGTTTCCAACCCGTTCTATACCAATTCCTTGGCGGTGGGTATTAGCAACAAGGCTTTGGAAGAGATGAAACTGGTGAGTGGTGCTTTTAATGCGGAATATGGTAATGCCATGAGCGGGGTGGTCAATGTAAAAATTAAAGACGGCGGGAAAAACTATGATGGCAGTCTTTCCTATTACACGGGTGACTATTCTTCATCGGCTAATGATATTTTCCCCAATATTGATGACCAAAGTTTCACAGCGAACAGAACCTTTGACGGCTTTATTTCGGGACCGGTGCTGCCGTTCCTTGGCGATAAATTGACATTTAATATATCGTTAAGGCGCAGCGAGAGTGAAGGCTACCTGTATGGTATCCGGGAACATAATCCTGGTGATTTTGCCTATTTCCCTCCAAGTGGTAACTGGTATATCCAGCTTACGGGAGACAGCAGTTATGTGCCCATGAACCCCAGTGAAAGTACCAATGGGCTGTCTAAGGTAACATTAAGGCTGACTCCTAGTATAAAAATCTCTACTCAGTCTATTTTGTCCCGATCCCAGAGTAAGAGTTATTCTCATGCATACAAATACAATCCTGACGGAGTTGGTACAGGTTATTCCGCTAATAATAACCACTCTATAAAAATAAATCATTCTTTATCTCCCAAAAGTTTTTATGAGGCCAATGTATTCATGAGCGATACAGATTATAAAAATTATCTGTACGAAGATTCCACAGACAACAGGTATGTTTCTACTGATTACATTAATACAGAACCTACATCGGCCACGTTTCTGTTTGGCGGTACACAAATGGGGCATACATATAGAGTATCAAATTCTGTAGGCGGGAAGTTTGATTTTACCCGTCAAATGAATGATCGCCATGAACTAAAAACAGGCGTTAGTTTTAGGAAGGATGATCTTGAAGAGCGGAATTTTTCTGTGCAGTACAATTACAACTATCCCCAGCCAACAGTATTGTCCGCAAATGAATCTCCATACCATGTGTACTACAAAAAGGAAGCACTGCAATATTCAGCCTATATCCAGGACAAAATGGAATACAGTTCAATGATCATGAATTTAGGTGTCCGCTACGATGCATTTGTACCCAATGATTCATCCATTGCAGATCTTGTTTATCCGGAAGCTGGGAAAAGCGAAGCCGGTGATAAAACAATGATCTCGCCCCGCGTTGGGGTTTCCCTGCCAATTACGGATAAGGGTATCTTCCATTTTTCCTATGGCCATTTTTATCAGATGCCAACTCTGCGGAATCTCTACCGTGAAAGTTATTTTGGTGCCGGGCTGGCACCAACAGTAGGATACCCTGATCTTAAACCGGAAAAAACAGTGCTCTATGAGTTTGGTTTCCAGCAGCAGTTTGGCAATCTAATCGGGATGGACATAAACCTTTTTTATAAAGATATTCGTGAGCTTCTGGCACTGCAGAGTATCCGCTACGACAGCCCCAAGTACGGTCCTTCCAATTATGCCATTTACCTGAATAAGGATTATGGAGGTTCCAGAGGGCTGACCTTATCGGTTACCAAAAGGTATGACCCCGTTTCCAGAACCAGTATCTGGCTGGATTATACCTACCAGAAATCTGAAGGGAATTCGGTAAAGTCCGATGCGTTCTATTTTAGTACACTTAGCGGCCTTGAAGAAGAGAAACTAATTGTGCCTTTATCCTGGGATCAGTCCCACCTGCTGAATACCACTGTCATTATTGGGAATCCTGGTGGAACCACCCTGGGACTCATAGGGAAGATTGCTACTGGATGGCCCTATACACCGTCAATTCCCCTTGCAAATTATGTTCCTGAACCAAACAGCGGCCGTAAACCTTTACAGAGTAACATGGATCTCAAAATTGAAAGCAGGGTAAAAATTGGTACCCGCAGTATTGCTCTATTTGCCAGGGTATACAATCTGTTTGACATCCGCAATGAGCGCTATGTATTTGATGATACGGGATCAGCAAGATACACCTATGAATTCCGCAGTACTCAGGAAACAGAGCAGTTTAAGGCCCATTACGGAGAACCGGGAATCCATACCTGGGAAGAGTATGTGACCCGTCCGAACTATTATTCAGCTCCGCGGTCTTTTAAAGTGGGATTTTCACTGGATTTTTAATCATGAAACAAAACATCACCCTTGTTGTCCTAGTGTGTTTATTTTCAGAAATACATGCACAATGGCCCTTTAGGAAAGACATAGAGTGGTATCGCAACGGGCCCGAGAAAGGGTGGTCTCAGCGGGATCATGAGCGATACTATCGGTGGCGGGAACGGTTGGAAGCCAGTCGGGTTGCCGAAAGCCAAGACAATCAGATCCTGCGGCGCCAGAAGGCTATAATCAACGGCAATAAAATCACCACGGAAATCTGGAACTATGGTTCTATTTCCAGCCCCGGAAACCATGTAACGGATATTGTCTGGGAAGGTCTTGGCTACGGCTATGAATTCGGGCCGTTCATCTGTGCAGAGGTCCAAGTGAATTCATCCAAACACAACGATGCCTATCCTAAGATAGACAATTCAGGCGACACCACCTGGTATGCCAGGGTTATCAGTGACGGATTGACTTCCCTGGGTGGGGAAGTTTCCCCGGATGGCACAGAGTTCTATGGCTGGGAGCCGCTAGCCTGGAATGATAATTTTATGGTTCCTTATGCAGATCCACTCAGCGCAAATATTCCAACCAGCAATGATTTGGATCGTGATGGTGATGGCAAGCCGGACAGCTGGCCTTTTGGGTGGTACAATGAAAATCTAAAAGATTATGTATGGCCAGGGGCACTTAGACAGGGAGCTTCTAACTCGGATCTGGAATCATTTTTTGTTGTGGATGACCGCAGCAACAAAGAATTTGAATATTATCCATTCTCTTCTGACACCACCCGGCAGGGTCTTGGAATTGAAATTGAATGCCGCTACTACCAATGGGCTAACCCCCTGGCAGAAGATATTATATTTCTTATTTATAAAGTAACCAATAAAAGTCCCCAAGACCTTAATGAGGTTATCTTTGGCATGTGGGGAGATCCGCACGTTGGCGGTCCAGCCAACTGGCAGGATGACCTTTCCTATTTTGATAAAGATCTCAATATGGTGTACTGCTGGGACGAAGATAATGTTTCGGATATGGTTGGGAAAACTCCCGGATTTTTTGGCTACAAATTCCTGGAGAGCCCTGGTCAGCCTTACGACGGTCTGGATAACGACAATGATGGTATGATAGACGAGTCCCAGGATAATGGCATTGATGACGACAATGATTGGGATGTAGAAAAACATGATATAGGTATTGATGGTGTTCCCAACACAGGAGACGAAGGGGAAGATGATGGTGTGCCCAGCCCTGGAGACCCATTTGACATCCGACTGCCCGGGGAGCCCAATATAGACTGGACAGACCTGGATGAATCTGATATGGTGGGTTTGACCGGTTTCGCATCACCTCCCTTTACCAGCCAAAACCGCATATCCAATGATCAGTTTATCTTCGAGA